>JAJTHK010000178.1 GCA_021298895.1 Luteolibacter sp.
AAGCTCGAAGATGCCCGCGCAGGCCGTAAGCTGGCACGCCAGAACATCTCCCTAAACACACAAACAAACCATAACCCATTAACACCTGCTGTAGCTTAATTCAGAGAATCAATTGAGACATTCACGCTGAACCGGGACACACCCTTCGCATCTAGGATAGGCTCCGCATTCACCAACTCTTCCATGACTTCTCTATCAAAGCCATTTGTGGTCAACCATTGACGAATCTCGGCAATATCCATCTCTCCAAAAAACCACTTTTCCTCGGATTTCAAATACGGAGCGACATCAATAAAATGGGCAGGCTTTTCCGTATAAATGGTTTCCACCATGAGCTTACCCCATGGTCCAGAAATATGCTCTGCGTTCAAAGGAGCAGAAGTGGAGCCTGTTATTGGTGAAATTGATACTGCAGTAGGTGTCAGGAATTTTTGAGCAAGCCACCAGCTGGAAACTATTAAACCACATGCCAAGCCTAGCCCATAAAAAAAAGCGAACCATGTTTTTCCCAAACATGACGAATTCTCGGTAGGATTATTTGAGGAATTTTTGCAAGACATGAGGAGGTTTTGTTCAAACCGTGAATTAAACTTAAGCAAGAACTTACTTATTCACTTAGGCAGAGAATACACTGAAAAGCCGGTCTGGGAAGGGGGAAAGAGGGTTGTAATTTAATAAAAATTTTTCAGTTTCCTAGTTCATCTATCTCCGCTTCGATAGCCGTGCAACCGCGAACATGATTGATTCTCACCACCATCTCTGGCGCTACTTAAAAGAGGATTATCCTTGGATCCCTGAGGGCTCTCCCCTCGCCCAAGACCAACTTGCTTCCGAATTGGAAGCCGTCACTTCTGATGCCGGTGTCACTGGAACCGTTGTTGTCCAAGCACGCCAAGTCATTGAGGAATCGGATTTCCTGCTCTCGCTCGCGGATCAAACGGATCGCATCCAAGCTGTCGTTGGTTGGGTGCCGTTAATCGATGAAAATGTTGATTCGGATCTCGAACGCCTCTCCACATTTCCAAAATTCAAAGCCGTCCGCCACGTCCTTCAGGAAGAACCCGATGAATATTTTCTACGTGATGATTTCCACCGCGGACTCGCACAACTTCCCGCCTACGGCCTTTCTTACGATCTGCTGATTTTCCAACGTCAACTCCCTGTCGCGATTCAACTCATCGATCGCCAACCTGATCTGGCAATCATCCTCAACCACATCGCCAAACCAGAAGCCCGCAACGGCCGCATCGACCCCGCGTGGCGTTCAGGTATGAAAGAACTCGCAAAACGCGATAACGTGATTGGCGTGAAATTTTCTGGGCTGTTAACAGAGTTTCCGGCAGGAGAAGGCGACTTCGAAACCGTCTCCGCTTACTTCCATGAAACTTTGGAAATCTTCGGGTCTGGAAATGTCATGTTCGGCACCGATTGGCCGGTCTGCCTGCTTCGGACTTCCTATTCAGATTGGGCTAATACCTTCCGCTCTCTTACCAGCGAATTTTCAGAAGCTGAGCAATTGGGCCTGCATTCAGCCAATGCATCGATCTGCTACCGCCTAGATTAACCGAAGCGCTTGTTTTATACAGCGTTTACGTTTGGGGGATCACCTAGTTGCTAACAATAAGCCCTAGATAGGTGGCAAACCAATCAAAACACCCACGATCAACTAAATAATAAGCTAAGAGTTTTCCTCCATTGGCTCATAAACTGCTAAATTAGGTAAACCAATTAGACCGATGCTCGAAGGATACCAACCAGACGCTTTTTTTGATGAAATGTTTCAACCGGATAGGACAGTCCGGCCTCATTGTAAGCCGCTATATGATCGCATTGCGGCACTGGATCAGAAAGATTTTGATGCAAGAAAAGCCACTTGTGAGCTCTATTTCTTGAAACAGGGTGTGACCTTCAATGTTTACCATGATTCACGCGGTAGCGAGCGTATCTTTCCTTTCGATCCCGTGCCGCGTGTCATTCCTGCAAATGAGTGGGATCATCTCGAATCCGGCCTGATCCAGCGTATCACAGCGCTCAATCTTTTCCTTCACGATATTTATCACGATCAGCAAATCCTCAAAGACGGCATCATCCCCCGCTCCTTTATCGAACAAGCTCGTCATTACCGTCCCGAATTTCGTGGCATCGATGTCCCCGGTGATATTTACATCCACATCTGCGGCAGTGATCTCATCCGTGACGACAAAGGCGAATGGCTGGTCCTAGAAGACAACGGTCGCTGCCCTTCTGGTGCGTCATACTTGTTAGAAAACCGCAAAGCTCTGAAACGAGTTTTCCCAGATCTCTTCGATACCTCATCCGTTCGTTCAGTCGATTCCTATCCCTTAGAAGTTTTGGAAATGCTTCGCCATATCGCACCGCGAAAATCAGGCAATCCAGTCTGCGTGTTACTCACTCCTGGCTGCCACAACAGCGCCTACTTCGAGCATTGTTACCTCGCTCGTGAAATGGGCATCGAGATTGTTGAGGGTCGGGACTTGGTCGTTCGTGACAACGTGGTTTACATGCGCACTACCCGTGGCTTGGAGCGTGTCGATGTCATTTATCGCCGCATTGACGACGATTTCATCGATCCGGTGGTATTCCGAAAAGATTCCGTGCTCGGTGTTCCGGGCATCATGAATGCCTATCGAGCAGGAAACGTCGCGCTAGCAAATGCGGTCGGAACTGGAGTCGCAGATGACAAAGCGATCTACGCGTTTGTTCCAGATATCATCCGTTACTACCTCGCGCAGGAGCCGATCTTACAAAGCGTCCCTACCTATCTCGCAGCTAAAGAAGATGATCTGCGTTACATCTTGGATCACTTGCCGGAGTTGGTTGTCAAAGCCACAAACGAATCCGGAGGTTACGGCATGTTGATGGGTCCGGCGGCAAGCAAATCGGAAATCTCCGAGTTCCGCGAGCGTATCATCGCAGATCCCACCAACTACATCGCCCAACCTGTGGTTTCGCTCTCGCGATGCCCGACGTGGTGCGATGGCAATATGGAAGGTCGCCACGTCGATCTCCGACCCTACATCATTTATGGTGAAACCCCACGCATCGTTCCGGGCGGACTCACCCGTGTCGCTCTTAAAAAGGGCTCACTCGTTGTAAACTCATCCCAAGGTGGCGGTAGTAAAGATACTTGGGTCCTCCGCCATTAAAACCCTTCACTTTTTTAAACCACCATGCTCTCACGTGTTGCCAACACTCTTTACTGGATGGCCCGATATGTCGAACGAGCCGACAACCTCGCTCGCCTCATCGATGTGAATCGACATCTCCTCTTGGATAACGAATCGCTCGGCAGCAATCGGATCGCAGATTTCTGGCGACCCATCATTCTTTGCACGGGCGATGAGGACAAATTCCAATCACTCTATCCCCAAACCCGGGGAGAGGATGTGATCCGATTCCTTACGGATGATCCGAGAAACGTCAGCAGCATCGCTTCCTGCATCGCTCAGGCGCGCGAAAGTGCCCGCACGGTTCGCGATCAGCTTTCCGATGAGATGTGGGAGGAAATCAATGCTCTCCATCTCTTTGCACGTTCGGAAGAAGCGGCATATATGTTAGAAGTTGCACCTCCGAGATACTACGAACGGATCCGCCGTTCCGTTGCGACATTCCTCGGCATATCCGCCACCACCCATCCGCGTGATGAAGGTTGGGAGTTCATGGAGTTGGGTCGGTTTCTTGAGCGTGCCGATAAAACGACCCGTTTCCTCGACACCACATCCTACCTACCTGATGACAACCAAGGTGGCATCGGTGCACCCGGAATGTTACACTGGACTGCTATCCTCGGTTCTTGCGGCGCGCTCGGGGCCTTCCGTTCAGGTCACCATCGCTTCGATGCCGAGGGTGCACTGAGTTTCCTGGTTTTTTCGAGGACCTTCCCTCGCTCTGTTCGTTACTGCGTGGAGCGCGTGGACGAATGCATTCACCATATTTCAGGCAGCCAGCGCGGTGGTTTCACCAATGAGGCGGAGCGCGAAAGCGGCATGCTTCTGGCCGATATCAGTTATGGCACCGCCGAGGAAGCCATGGAACTCGGCATTCATGCATACCTCGATGGATTACAGCAACGTTTCAACAACATCGGCGGGCTTATCTTTGAGACTTTCGTCCTTATGCCCGAAATGTTCGAGTCACAACGAAGCATGCAACAACGTGGTCACGACGCGGTAACTGCATGGAAAGAACAACAAGAGCAACAACAACAACAATGAGGTTGTTATTCCCTACTGGTTATTGGTTATTAGTCATCTGAAATCAGCCTCTTGGATTGATCACCATTCTTGTTTTCACATGAAGCTCTCCGTTGTTCATCGCACCATCTTCCGTTACGGAGGACCTGTCACCGACAGTGTCAACGAGCTGCATCTCGAGCCGCGTACCTTTCCGTTTCAGAAAACACTATCTTCACTAATCCGTGTCTTACCAGCAACTCGCCTGAGCAAATTCCAAGATCTTTTTCAGAATACCACTCACTATTTTGAGATTCCCAGGAGTCATCAATACCTGGAAATCGAAAGCCGGATTCGTGTGCATAATTTACCGTTAGAAATTCCTGAAGAATCCCGAAATGCAGGTAAAGACGCTTACCGCGCACCCGCCGTGCGCGATCGTAGTTGGCCTTATTTAAACGAAAGCGCACGCGTCATTTTCCGTCCGGAAATTTGGCGAAAAGCGGTCGATCTAACATTTCCTCACGATGCCTATTTCGAAAAAGCCATAGCGATCATGAATTGGATCCACGCGGAGTTCAGCTACGAACCAGGCAGCACCGATGTCGCGACCCATCTCGATCAGTGTTTCGCGCAAAGACGCGGAGTCTGTCAGGATTTCACCCACGTCATGCTCGGTCTGTGTCGTGCGGCAGGTATCCCTGCCCGCTACGCCTCAGGCTACCTCTACAACGGCCCACGCGACCATCTCATCGGTGCCCAAGCATCACACGCATGGGCGGAGGTTTTTCTCCCAGTGGTCGGCTGGATCGGCTTCGACCCAACCAATAACACCCTCGCAGATGCCCGTTACGTGAAAGTCGCCGTCGGACGGGATTACGAGGATGTCGCGCCGATTCGCGGCACTTACCGCGGATCATCCCACTGCCAAATGGATGTGGATGTGCTGGTGGAGGAGATTTGAACGTGGCGGCGGATTGTATCCGCCATGCCAAATCAATTTGAATTAGACATTTAGATCCGGCTAAATGGTAAAACTGGCCTGGCGGATGCAATCCGCCGCCACGACCTAGAAAATACTCCAACCCATAAACGGCAGCAGAATGGAGCCGCTCCTTGCTTAAAAAGACTTGCGCAGCCGCATTTCCCAACCTACCTCAAGCGCATGGCTAACGAAACCACGCTCATTCTTTTCAAACCCGACGCTATTTCCAAGAACCTCACCGGCGAGGTTCTTGCCCGCTTCGCGAAACAAGGCTTTATCGTTCGTGGGATCAAAATGATGACTCTCAGCGATGAAATCCTCGCCGAGCACTACTCCCACATCGCTGCCATGCCGTTTTTCCCTTCCGTCCGTGATTTCATGCAGGAATCCCCTGTCATCGCCCTCGCACTCGAGGGGGATCATGTCATTTCCCGCGTCCGCGATCTACTCGGCCCAACCGATTCCACCACAGCTGCCGCTGGGACCATTCGCGGTGACTTCGGTGACAAATCCGGCGACTCGAAAATGCGCAACGTCTGCCACGCCTCTGATTCACCGGAAGCCGCCGCTTCAGAGATCAAACGCTTTTTCAAAGACGGCGAGATTTTCTCTTACTAATTACTTCTCTTACGAAATAAAACTCATGTTGCGTATTTTGCAGCATGGGTTTTTTATTGGAGAAATGATATCTCAAGCACGGACTTTCGCATACGCGCGCAAGTAACCCACGCACTGAGCGATTTCAGGCAAGTTGCTTTTCCAATTGTGCTCGTATTCAATCGTAACATTGCCTTTAAAACCATGTTTACGAACTTCATCAAGGATGGCGATGTTGTCGATCACACCTGTGCCGAACGGACGATCGTGTGTCCATTTTTCGATGGATTCGCGATCTTTCATGTGGAACGAAACCACCCGAGGAGCGATTTTTTTGATCACTTCTAACGGATTCAATCCGCTGGTTGCCCAGTGACCGGTATCAGCGCAGATGCCAACGTTTGCATGGCGATCTTTCACTGCACTGAAAACGAAATCCGGATCCCACATCTTGTAGTTTGGTTTTTTCGGATGGTTATGGAACCCGACTTTGATGTCGTATTCCTTGGCGAGTTTCTCAATCAGATCGATGGAATCGATACTCTCAGTGTTGATGCTGTAGAGTCCGAGTTTTTTTCCTAATTCAAAAATCGCACGGGCCTCTGCTTCGTTGTTTGGGATAGGGATAACGCCCATGCTTTGTGCTGTGATGTTGTTTGCTTTGATGTGATCGATCACTGCTTGAAGTTTGTCCTCAGGCATGCCTGGTCCGAACTTGACGTTGTCGTGGCCACCGCCGAGTGCATGACCGGAAAACACCTCGACCCCACCTACACCTGCCGCAGCCGCCATTTCGATAGCTTGAAATAGAGTGAATTCTTTGAGAGACCAGCACTGCACGGTGATTCCGAAACCAGCCTCAGTCAAAGCCGCTTGCGGGATGGGCGCGCCTTTCGAACGGAGGGCCAATAGCACTGATGCGGCAGGAATCATGGTAAATAGTGAACGACGTTTCATCATGAATCAGAAGCTACCAGAGCTTCGCCTGGGATCAACCTCTGTTTTTTAGATCGTGGCTTGCAAAGTTGGGCCGGATGGAAAGAGTTTTGCGCAACGATATGTCCGCATCCCAAACCGCCATCCAACCGACCCGTGAGCAGGATTTTCCTGAGTGGTATCAACAAGTCATCAAAGCCGCTGATTTAGCAGAGAACTCGGAGACCCGTGGCTGCATGGTGATCAAACCGTGGGGCTATGGTATTTGGGAACTGATCCAGCAGCAACTCGACAGGCGTTTCAAGGCGACCGGACATGAGAATGCGTATTTCCCCTTATTGATTCCCCTTTCCTATCTTGAAAAGGAAGCGGAGCATGCTGAAGGCTTTGCTACGGAGTGCGCTGTGGTGACACATCACCGACTAGAAGCAGTAAAAGACGCGGTCACAGGAAAAACCAAGATGATCCCAACTGGGGAACTTGCGGAACCCTATGTGATCCGTCCGACATCCGAGACCATCATCGGTGCGGCGTTTGCGCGTTGGGTGCAATCATATCGAGATCTGCCGTTATTGATCAATCAATGGGCAAACGTGATGCGCTGGGAAATGCGTCCGCGTTTGTTTTTAAGAACGGCCGAGTTCCTCTGGCAAGAAGGTCATACTGCTCACGAGACGAAAGATGAGGCCATCGCCGAAACGCGCATGATCCATGGGTTATATGAAGAATTCCTCCGCGATCATTTGGCGATCCCTGTCATTCCCGGCGAGAAAACCGAGAACGAACGCTTCCCAGGTGCGGACATGACCCTGACCGTCGAGGCGATGGTTCAGGATAGAAAAGCGATCCAAGCCGGAACCTCGCATTACCTCGGACAGAATTTCTCAAAAGCTCAGGACATTTCCTTCGCTGGCCGCGATGGTGTTCAAGACTTCGCACACACTACTTCGTGGGGCGTTTCCACTCGTTTGATCGGAACCTTGATCATGGCACATTCGGATGATGATGGCTTGGTGCTACCACCCCGCGTCGCCACCAAACAAATCGTCATCATTCCAGTCACTCCCAAAGAAGACACCAAAGAAGCCGTGCTAGCTTCCTGCTACGCTCTCGCGGAGACACTCAGAAGTAAAAAGACCTACCACGGTGATCCATTGCGTGTGCATGTTGATGCCCGCGATATCCAAGGCGGTCAGAAAAAATGGGATTGGGTGAAAAAAGGCACACCCATCCGTATCGAGATCGGACCACGTGATATCGAATCGCGCAAAGTTTGCATGCAGCGTCGTGACCAAGGGCCGACAGAGAAAAGCTTCATGGATAAAGAAGACTTCATCCAGAACGCAACTGACATATTACAAGAGATTCACAACAACCTCTTGGATAACGCGACAAAATTTCGCGATGCGAACATCGTTCCCTGCAATCAATTGGAAGAGTTCCACGCTCACTGGAGCAAAGAAAATCCAGGTTGGCTGCTCACCCCATGGGCAGGAACATCCGACGAAGAAGAACAACTTTCCAAACAACATAAGATCACCATTCGCTGCTTACCCATTCCGGAAGCAGGACTTTCGAAAGAACTGTTAGAAAAAGTAAGCAGCACTTGCCTGCTCACTGGCAAACCAAGCCAGAACATCGCGATCTGGGGTCGGAGTTATTAGGGCAACCCAAGGAAATCGAGATACAGTCGCCAGATCTTCCAGCCACCAAACATCCATACGGTTGCTCCCAATGCAATGTAGGGTCCGAAGGGCAATTGTTTTCCGAAACTGATTCTTCCAATCAATGCCGCGATAAGCGCGAACAAGGATGCGCTGAATAAAGAAAAAATTACCCCGTTCCAACCGAAGAACGCACCGATCATCGCGAGCAGATGCACATCCCCCATTCCCATCGCCTCGCGTGGAATCACCACCGATTTCGTGAGCCCTCTGAGAGAAACCATTTTCTCTATCTCAAATTTCCGACCATCAGCTAATTCAATCTCTTTCTCAGAGATCACCAACTGACCCGCACCAGATTCCTCACCATCGACCACCACGCTACTGGCGTCGATAATCAAGCGATCTGTTTTTCTAGAAAAAATATCCCACCAAGGAACATCTTCACCATCGATCACAAAGCACAGGGGATCCTGATCCCCATCTGGCTCTTTTAAAGACCATTCAACTTCGGATTCGAAACTCATTGAGCGCTTTCCGAAAGCCATTTTCCCAAGCAGCACCACGAGCCATAATCCGAAAAATCCAAAAGCCCAACCGATACCCCCTGAGATCAGACCCTCCTTCCAAGTGAACTGGTATCCAGCCATGGAAGAAAGTTGCGGCCACAAGCAGCAGCCGATCAAACCCATCACTGAACCCGCCCATGTGAGATTCGTCGGGATAATGAGATGTTCCGCATCGATGTAAGTGATCGCCACCACCAAACCAATAAATACCCATAAGAAAAACACGACTTGAGGAGGAAACCTCGCCCACACCATACCGAACAACAAAGCCGTCAAAATCTCCACTGCGATGTAACGGAACGGGATAGGAGCCGAACAATGCGCGCATTTTCCACGCAAAAACAACCAACTAACCACTGGGAAATTCTGGAAAAGTGTCAGCTGTGTTTTACAAATCGGACAGAACGAGCGACTCGGTTTATTCACCGACATCCCAAGTGGAACACGGTAGATCACCACATTCAAAAACGATCCAATACAAGCCCCTATCAACACTGCAGGGATCAACCATATCCAATGATCAAGAGGAGGATCGATCATAATCCAGCTCTCCATCTAGCAATCTCGCGTTTTACGTTTTCAATCGAAGGAGCCCCGATGTTAGTTCTCGCTTTGAGTGCCGTATCTACCGAGAAAACCGATTTCATGGCATGAGTGTAGGCGGGATCGATTTTTTCCAAATCTAACTGATCCAGTGGTGTTTTGCTACTGATGGATTCTGCGACGGCTTTACCAACCAATTCATGAGCGGTGCGGAATGGGACTCCGGACTTCACCAAGGCGTCGGCGA
The DNA here is from genome assembly GCA_021298895.1 of Luteolibacter sp. Lineage (GTDB taxonomy): Bacteria > Verrucomicrobiota > Verrucomicrobiia > Verrucomicrobiales > Akkermansiaceae > Luteolibacter. Next base: position 9,735 of record JAJTHK010000178.1, read on the forward strand.
GATCTGTTGCCAGCAACATCGGATCGCTGGCGGCAGCGAGGCATTTATCCTCACGTATTTCCATCGCAGCAATCATTTCGGTGTTCACAGCAAGGACAAGCAGGATCGTATCCACCGAGTCGAATAACGGTGGTTTATCTTCCTGAAGATCCCGATTGTAGGTGATAGGCAAACCTTTCATTGTAACTAACAGATTCATCAAATTACCGACCAAGCGCCCCGTCTTACCGCGTGTGAGTTCACACACATCCGGGTTTTTCTTCTGCGGCATGAGCGAGGATCCCGTGGTATGGGCGTCGGATAGATAAACAAATCCAAACTCACTGCTGCACCACAAAATTAAATCCTCACTAAGGCGTGAAAGATGAACACCACAAATCGAGATTGTAAACAATAGCTCAGCGACAAAATCCCTGTCCGCGATTGCATCCATGGAGTTGCGAGTCACACCATCGAATCCGAGTTCGGCAGCGATCGCCTCACGATCCAAATTGATAGTAGAACCAGCTAATGCACCAGATCCGAGCGGCGAAACATTCAGCCTCCGTCTGCAATCACTGAGTCGGCCTTTGTCGCGCTGTAGCATTTCAACATACGCCAGCAAATGATGTCCCACCGTCACGGGCTGCCCCCGTTGCAAATGGGTGTAGCCAGGCATAACGGTCGCAGCATAGCGATCCGCTTGATCGATTAAAACCTTCTGAAGGACAGTAATCGCAACGGTAATTTCATCAATCTGTGCCCGGCAATACAGACGGGTATCGGTCGCCACCTGATCATTTCTTGATCTTGCTGTGTGGAGTTTTCCACCCACAGCACCGATACGTTTGGTGAGCTCGGACTCGATATTCATGTGGATATCTTCGAGCGAGCTTTTGAATTCGAATTTGCCAGCAAGGATATCGGCCTCGATTTCGCGTAGGCCTTTTTCAATGTGTTCGAATTCTTCCTGGGTCAACAAACCGGCTTTCGATTGCGCACGAGCGTGGGCAATCGATCCGGCGATGTCGTGAGGAAACAATCTCCAATCATACGAGATCGATTCTCCGAATTGCTGTACCAATGATGAGGTGTCTTTTGCGAAACGTCCTTTCCACATAATTCAATAACTTCTGTTTTTATAGGTTCCTGCCGCAATCAATTTCCGTTCGGCACTAGTATTTTCGAAAGCGACATCGCCTTCGATGATGACTCCCGGAGCAAACTGGATGAGTCCGGAAATTTTCAATGAGTTGCATTTGATCAAACTCGGCACGCCGAGATCATCCAACGAGTCGACGAGTTTGTATTCTCCTGAGAGAGTGATATCCGGCGGCACGCCCTTGCGCTCGGCGCTGAGCCTGACTTGACCATCGAATAAAACTTCATACGCATCCGAGCGCAGTGCTAAGAGATCGGCTGTGGTTTTCACAGGTGCGAACCGACTCCGCGGAACATCGATTGCCAAAGCACCTTCGAAGCATTCGATCGCGGATCCCATGGCGTTTTCCAATTGAAAAACGGGTATGGATTTCGGATCGCGTGGATCGACCGTTTTCTTGTTCTTAATCATCGGTAAAGGCAAGGCTCCGGAATCAGCAACGAGCTGTGCTTTGAGTTTTTCCAGATTCAGCCAAAGGCTATTGGTATTAAAATACTGGTGCTTGTCGATGTTTTGAAAATCGTTCAGATCTTCATCGGGGCATTGCGCGACTTCACGCAACAACAACCGACCGTCGCTTTTACGCATCGCCAAGTGACCGCCTTTTTTATCCGCTGCAGTGCGCCGCGTTACTTCCATCATGAAAGGTGCGCCAGATTTTGCAAAAAAATCTAATAGGTCATCATTAAACACCGCACCGAGGTTATCGGAGTTAGAAACGAAGGCATATTTCACACCTTCATTGAGCAAACGATCCAACCATCCACTACCAACCAAGGCGGGATAAACATCGCCGTGTCCGGGTGGACACCACTCTTGCTCTGGATCGGCCGGCCACTCCACTGGCTTCATCGTTGCAGCATCGATTTTTGGAACCATATTCTGCATCATTTCCACTTCGTTTGCCGATGCCAGACTTTGGGCTGTGTAACGCTGCAAATGCGCCAAAGTATCTTCACTGGTACTGAAGCTGTTCATCAGCAACAAGCGCACGTTTTGCCCGCTCTTCTCTCTGAGCGAAAGCGTTTGCCTGACCATGAGATCGAGGAAATTTACCCCTTCGCGAACTACCAACAAACTTTTCGGACCTTGCAGGCCCATGCCGGTGCCGAGTCCGCCATTTAACTTGATCACCACAACCTCAGAAAGTTTGGCATACTGACCTCCAGATGTTAAACTTTCCGACTTCGGCAAACCACTCGCCGGTTCAATGCTTTGCTCAGGAATCATCCCGGTTTCATTGCGCTGTAATGCCTCAAAATTTCTTTTGAAAACCGCAACGGGAGCATCACCCATACCGGCGGCTCTCATTTTTTTCTCAAACGCATCAAACTCAGACATAGGTGTATCATTCACAGTCTTCGGCTATGGTAAATCCTGAAACGATGGGAAATTAGGTAAAGATAGAACCACGGATGAACGCGTATAAACGCTGATAAGATCTGATAATTAGACCTCATTTCCATCATTTGATCAGCGTTTATCCGTGTTCATCCGTGGTTAAATTTCCAAATTAGCCAGAAATGAGACTCAGATAAAATCAATCCTTTGCCAAATGGTCCACGCAGAGCTGACTCCAGGTCTCTAAACGGTCAAAGAGCTCCCTTTTCAGCTCACTTAAAGTCGCCCATGAGAGATCGGTCAGGGCATCTTCCCGTGAGGAAACTTGTTCGTTTTCCAACTCCACCAAATGAACCACCCCGAGATGAACTTGGCCGACCGGATTGGAATCGTCATTTAGCAGACCGACGACGCGCATCTCGTAATCGCCTTGGATATCAAGTTCCTCATCGATCTCGCGCTGGACCGCTGCATAATAGGCTGCAGCCCCTTTGCGTCCCTCCCCCATGTCTACTGGATTAATGTGTCCGCCGACGCCAACAGAAATTTTTGCATGGAGTCGGTTTTCCCCACCTGCTTTGCCACGGGTGTAATGCAATACCCGATCACCGCATTTAAAAATGCAATACGGGATCAGCTGCTTATGGCTCGGATCTTCCTCTGCGGCACCCCTATCCATGAAAAAATGATTATCGTCTGTCAAGAGCACCGAAACGATATCGTCCACACCGTCCACCCGCATCCCTTGAAACGTCGCCAATTCTTCCAATAACGGACGTGTCACCACCAAAACTTCTTCACCTGCATATTTCGACATGCCGAGATGTTCGAAATTTCACCCCCAGACGACAACCTCGAAATGAAAGAAGTTTTCCGTGGCGGCGGATTCCATCCGCCATGCCAAGTTTTAATTACCCAGAAAAATATAAGTAAAACCGCAGATAAACGTTAATTTAGAGAATGCAAAAAAGGTTAACCCGTCTGTAGAGAACACCTTCAGTCATATCTGTGACGTCCCACTAATTTCCCTTCATTATCAAATGTGAACTCGAAGGTCACAGGCAGAAAGAACGTGCTTACTCTATAGCTGATGCTAGAGGCCACTTTTTCGTCCTCTTCAGATCCAAGCCGATCGTCATCCCACATCGCGCCCGCAACAATACCGTCCGTTCTGTAATCGAAGTCCCCCATCCGTTTGATGACTTGCTCTCGGCTCATACCTTTCTCACATGTCAGGTATTTTGCATCGAGATCTCTGATCTTAGCGAACGGCACACACATCCAGAAATAAAAGGCAATACCTCCGGATATCAGAAGAAATAGGAGAAGACTGATGCAAGAGATCATGACTTTCCTTTTCAATGAATAAGATCTGGTCACTGGTTCTGCCATTATACTGTTAGGAAATATTGATTAATCAGCAGCGTATATTCTTTTGTAGATATATACTGCCCTTTAACTCCTCACTTCCCCGTCAGCACCGCATGAGCTGCTTTCGCCATTTCTGCGGCACCTTCGGCATTGGGGTGGACTTTGTCTGGGATGAGTTCCGGCTTATCTTTCAGAGCTGCATACATATCGATGATCCCAACTCCCATTTCTTTGGCGAGCTTATCAAGGCTGGGCATTTGTTCTTGGATGCACGCCTCATTGATCCCCCAAGCACCATCACCAATCACTGGCACAGGACGGCAGATAAAAATACGCGGTTTACTCTCCAATGCTTGAAAGGATGCGATCAGCTTTTTGTAGTCTGCTTCGAATTCATCTTTGAACTTCCAGTTCTGTGGTTTGGTGTCGTTGGTTCCTAACTTGATGATCACAACATTGGGTTTCATCGCTAACGCATCCTGATACTTTTTCTCCTTCGAGTAAGGATGGTCACCTTTGTCCAACAGAGTCCGACCGCTGACACCGAAGTTTCCAACGTCCCATTTATCACCTAACAATTCCTGAAGTTGCTTAGGATAGGAATTTCCTTTGGTCCCTGCACCTTGAGTGATGCTATCACCCACGCACGCAACTTTAACTTTACCTTCAAACTTTGCTGAATCGATAGGATCGGCGGCAAACGCTAAGGCTGCCGAAAACAACATTCCCAATGCCGCCAAACAACGAGTTTTCAATTTCATCATGTAGCGAAGCTATTGCATAAATCTCCCTTCGGTAAATCAAAGATTTTAGCTCAACTGGAAGTTCTGGGTGATGAGCCGGACAATCCTTCTTAAAACACCTACTTTATCAGCGTTTTTTAGACTCACTGACATAGGTTACCGCGAGAGGAACCATGATCAAAATCGCGGTTAGAAAGCAAAATGTAATATCAGCTGAATGGGTTGGATGGGAATGGCTATTCAAATGATTACGAAACGCCGAAACGGTTAGAACCACCCCAACAAAGGCATGAAATGGCCCTAGGAGAAGAATAAGACTTCGAAAGAATACAGGTCGAAAACAAGCGAGGATAGATGCGATACCGATGCAACCAAAAGCAGCCGACGCCATCTTCAACCAATAGTCCAATAAGGGGTCGTATTGAATGGGATTAGCTCCCATGAGGTAAAGCTGGTAAGAAGCAGCATCCCAGCTTGCAAACGTGAAATAAAATGAAATACCCCAAGCTACACTACTGAAGAGGAGTCCGGTTTGGAGAGTTCTTAACCAGCCTTTTGTTGTCGGTATCATGGTAATTAGGATGGGTTTGATGATTTCAGACGAACGCAATGATACCTATTTCATTAGAGCTTAGATGATTGATTAAGCTCCGCCTTACATACGTCTCTGAGTGCTATAGTCAATGGAAGCGCTGCCGCTGGAGCAAATGCAAAATCGATGAAAAACCACCAAAACGGGATTCCGCGTAAAGGTATGCAGATACCAGCTAGGATCGGAATCAGGCAGCACATGATCAGGCCACATTGAATCACCCATTTATTCCTAACTGGATCTCTTGACGCCCCAGCAAAAAGAATCGCCAAAGCAATATGAGCAAATGCAAGCCAGTCGTATCCATAGAGCAAGAATGCGTAATCATCTTCTAGATGCTTGAGACCATCGATCACTTTCAACGTAAAGGCATGAATCTCACCTGTCGCTGGAGCATCCCCCCATATCGTCCTAACGATAAACTCCAACTGAGGAATCGCAGGCCATATCGTAACGCCTGAAATAAAGAGACCAATAGCCACGATCCAAAGCATTAAACTGGGGCGAGAAATTTTCACTTAATTAAAGAGCTTTATAGGCCAACCATAGTGAGGGAAAAGCCGTAAATTAACACAAAATGGAAACACAGCCGTCCCACAGGACGACTGAATTTTGAGGGTAGTAGGCTGGTGTTTTATTATAAAACCTGCCACTCGGCAGGGGTAAATGAACAACAAAACACCAACCCGCGCCAACGTAACCGTCCTCAAGCAGATTCTCAATCTCATTCCTCGTGGAATGATCAATCGACATGCCATTGAAACTGGCGTTGAAGGCAAGGCTCGTAGCTTCAGCGCGCTGAGCCATCTCTCTGCGATGCTCTTTGCTCAATTATCCCATGCAATGGGACTAAACGATGTTTGTGATTGGTTGCGTCTCAAGTCGGCGACCTTGAAGCGATTTGGAGTCACCCCTCCGTCCAAGAACGGCCTGTCTCATGCGAACAAAGAGCGTAGTGCGGATTTTGTCGAAAAACTCTTCTGGTCGGTGCTCGATCATCTCCAGCATGCCAGCCCAGACTTTGCTTCGGGACGCAAAGGCAAGGGAAGGTTGTGGAGGTTCAAGGTGAAAATTCACGCGGTGGATTCGACGGTTATGCAACTTGTCGCCAACTGTATGGATTGGGCGAAACATCGTAGACGCAAAGCCGCAGCCAAGATGCATTTACGTCTCGATCTCCACAGTTTCCTCCCATCGTTCGCCATTGTTGATACTGCCAGCCAGCACGATAACAAGCGTGCTCGCGAGATGTGCGCCAATATCAATGCGGGCGAAATTGTCATTTTTGACAAGGCTTACGTCGATTTCGAGCATTTGTCCGATCTCGATGAGCGTGGCATTTGGTGGGTGACTCGCAGCAAAGACAACATGGTTTTTCGTGTTCTTAAAAATCAAAGCAAGGGACACGAGAACATCATCAAGGATCAGCTTATCGAGCTCAAAGGGTCCAACCAAGGCCTTCAGCTGCGCCGTGTCGAAGCTCGGGTGGAGGTGGACGGAGAATGGCGGGTGATGGTTTTTATCACCAACAACCTTTCATGGAGTCCGTGCTCGGTTTGTGATCTTTACCGCCGTCGCTGGGACATCGAAGTTTTCTTCAAACAGGTGAAGCAAAGTCTCAAGATCGGAAGTTTCTTGGGTCACAGTGCCAACGCGGTGAGGTGGCAGGTTTACACGGCGCTGCTTGTCTATGTAATGCTTCGATATATGGCACATCTTTCGAAATGGGGTCACAGTTTCACCCGCTTATTTGCAGTGGTTCGCTCTGCGTTATGGGAAAAAATCAATCTGATCGAATTATTGAAATCCTATGGGACAGCATCGGGTCGATTCAAGGTGATCGGCTCACTCAATACTGCGTGGTTACCAGGCTTTTCACCAACCAAAACCTAATCTCATGGGACAGCATAGGCACGTAAACTCGTCATTCACTCACCAACTCAAAAAAACTCGCAATCGCCATCACCCAAATCGGACCATTAAGCCTTGTAAATTCAAGGCTTGCACAGCCCCGCGCTTATGCTGTGGGATACCTGTG
>JAJTHK010000144.1 GCA_021298895.1 Luteolibacter sp.
AAGCTCGAAGATGCCCGCGCAGGCCGTAAGCTGGCACGCCAGAACATCTCCCTAAACACACAAACAAACCATAACCCATTAACACCTGCTGTAGCTTAATTCAGAGAATCAATTGAGACATTCACGCTGAACCGGGACAATTTTGAAATGCCATCCTTTAATCGCGGTCATTCCATCTTATGCTTCTCCACCCACTCACGGCTCATTTTCTGAGCCTCCGCGATTTGTTCGGGAGTCATGTTTTCTTCGAGTATATTGCGAGCATCTTCCGCGTTGTTATCTTTAGCTGCGCATATATTGAACCACATATACGCTATGCTCATATCTTTCGGAACACCACGTCCATTTAGATAAATTATCCCAAGATTGTATTGAGCGTCAGAATAATTGTTTTCAGCTGCTTTATTCAGAAAATCCAATCCCTTCTTGGTATCTTGCGGGACATTTTCACCGTTAACATAAATGACGCCTAGGTTATATTGAGAAGATGCAAAATTTTGATCAGCAGCTTTGCGATACCACCGAAGAGCCTCTTCGTTATTCTTAATTGTGCCCCTTCCTCCCTGATACATAACACCAAGGTTGTGTTGTGCGTTAGCTACTCCGAGAATCGCTGCTTTCTCGTAATACTTAAAAGCCTCACTTAAATCTTTTTCTACACCTAATCCATTCTCATAAGAGTGCCCAACATTGTGTAAGGCATAATCCATTCCTTCTTCAGCAGCCTTAAGATACCATTTAAAGGCCTCTTCGCTATTCTTATCTGTGCCTAACCCGTTTGAGTAACAAACACCCAACTCGTATTGCGCGAGAACATATCCATTTTCAGCTGACTTTTTTATCCACTCAAAAGCTAGTTCCATATTTATCTCTTTTAAAGATCCGTTACCATACAGCCTCCCAAGTTTAAATTGAGATATCCGATCTCCAAGCTCCGCATTACGTTTAATTTCCTCATGCTCTTTTTCAATTTCATGCAATTTTAAAAGCGCTTCCGCCATTTCACCTATCGCCTTAGAAACTTCCTTTCTACCCTCCTTCATTTCGTCGGACTCTGAGCTCACTTCCTCGGGAACATCCACAACTTTGCTTTCCTGCTTAGTTTCGGAGTCGCAAGCACTTAACAGAACAAAGACGGAATAAACAGCAAGGCACATATTCAGACGCTTAAACATGTAGCCATTACAGCTTCAGACTGGTGAGGGCGCTAGGAGATAATCCGAATTGATTTGAGCGTTGAATCGAAACAAAGCCGCGCACGGTCATATTTCTTATTGAAACGATCAATCGGTTTAACCTCTTTTTAGTGCCTATAACTCAAGAGAGTCTCTGCTATCGGGCTATCTTCAGTTACGCAATGGTGGCTTTATCTCCAAAGATTAGAAAAAGATAATAAAAAGACTGATAGTCCTATTTCTCGGTTTTTGAGTGGAAAGCTATTGGGTTCAGATCAACTCGGAACGTAATAAACGAACTGCCCCCGCCCTAGCTACACTGCTACACTCACGCCCAAGTCTCAGGGACGACCGTGCATTCATAGATAGTTCATGAGGAAAGCGCACTAATGAATCATGATTTGAGAGAATCACCGCGCAACAACCGTGCAATAGAATCGCCTAAATGATGCTTTTTCGTGCAAAATCGTGCAGAAATGAATTGAATGATACAGGCAATAAAAAACGCTGAAACCTTTTTGGAATCAGCGTTTATTAGTCTTTTTAGACCATAAAATGATGGTGGGCAGGGCTGGATTCGAACCAGCGTACTCAATGAGAGCAGATTTACAGTCTGCCGCCTTTAACCACTCGGCCACCTACCCATGGTGCCGCTTGTGCGGGGCGGGATGTTTGTTTTCGATTCGGGGGGCTGACAAGTAAAAAGAGGCAAAAAAATGATTTTATCATTTCTCCAGCGCCTCAGCCCGTGAAATCAATGCGCGGGCGGCATCTGCGTTCCGTCCCTCGGCGTTCCAAATTCCCGCCAAAGCGCGCAGTGCGGCGGCAGTTTCCTTGGTTGCCGTCTTGGGGAAGGTCTTGATCGCATTTCTCAACCGCTCCTCCGCCGCCTTGTTCTCACCTTGCGCCACGAGCTCCAGGGAAAACTCTAACATAGATTTCGGATCCATTTTCGATGGCTCATTCATCAAGTTTTCAGCCTCGCGAAATAACCGCAACGCCGAGCCCTTAGATTCAGGATCGCGCACCGACGCAACCGCTAACTGAGTCTTCAATTTTGCGTTTTCTGGGTGATTGAATACAGCTTTTTCCAATAACAATCTTGCATCACGGTTTTTTCCAGCCGCCAACAACTCAACTGCGAGCTGTTCAAATTCTTCGGGCGTGCCACCACGAATTTTCAACACCTCGGCTGAATGAAATAAGGCTACATCGGTGTTCTTAATTTTCCGATAATGTTTTGCTAAAGACTCATGAGCCAAAACTTTACGCGGATGAATCGCTAAGACGTCTTTCAACGTTTTCACACCAACCTCTTCCTCATTTGCCACAAAATGTAAAATTCCTTTTCGTATTCTCAAATCCAAGGACGAAGGAACCGCAGTCGTATGAAGCTCTAGCATACGGATCGCTTCTTTGATATTTCCCGCATCTCGAAAATGATCACTCGCCGACCTCGCAATTCCAGCCCATTCCGGATGTTCCTCCATGGCTTTTTGAAACCGATCTGTGATCCGCTTTTTCGCTTCTTCATCTTTCGAATCGTATAGGCTTTTCGTGGTCGCGATGTAATAATTAACTGCATCAGGCGAATCCATGCTGAGTTTCTCTAACAAATCACGGGCTTTATTATCGTCGCCTTTATCGCGAGCAAAACGTATCAAACGCTCAATCGGCAAAACCTGCCCCGGCATCAATTCTAGAACTTTCAGATAGGCATCCTCACGCTTGCGATCCGCAACCCCGTCTCCCCTGCCAATCGTTTCCAGAAAATCACCATACTCGATGCGCAATTCAACCTCCTCAGGCCTTGCAACAATGACTTTTTCAAACAATCCAAGAGCCGCAATCTTATCACCAGCTTCCATTTTAATATCCATCATCCGCCTCAACAGCGGCATCGCTAGAGGATCCGCAGCGTAGGCCGATTCAAAGAACTTATTCGCCCGCTCTACATGGCCGTGCTGTTCTTCCAAGACTCCACATGAAAAATCCAACAGACTTCCTGCGTTTAATAAGCCGCACGAAGCTGAAAACATTCCCAATATCCATCGCATCCCTCTTCTTTACTCACCAACTTTCATCATGAAAAGCCTCTATCTTATCATTTTCACGGTAGCTTGGCTTATCCTACCCTCGGCACTGCTCGCCAATCCCGAGCACCCGCGCTTGCTTGTCACCGCGGCCGATTGGAAAAGCCTACCCTCTCGCATGGACGCGGATCCACGGGTCAAAAAAATCGTTACAGCCACCATCGCCCGTGCCGACCTAACTCTTGAAGCCCCATTACTCACCTACGAACGCCAGGGACGTCGCATCCTGTCCGTTTCCCGCGACGCCATCAAACGCGTTCTCGATCTCTCCACCGCATGGAAAGTCACCGGAGATAAGAAATACCTAGATCGTTGCCGCAACGAAATGCTCGCAATTTCAAATTTCAAAGATTGGAACCCAGATCACCACCTCGACACCGCAGAAATGCAAACTGCCCTCGCCATCGGTTATGACTGGTTGTTTCATGATCTAACCGATTCCGATAAAAAAATCATCGCCCATACATTGATCGAAAAAGGTCTGAAATCGACTCTCAATCACGACTACGTGATGAATCGACATAACAATTGGAATCAAGTCTGCATGGGCGGCTTGGTTTTATCCGCCATCGCTCTCAGTGATCTTGAGCCCGAGCTTTCTAAAAAAGCGTTAACAGCCGCAACCCAAGCCATTCCCAGAGGACTCAATGCAGGTTACCCACCCGATGGCGCTTATTCAGAAGGCGGCGGATACTGGTCTTACGGAACCATTTACACCATCTTGACCATCGAAGCACTACGCACCTCTAACAATCCCTTTGAAACCATTCTCTCCCATCCGGGCCTCCTTCAAAGCGGCTACTTCATCCGCCAAGTCCATGGCACTAGCAACAGGCTTTTCTGCTATGGTGATAATCACGATGGTAACTTCAAATTCAACTCAGCCATGTGTTGGATGGCAAAACAAAACCAAAGCCGATTACTCAGCGACTTCATAGCACCAACTTATGATAAACTCGATGCCACGGCTCATGATCGTTTTCTTGCACTCGCTGCATTTTGGATTCCTGAAAAATTCAATCCTAACGAAAAACCCCTACCCAATCATTTCCACGGAACAGGAATGAGCCCCATCGCCGTTCATCGCACAGGATTCAAAACCAAGGATCTATATCTCGGCATCAAAGCTGGAAAAGCCGACGTCAATCATGGTCACATGGATGCGGGATCGTTTGTGATCGATTGGCAAGGCAAGCGCTGGGCTAGCGACCTCGGCGTACAAAGTTATCACCCGCTAGAATCGACCGGCATCAACCTCTTTCAAATGACCCAAGACAGCCCGCGCTGGTCGGTGTTCCGACTCAATAACTTTTCCCACAACACTCTCACCTACAACAACCAACTCCATCAGATGGAGGGAAAATCAGAAATTGTTTCATCCAAAGGAGCACCTCACCACGAAACCATCATCAACCTCGCCCCACCACTCAACCTTCCAAAAAACGCCACCGCAACCCGTCATTTTAAAATGAATTCGGAAAATAAAATCATCACAATTACCGATACTCTAACAGGTTTAAATCCTAAAGATCAAATCATTTGGAATCTCTTCACCCGCGCAATACCTACCCAAACCGATGCCGGCTTCATTTTCACGATAGACGATTCAAAAATGCAGCTCGACCTATCATCTCCCCAGTCCAGCAAACCCACTACCTCCCCCGCCGATCCACCACCCAAAACCCACGACGAATCCAACCCTGGAATCAACCGCGTTCAACTGAACGCAACAGCGGACAACGAAGGCAAGATTCTCATCAACGCGGCTTTCAAAGTCTTGCCCTAAGGAGAAGGGACATTCCTGTCCCTTGCTATTCATTCAAAAACCCCATTACTCCTATCGAAGAATTGATTTCCGATTGTTGATTGACGATTGACTACGTTTCACTCCGTCCAGGCGGTCAGGACTTCGTCTAATTACAAAAGTTCGCTAATGCTCACAAAAGCGTTGCTGATTTTTGATTTGGAAGAAATCCCCCAATCTCCCACTCCCCAAACAAATCCCCCCTTGTATCTTGACGAAACGCGCCCACCCGCAACACGATATGTGCATGTCAAAGGCTAAGCATTTCGCAGGATTGGATATCGGTGGTTCCACTATCAAATCTGTCATCATCAATTCATCTGGAGATCAGGTCGGTCCCATTGTCGAAGTGAAGAGCCTCGTCAAGGAAGGCTACCGAGCCACGTTCAAACAACTCGAAGCAGCTCTCGATGAACTCACAAAAAATGCTGGTATAGATCGCAAAGACATCGGTGGTATCGGCCTCGATGTTCCAGCTCCGTCCTCCAACGGCGTGATCTGGGGAAAAGCCAACCTCGGCGATGACTGGGTCGGCACCGATATCTGCACCGAGCTCAAGAAGCACCTCAATATCCCCGTTCACATGACCAACGACTGCAACGCAGCAGCGGTTGGTGAATACGCAATTCGTCACAAACACCTCGGCTCACTACTACTCGTCGCCCCAGGAACCGGGCTCGGAGGCGGCTTTGTTCTCCCTGGCGGAAAACTCTACGAAGGCACAAACGGCCTCGCTCTTGAGGTCGGCCACATTTCCGTCCCTTTCACCGAAGACGACGGCGCACTCCCGGGCTGCACATGCGGACTCACTGGCTGCCTCGAAGCCTGGGTTTCTCTGGTAGCTCTTCGCCGCCGCCTGTTTCTCGAACTTCAAAAAGAAAAATGGATCGATCATTCCCTCAATGAAAGCGATGGACCCATCGATGAAAAAGCTTTCAAACTCCGCACCCTCGCAGAAAACGGTGATACCCTTGCGATACAGCTTTTCAAACAACAAGGATACATCCTCGGTTACGGAATCGCTGATCTTGTTAGAACCTTTGATCCCGGTCTAGTTGTTATTGGAGGCGGGCTGGCCGAAGCAAAATTCCGCAATACCTACCTAGAATGGGTGCGCGAGGGCTTTGCGGATCGTGCTTGGCCTATCTATCGCCACAGCCCCATCGACCCGCAAAAAGAAACCACCAGATTCGAGTGGGCCGAAGGCGGCGACGCCGCCGCATCCATCGGCATGGCCTACACGGCACGTGAGCTGTTTTCCGTTTGAAGAAAAATTAACCGCAAGGATCGCAAAGAACGCAAAGAAAACACCAAATTCCAATCTTTGTTTTCTTTGCGATCCTTGCGGTTAATTTAATTTCTTAAAAAAACCCAAAAAAATCTAAGGATCTTTTTTTTGGAGTGTCTTAACCTATGAAGCATGCAAAAATCGATTCATGGATATGTATACAAACAGCTCCTCCAGCCTTAAAAACGATGGAGAGATGTCTGTACTACCTACCCCAGTAAAGACCCGAACCATGGAGGAAAAACCCACGCTCCGCCAAATATTTGACGCCGAGGAATCAGCCCTTTTGCGTTACGCATTCGGCATCCTTGGTCAGCGAGAAGCTGCCGAGGACATCGTTCAGGACTCCTTCTTGCGTCTCCATTCTCATTGGAACGAAGTCGAAAACCCACGCTCTTGGCTGTTCCGATGCGTCCGCAATCTAGCTTTCAACTACATCCGCGATAACAAGCGAAACACCCCTCTCGAAACTATTTCAGAATTTTCCAAAGAACTCGAAGCCCCAACTCCTGAAGCTGACAGCTCACTCAGCAAAATGGAAGCCATAGGCACTCTCCAACTCCTCATTTCCGAACTCCCCGAACCCGACAAAACCCTCGTCTCCCTCAAATACCTCTCCGGTCTCCGCTACGAAGAAATCGCCCACCAAACCAATCTCAGCGTCTCAAACGTCGGCTACAAACTCCACCACATCCTAAAATCCCTAGCCACATCACTTCGTCACCTAGGCATCGAAACAGCCGAAGGCTGAAAACTTTAAACTCTAAATTTTAAATCTCAAATTTCTGACACAGATCACTCGGCATTTGCCACTCCATACCATGAAAGACCTCCACACAGTTCCAAACGAAAACCTCGAAGCCCGTATCACTGCGTGGGTTCTTGGCGAGGCGTCTTCCTTCGAAGCCGCCGAGCTTGAAACGATCTGCGCTGCCGACCCCGAACTCAAGCTTTTCCTCAGCCGCACCAAAGCCATACATTCCCTCATGCTCGAAACACCGCCTTCCACATCCGATCACTTCTGGAAACTCTCCCCACCCAAACGCGAGAAGCTCGACCCCATCATCGGCCCTAACAACTCATCCCGCGCAATTGAGAATTCTGTTATCCCCCGCGCCACTTACCGTACAATTTTCGGAATCGCAGCCGTTCTGACCATAACCCTTTTCATCAAACAGTTTATCTTTTCTCCTTCTAAAGAGCTGCCACTCACGATGGCTTCTGCAAGTTCCGAGTCGAATTCGGAAATACCGGCAACAAGTAGAATGAACATCGACTCACTCAATGAGGATTTGGCATACCAAGAGAAAAATTTCGAATTTTCATCTTCCGCCGCAAAAGCAGCCTCTCCAGCAGAAGAACCAAAAGGAGAAGCCGATAACTCCATCGCAAAACTGGACAAGAGCAATCTCCCGCCGGATGACGCGGGTGGCTATCCCCGATCAAATGCTTTATCAGTAAGATCCATGGATTTGGCTGATAGAAAAGATTTGGACATGCACCAGAAATCAGCAAGCGGCGCTGGTCTCGTTGGCAAAAAAGGTGAAGAAAATCTATCAGCCCCCCCAGTGGATTCAGATGCGTCAGCTTTAGCTGATTCATTGGCCTTGAACGATCGACCGCTAAAACCCAAATCGTTGTATCCATCGGATACAGAAACTACATCCGAGAAAAAAACCTCATCCGCAATCGCGCCAGTAGCACCGAGTATGGCAGGCGAGCTGAGTAAATCCAATCCCCAGAAACGATCACCCTCAACTGACGTAACCGCGGGTTTATCTATAGAGGGCTCTGAGGCTTCTATATCGCCGGCGCAAGCAATAGAAGTCGAACTCGAGCGAGACGATACAGGAAAAGATGCCGCACTGAAAAAACGCGAACTCCTCTCCTCTCACTCCACGGTCGCGAAATTCATCGGCATCAAAGGCCATGAATGCTTGGGTAAAACAAGTTTATGCCCGGTTCGATGTGGTCATTCCGGCAAACTCGCCACCTTCGAGATCATCGAATACCTCGATTATCAAAAACTCGGCGAATACGGCGACCCCAAACAAACCAGTTTCCAAGTCCTTATAAGAGACAATCTAGGAAAGGCGAAAATTCCCGCCGAAATCCTCTCAATCATCGAATCCCTCAAACCCGATACCAAAGTCAAACTCTCTTGGAATCACGACTACGTCACCAGAGACAAAACCAGCTCCCCCGAACGCCCCATCACCAAAATCGAAGCTGAGCAATAACTCAAAAGTCAAAGCGGTTAAGACTTTGTCTTATTGGATCATATTAGCTATTGCTCGCACTGCTTGGTTGATTTTTGATTTTAAAAGGGATGAATCATCCTCCTTGACTCTCCCCTTAATCCCCAAACACCCTGCGGCGCACCCATGTTCCTAATCTCCATTCCCGCCCTGCAGCGCAACACCGCGATTTTACGCGAGGTGGCGGATCAGGCGGGTTGTAAAATCATCCTAGCTCTCAAGGGATTTTCGTGTTGGAAAGCATTTCCTCACATCACCAAAGACCTCGACGGCTGCTGTGCGTCCGGGCTCTGGGAAGCGCTGCTTGCGAAAGAACATTTTGGCAAACATATCATCACCTACTCTCCTGCTTACGATGAGGAAGACATCGATCAACTGTTAGAGTTCACCCATCACCTCGATTTCAATTCCCTCTCCCAATGGTTCCGCTTTCGGGAAAAAATCTTCGCTCATCCTCGTTTCATCAGCGGCGAGGTGGTTTGCGGACTGCGCATCAATCCGGAACACTCAACCGGCCGAACTCCCATTTATGATCCCTGCGTTCCGGGATCCCGCCTCGGCGTCACTGCGGATCATCTGGTCGGCGCTGATCTAACCGGTATCTCCGGCCTGCACTTTCACACACTCTGTGAACAAAACTCACCCGATCTCGAATCCACACTCCAAGCGGTCGACGAAAAATTCGGCGACCTGCTCCGCTCCGAACATATCACCTATCTCAACATGGGCGGCGGACATTGGATCACCAAACCCTTTTACGATAGAGACCGACTCGTCCGCCTCGTGCAACAAGCGAAGGAAAAATATAAGGTCGAAGTCTGGCTCGAACCCGGCGAAGCCGTCGCGATTCACACTGGCGTGCTCCGCTCTACGGTCATGGATGTATTTGAATCCGCAGGTCACAAACTCGCCATACTCGACATCTCTGCTACCGCACACATGCCCGATGTCATCGAAATGCCCTACAGGCCTGATGTGTATCTGGTGGAGAAGTCAGAGGCCAGAGGTCAGAAACCAGAAGCCAGAGACCAGAGCCCAGCGGTCACTATGAATGGCGAGCATTATATCGCCGCCACCGACCCCCAATCTCCCAATCCCCCAATCCCCCAATCTCTCTTCACCTACCGCCTCGGCGGCCCGACCTGCCTGGCTGGCGACGTCATTGGCGACTACACGTTCCCCCGCGAACTCCGGGCTGGAGACACATTGGTTTTCGATGACATGGCCCATTACACCATGGTGAAAACCACCACTTTTAACGGAGTCAAACATCCTGCCATCGCCCTTCTCCACGAAAACAGCCAGGTTGAAACGGTCCGAACCTTCGGATATCCAGACTTTCGTGACCGACTTTCATGAAATATCTTTACCCAAGCCCCCGTAAACACTGATATTCCGCCAGCAAGCAACTGCTTCTTGTCGCTTGCACCAAGCCCTTTTCTCAATTACCCTACCTACATGAGCACTTTATTCCTCGGCTTCCTAGGTCCTATCGGTGGACCTGAAATGATCATGATCTTTGTCGTGATTCTTCTCCTCTTCGGTGCCAAGAAACTTCCTGAACTTGCACGCGGTGTCGGCAAGAGCATGGGTGAGTTCAAAAAAGCCCGTGAAGATTTTGAGCGTGAAATCACACGCACTGAAGATGAGGTCGTCCGTGACAAGCAAGCAGCTGAAAAAAGCGCTCGCGTCAAACCCGCCACCAACAACGAATCTCACGACGCTTAACCCCCAAGCATCAGCCATATCGGGCTGATGTCGCATCCCTCCCCTCTCACATGCGCAAGTCTTCTCTCTGGCTGCGCTTCGCCTATTGCCTGGGCGCGACCCTCCTGATTTTTACAGCGACTTGGTTTTTTCAGCGCGCCGAAACCCCACCTTGGAGACAAGAACTCCAAAAAATCTCGCCGCTCACAGAATCGGTCACCCAGGCAAATCATCCCCGCTCCAAACGAACCACAACCGCGGCGTTTCGGTTCGTTACTTACAATCTTAAAAACTGGCTCACCTCCAGTCAGAATCCAGAAAAATCCAACGAATCAAAAAACGCCATCGTTGAAATTCTCATCGCTAGCGACGCGGATATCATCGGCCTCTCAGAAATCGGCAGCGAAGCGGATGTTCTGGAAATCCAAAAGCTTCTCAAACAAACAGGCAAAGATCTCCCTCATTTTTATCACACGGGCGGAACCGATCCTATACGCCATCTCGCCATCCTATCTCGCTTTCCCATCGTTTCCACAACCCAGCCAGAAATCACGATCACAGGCACAGAACATTCCATGCTGCGCGGGATTCTCGATGCATCCATTCAAATCCAAGACCAAACCATCCGATTCATTGGAATCCACCTAAAATCCAAACGCATCGTCCCAGACTACGATCAAGAAGAAATCCGTATTCATGAAGCAGAACATGTTAGAAAATACATCGATTCTATTTTCTCAAAAAATCCAGAGACTCACCTGATCGCTTACGGAGATTTCAACGATCACATCGAAAGCCTAAGCACCAAGACGATTCTTGGCAACTACCGCAGCCAAAACCACCTAACACCCGTCCACATATCAGATCAAAACGGAGATAATTGGACCCATTATTTCAGCTCACAAGACAGCTACAGCCGAATCGATTTTATCACCGTCTCGAAATCCCTCAAACCAATCATCAATCAGAAAAAATCCCGCATCATCACCACCCCAAACTGGCAAAAAGCTTCCGACCACCGCGCGATCATGGTAAGTTTTGATTAGTTCAATTAATCACTGATGACAGATGAATACAGAAGGCGAATATGCAGTATCTAAGAATCTCAGATTGCACCGTTGGGGGTCTTTGATTCTGGTGATGATATGCGCTCCTATCTACCTGTCTCGTTTCGGGTCTTATATAACCATTCGCCGTTTTGTAGCATTAATTTTCCCATTAGCTCTGATATGGTATGCTGAACAACTCTCAGTCTGGGCCATACGTGACAGCGGAGGTTGGTTGAACGCGAGTAACTCAGATACTTGGACTCGGATATTCGGATGGTTAATACTGATTATCTCGCTTGGAATCCATGCCTTCGTTTACTTTTACTATAAGACTCAGATTATATAGTAACAAACTACGGATCTCCCTCCCGTCTACAACTGCCGGAAATCTCCGCCACATCTCAAAAACCCCCACTTGTCAGGGGGCTTTGATCCGTTCAGCTGTCTTCTTCATTCAAAAATTAAACCTCAACAACGCTTTGTGAGCATTAGCGAACATCCATACCTAGACAAAGTCCTTGTCGCATGGACGGAGGCAACGTAGTCAATCATCAATCGTAAATAAAACCGAACCACCCAAACGCTCACTCCACGAAGAGATTGACGATTGATGATTGAGGATTTTTGAATGTTGATTTGGAAGAAATAAATCCGCCGCCACACCCCAAAAACCCCCACTTGTCAGGGGGCTTCGATCAGCCTAGGCTTCACATATTCAAAAAAGCCCCGATTTATAAAATCGGCAGCAAGCTATTCTTATAGCTCACATCCATCTTTTAGCTCCTTTAGAAAAATTTCCCATGCGCGATCAGATCTTAGAACTCTTCCGAAACAATCCGGACCACCCCTTTTCCAAAACTCAAATCGCTAAGAAGCTAAACATTCCAGGTGAGCGTAAAGGCGAAATGACTGGAATCCTCATCGATCTCACTACCGCCAAGCTCATCACCCTTGGTAAAAAGAATCTCTACATGTTACCATCGCCTCCTGAGATCAAAACCAAACCTGTTGAGCAAAAAACTGCTCCTGCCAAACCCGCCCCCAAAGGCTCACTCACCGGCTCAATCAAATTCCTCCCCAACGGCCACGCCTTTTTCTATCCCATCATCGGCGATCCCGAAAACGAAGCTGCGGGAATCGATTTCAAAATCCACTCTCGGATTTTCATACCTCGCGATAAAACCAAAACCTCACTCGATGGTGACAGCGTCCGCATCAAAACCTCCGCGCCATCTTCCAAACCTCGCCAACGTGGCCCCGTTCCTGACGACCAAGAAATGCGCGGCGAAGTCATAGACGTCATCTCACGCCGCTCCGGCCGCATCGTTGGCATCTATAGAAAGAAAGCCAACTTCTCATGGGTCGAGACCGATGACAAAGCTCTCGAAGGCCGCATCAACATCACGGGAGACACCACCGCAGAACCCGGTCAAATGGTCGTGGTCGATCTCGAGAAATGGGACAATCCCAACACCGATCCCATCGGCCGCATCATCGAAGTGCTCGGTTGGCCAGGTGATGCTGGCGTGGACATCCTTTCGACTATCGCTCGCTTCGGCTTGCGCACCTCGTTTCCTGAAGATGTCCTACGTGAAGCCCGTGCGGTTCCAGAAGAAATCCCCGCACAAGAAATCGCCCGCCGTCACGATCATCGTAGTAAACTCGTCATCACCATCGACCCCGCAGATGCGAAAGACCATGACGATGCGATCTTCATCGCCAAAACCAAAAGCGGCGGTTGGTTGTTAGAAGTCCACATCGCCGATGTTTCCCATTACATCAAACCGGGCGCACCCATGGACAAGGAAGCCGTTGAGCGCGGCAACTCCACTTACCTTGTCGATCGAGTCCTACCCATGCTCCCCACCGAACTCTCTAACGGAATCTGCTCTCTCAAACCAAACGTCGATCGCCTAACCAAATGCGCGATCATGGAAATTTCCGCCGACGGCCATATCCTCAACACCAAGTTTGTCGATGCCGTGATCCACTCCCGCGCCAAGCTTTCCTACGAACAAGCCCAAGCCATTCTCGATGGCAAAGCCGCTCCCGAAGGTTCCGACCCCACCCTCTCTGGATCGGTCAAAGAAGCATGGAAAATGGCTTCGTTGCTGCGCAAAAACCGTTTCTTAAACGGCGCCCTCGATCTGGAAATGCCTGAAATCAAAATCAAGCTCGATGAAAACGGCCGCGCTTGCGAAGCCCATCAGGTGATCCACACCGAGTCTCATCAACTCATCGAGGAATGCATGCTCATCGCCAACCAAGCGGTCGCAAAAATCCTCCGCGAGCGTTCGAAACCTTCCATTTTCCGCATCCACGAAGATCCCGATCCATCACGCTTAGACGATTACGCGGAAACCGCCAAACAACACGGCTACCAACCCGGTGATCTCAGCAACCGCTCCCACATCCAAGCCTTGTTAGATTCATCCAAAGGCTCCGCCGAGGAGCACACGATCAAGCTCGGCCTGTTGAAGTCGCTCAAACGCGCTGCCTATGCCGCCGATCCTATCGGTCACTACGGACTCGCCAAGACCGACTACACCCATTTCACCTCGCCCATCCGTCGCTACGCCGACCTCATTGTCCATCGCTCGCTGCAAGCGTTTCTGGAAAACGCCCCGAAGAATGCGGATCGTACTCCATCGCAAGCCGATCTTCGCGATATCGCTCGCCACATCTCGGATACCGAACGTAATTCTGCGGAGGCCGAATCCGAAACGAAACAAATCAAACTCCTCGAATACCTCGAACTCATCGCATCCACCGATCTTTCCAAAGACGATGGCGAAGAAACGACTTTCGATGGTGTGATCACCGATGTCCGCGCCATGGGTCTGATGGTTGAAATTCCAGAGATGAGCATCCGCGGTGTGGTCAAACGGGAAGATCTCCCACGCTCCACCAACTGGCGCTTCGAGGCTCACAACATGGCTTGGACATCCTTCGACGGCCGCCGTCTCGCGCTCGGCATGAAATTACCGCTCCGCATCGTTTCCATTGATAAGATCAAACGTTTCGTCGACTTCGCCGTCGCCGGCCCACCAACCACCGAAGGCGTGAAAATTCCTGTTAGATCCGCACCACCCATTGGCTTCAAAGCTAACAAAGGTCACGGCTCCAAAAAACCTTCACCAAAACCCGCCTCACACGCAGGCCCGCAAAAAAACACCCATCGCCCTTCAAAAGGAGGCGGAAGCAAACGCAAAAAGCGTAGGTAAAAAAATCCTCTTTTTATTCATTCAAAAATTCAAAAATCAACAACGCTTAATCCGACCAACCAAACCGCACCTCTCCCAAAATTGATTGACGATTGATGAATTACAATTGTTGATTTTTGATTTAAAATTCACTCTTCACTCTTCACTCTTCACTCTTCACTCTTCACTCTTCCCTCTTCACTCTTCACTCTTCACTCTTCACTCTTCACTCTTCACTCTTCACTCTTCACTCTTCACTCTTCACTCTTCACTCTTCACTCTTCACTCTTCACTCTTCACTCT
>JAJTHK010000158.1 GCA_021298895.1 Luteolibacter sp.
GCCACGCGGGCCTTGAATTCGGGGTCGTGTCTTCTGCGTTTGCCTTTCATTTTTTTGTGTGTTGGTTCGGTTTACAGTCCGCACCCACACACCACAATCATAGCTTAGCCTCTGGCCCGATTTTCGGGGTCCTGCTCATTTCATTTAAAACAAAAATCCTCATTCGTGTGATTCGTGAAATTCGTGGTTAAAAATTATTGGTGAAAGGTGTTTCATCTTAATATTTCTAAAATCATGAAACCTCATTCGCTGTAAGCCGGCCGGAGGCTCGGCTCTCCAATATTGCAGCCGGCCGGAGGCGCGGCTCTCCGGTATCACTCAGGCATCAACAAATTCGGTGGGGTTCCCGCCCAGATGGGATGTGCCGGATCGAGGATATCCTGACCATTGAGTAGGGCTTTGCCTGAGGCTGGATCAATGGAAAGAGTAGTGACCGAGTTGTCAGTCCAGAGGATGATGGCTTTATTGTCGTATACATCTCTGTCAAATTCGCCTGAGCCGTATGTGAATGGAGCCATGGCAATGGGTCGGGAATCTTTGATGTCTGAAGGAATATTATCGATGTAAGCAAAACCGCATTCACCGGGAGCGATGGCATTGTCGCCGGAGATGTTGCCATCGGGTTTTTGGGTGATAACGGATTTTGCGTAGAATATTTCCTCATTGTAAACGATACCGCTAGTGATGAGTTGGCGAAAGCGGGCGTTGGCTGAATCTCCATTGATGACTGGAGTGCTGGTTTCATTGGCGACGAGTTTCGCGGTTTCTGCATTTGGGTAGCTGCCGTAATCATTGTTGAACTCGAAGAGGGCTAAACCGAAGCATTTGGCATTAGAGATTGCTTCACTTTGATGGGCTCTTTTTTGTTGCTTCATGATCATTGGAGCAGCGAGGGCAGCAAGCGAGGCGATCAAAACGCAAAGAGCTAAAACTGCGTATCCCGTGATGATTCCAGCAAGAGCCATGCCGCTGCCTTCTAGTTGTCCTTGCGATTTCTTGATTTTACTGCGTGCGATGTGACCGCAAACGATAGCGGGGATGGCAGTGAAGATGAAGATGAAGCCCGAAATACCTAAGGCCAAGCTCACAGTCGCAAGTCCGCAGCTAACGGGGTGTGCTGCGGGCTGATTCATCGGGTTGACGCTGAAAATACTGGAAGCGCTCGACAGGGGGATCCAGTTCTCGATGCCCTGATACCAGATAAGGTCGGAACCTTGGTATTTTCCGCTGCTGAGGCCTGCTTGGATTTCTTGAGGGCTGAACGGGCCAGTCTTTTCGTTGTTCTGGGTGATGAAAATTTCCATAAAGCCATCCGATGCGAAGAGTCGGCTTAAGGGAAGTAGAAAGTGAGGAGCGGGGGTGTCTCTTTTAAATCAAAAATCAACAATCGGAAATCATCAATCGTCAATAAACATTATTGCGGCGCGCATTGATAATTCGGTTTAATTGACGATTGATGATTGTTGATATGTGATTTTTGAATGAAGAGGCTCTAGCTGGTTGACAGAATGCCCAAGCCGTGGATGCTCCTTTCTCTCATGAAAATTCGTCCGTTTACTCCTTTGCTGACTGCTGCTGTGATGGTGGCACTTCCAACCTTCGCGCGTTCAGAGGAGACTCCGGGCGCCAAAGCTCCCGCAGCACCAGCTGCACAACCAGAAATCAAGATGCCAGAAACACCTGCCGATGTAGCCGCCGCTCCCGCCGATGCCGTTAAAACCAAGACCGGTCTCGCTTCGAAAGTCCTCAAAGCCGGAACCGGCGATAAAAAACCGACCGCTACTGATGTCGTGACGGTTCATTACTCGGGTTGGACGACGGATGGAAAGATGTTCGATAGCTCGGTAAAACGTGGTGAGCCAGCCAGTTTCCCACTTGGTCAGGTGATCGCAGGTTGGACCGAAGGTTTGCAGTTGATGGTGGTCGGTGAGTCACGTCGTTTTTGGATTCCTGAAGACCTTGCTTACGGTCCAGTGGTTCCTGGCAGCGGTCGCCCAGGCGGCATGCTTTGCTTTGATGTGGAACTGATCGGGATCAAGGAAGCCCCAAAACCACCAGCCGATACCAAGCAGACCCCAGGTGGAGTTGCTTACAAAATTTCCAAAGAAGGTGCTGGTGAAAAACCAGCCGCCGCTCAAGTGATCACGTTCCATTTCAATGCGAAGACCATGGATGGTGAGGTCCTGCAAGACAGCCGCCAAGACCCAGCACCACCGACCGCACCACTCAACAAGCTGCCAAAAGAACTCGGCGAGCTTTTCGCAGACATGAAAGCTGGCGAGGTTCGTCAGTGCTGGTTGCCTGAAGCACGCGTTCCAGGTGGATTTGTGGTTGCCGAACTTGAACTCATTTCGATCAAAGACGCACCACCTGCTCCTGAGGTTCCTAAAGATATCGCCGCCGCTCCAGCCGATGCTGTGAAAACCGCAAGCGGTCTCGCTTCTAAAGTGCTTAAAGAAGGCACAGGCAAAGATAAGCCAAAAGCCACCGACACCGTGAAAGTTCACTACTCAGGCTGGACCACCGACGGCGAAATGTTCGATAGCTCCGTCACTCGTGGCGAACCAACTTCATTTCCTCTCAATCAAGTAATCAAAGGTTGGACCGAAGGTGTTCAACTCATGGTGGTTGGCGAGAAACGTCGTTTCTGGATCCCAGAAGGACTTGCTTACGGCCCAGTTGTTCCCGATAGCGGGCGTCCCGGCGGTATGCTGGTCTTCGACGTCGAGCTGTTAGAGATCGGCGCAGCTAAGTAATTTTCAAGTCTCAATTTTCAAGTCTCAAATTTCAAAAATCGTCATTCAAAACGAATGACCAAACTGCGTCACTCAAAGATCGATTTACGATTGATGAGTGACGATGTTAGATTTTCGATTTGGAAGAATTTTACTAATGTCTCTATCCCACAAAGGCTACAAAACCCTCAATCACCGCGATGTTCAATATCGCTGGATGATGAAGAATCGCGTTGGAGTGAATGAGGCGTCCATTTATACCAACGCGGCGGTGGGTGGTCAGGAACTGATCGCTGCGTTACCAAGGATTGTCATGTTGACCCAGGTGACCGAAGCGATTGATTTCGCCAATGCGAATGGCTGGAAACCCAACCAAGCGGGTGTGCCTATGCGCTGCAAGCACACGAGAAAAGGTTTCGTGTTGGCGGATTGATGGGATCGGCATCTTCATTCATTGTATGCTCAGCTGCGTGATTAATAACAAGTGATGCAGCACGATGGTATTCGTGGACAAACTGTTGAACTTCTAAATGACTGAGTTCAATTCCCCAATTGGCTCCGGCGGTAGGGATCGAACCGACTGTTACGCCGCTTAGTATCAACGAGTTACGTTGTGGTAACTCACCTATAGACTCACCTGATTCTCGGCTGCTTGCTAGAATCATCGAGAAGTGGCCGCATCTAAGCGACTCCCTTAAGTTGGCGATACTCGCCATTGTGGATTCAACCAACGAATAGGAGGATACAGTGAGCGGTCAACGTGGTTGTCGCTCCGATGGGTTCGGAGCGTTGGGAAGTGTGTCAGATAGGCAGTTGGATTCGTGCGCTGCTGCAGGTGTGGATGCCCTCGCGCAGCGAGGGCGCCGCACCGCGGCAACGCAAGCCCTCTTGTCTATGGGCCATAACTCCAGACCTCCAATTCTGAAAATCTGGTCAGAAGGGGCTAGGGCAGACATTCCAGCTATTCCAGATTTAAACCCAAACCGATATTCCAGAGGGTTGATGGGAAAACCCCAGACCGAGAGCAAGCGGGGGAATGTAACGAAATTTTCTGACAAGTCTCGTCGGCGGCTTCTACGAGATATCGCAAAAATCAAGCTTTCGGAAATCACTTATACTTCTGTTCTAAGTCTGCCTGGTGTCGCTGAGGAATTTTATTTGAACCATGAGTTTGTAAAAAAATGCTTTGAACGATTCATGCGGCGGCTTGCGAGTCAAAAGCGATTCTTTGGTGTGAGCGGCTATTGGAAAAGAGAAGTGCAAGATCGCGGTGCGCTGCATTATCATTTTCTAATTTATGGGCTTCATAACATTGCTCTAAAGGAAGAGTTTCGCAGTTGGTTGGTGAAAACTTGGAATGAATTGATGTGCGCGGGGATTGATCCCATAAAAAAAGAGCATCATCGTTGGTTACATGCAAAAGATAAGAATTTCCAAGAAGTAAGGAACATGAGTGGCTATTTTTCTAAATACATTTCAAAGGATGTTGATGATGACGCTGCACTTGCCGGAAGATGGTGGGGGAGTTTCAATAAATCGAAACTGCCGTATGCAGAGGAGATGCATTCTGAATTGAGTATGAAAGCGGCTGTTTTGATTCATCGCGCGGCAAGAAAACTGAGAAAAATAAAAGCAAATACCGCTAAGAGTATTTCAGATCAGAAAGCTCTCAAAGAAGTAGGCTCCCGACCAACCGAAATGCAAATGTTTCGACTTCGCAATGGTTCACTTCGTGATGGAACTCGAAATCCCAAACGAGCTAAAGAGATTTTGGCTCTCTACGAAGAAGTGAAGTGGTCTCCTTTATGTTGCCAGTAAATTGTCAGATTTATTAATGTCCTTGTCTGGCAGGGCGTTTGCTTGGCTGGGCTATTCTTGGACAGGGCGTGCAGTCGTGATGAGTTTCACGGATTTTTCGCGATTATCCCGGTAATAATCGAAGGCGTCGTTGAGGGATTCGAACTCTTCGAAGGGGATGACTGCGAGC
>JAJTHK010000023.1 GCA_021298895.1 Luteolibacter sp.
CAAACGCACGGCTACATCACGCCTTGGTCGATTTACAATGCGCCAGTCTGCCAGGCCGCATGACCGGGGCGGCGACTTAGCGGGTGAGGCTCCATTACGAGTCTTCCGCTACGCTCCAGCCTCTCCCTTCCACCTCCCCCGCTAAGAAACCAAACCACTAACAAAGACTCCCGAAGACCAGACAAGGACATTAATAAATCTGACAATTTACTGGCAACATAAAGGAGACCACTTCACACTCTTAGCTCAACAATAAATTACTAAATCAAGATGAAGTATCTCATACTCATTGCTATCATAGCGCTCTCAAGTTGCGCGCTGCCAACACGAGTCGCAGTCGATCCGCAAGGGGAGTTTGCAACAATCAAGGTTGAGCCTTCGAATAGTGAGATGAAGCTATTATCCAAGCGCGATCCGGCTTCGATTGAGCGCGTAACTAAGAATCCGGGTGCATACAATCCAGCCGTCCTGTATGCGCTTTCGGACGCGCTTTTTCGTAGCGGCAGAAAAGACGATGCTGCTTATTGGTATTACCTAGGTCAGCTCAGAGCGCGAAGCGACGCAAACAAGGCCTTGGACTTTTCCGCGAGACAGGCAGTAGGCGTTCTCAATCAGAAGTATGGCAGTCAGATCAACCGGTATACGTTTAAAGACACCGCGCGCCTTCGATTGACCGTTTCGAAGGTGATATTGTCTGATCAATCCATCCCAAGGGATTATGATGCCCGCTGGATCGCTTTGCATGGCATGGATGCATTCGATAGCGACAAGGTCGATTTCGCTCCCCGCATCCAATGGAAGACGATCAACGACACAACGCGGCGCCAGTATGAAAAGGACTTCAA
Organism: Luteolibacter sp.; assembly: GCA_021298895.1. Classification (GTDB taxonomy): domain Bacteria; phylum Verrucomicrobiota; class Verrucomicrobiia; order Verrucomicrobiales; family Akkermansiaceae; genus Luteolibacter. Next base: position 846 of record JAJTHK010000023.1, read on the forward strand.
CTCGGCGATGCGTTACCTTCAGAAGTAGGGCTAATCAATCACAAGTGGGACGGAATCGAATGGCACGTGATTAAGCAAACAGGCACGGACGCGTATCCTTACGCGTCCATATATTACAGTGGTTAATACGGAAAGAGTTCGATGGGATATGTAGCACCGTCAGATATGGACCTTTAAGGATCCGACGTCGCTCTGAGAGCTATGACGGACAAGTAAAGGTTCCTGCCTGATTCACGAAATTCAGTTTAATCCCGCGCCATTCGGGACAGATCTGTTATAGAAAAATCCAGTCAGTAATATTCACAGGAAGCTGTAGCCTCCTCTTGAGACCGTTGACAACGCGCATTCAGGCATGATTATAAGTGGGTGAACGATAAATTGGAATCGGAGCGGAAAATCGAGTTAAACGCGGTGATCTCGTTTATGATCATTTTGGGGATTATCGGGCTTACGATTTTTGGGGTGATTATATTTAAATTCACCAAGCCGACTTCGAAAGAGGTGTTTAAAGATAAGCCGCTTCCGGCGGTGGAGGTGATGGTGGTATCAAAAGCGAATCATAAGGTAGAGATTCGCACGGATGGGGTGGTGGAGAGTTTGCGTGAAACGGCCTTGGCGGCGGAGGTTCAAGGAAGGGTGGTGGAAATCTCACCGAATTTCAAACGTGGTGGTAGGGTGAAACAAGGTGAGGTGTTGGTGAAGCTGGATAAGGCCGATTATCAAGCGGCGTTGGCGTCCGCAGAAGTTGCGGCGGCGGAAGCGAGTCTTGCATTAGAACAAGAACGCGCTCGAGTGGAACAGGCGCAGCTCGACTGGGATAAGCTTGGAAAAGGTGAGCCGCGCAATCCGTTAGTACTACGCGCGCCGTATTTAAAATCTGCAGAGGCAAAAGCCGAGTCCACCAAGCAGCAGGCAGAAAAGGCACGTCGTGATCTGGAGCGGACGGAGATCGTGGCGCCCTTTGATGCTGGCGTGAGAGCAGCGAGTGCGGAGGTGGGCGCGGTGGTGGCGCTAGGATCGATGATAGCCGAGCTTTATTCCAGTGGTGAGATCGAGGTTAGATTGCCGCTGAGCTTGGAAGATTTTGGATTTCTGAATCGTGATGTGAGTGGAAACATCCAAGGTAATGTGGTTTTGAAAGGTAAGATCGGCCTCAAGGAATATGAATGGAAGGCGGTTCCAGTGCGTGTGGATCCGGAGATTGATCGCAAGACGCTTTCTGCCAGCGTGGTGGTAAAAGTGTTAGCGAATGAGAACACGGAATTTCCTCTGCCACCGGTTGGGTTGTTCGTTGACGTTCGGTTGGAGGGCAAGGCTTTGGACAACATCGTGGAAATACCGCGTCGTGCTTTGTTAGATGGGCAACGTGTCATCGTATTGGATGACAAAGAGAAAATTCTTTTCCGAGATGTTCGAGTGTTCAGGGCGAATGAAATGACTGTGATGATTGGTGAAGGTTTGGAAGCAGGTGAGCGCGTGGTTCTCACGCGGCTTTCATCGCCTGTGGCTGGGATGGAGGTAATGGTTGAGGCTCCACAAACCAAGGAGGAGAAATGAACGCGCTTAAATGGTTCACCCGCAATCACGTTGCGGGAAATTTCCTGATGCTGATCGTGATGGTCGCTGGGTTGGTGACGTGGTTCAAACTCAAGAAAGAGATATTCCCTGAAATCGCTATCGATGCGGTGTTGGTGAGTTTGCCTTATCCAAACGCAACGCCAGAAGAAGCTGAACGTGGGGTAGTCGTTCCAGTGGAAGAAGCGATTGCGGATTTGCAAGGGATCAAAAAAATCCGCAGCACCGCAGCTCAAAACATCGGCACGGTGGTGGTCGAGGCGGAGACAGGATTTGATGTTAGAGAATTGTTGAGCGATGTGAAGTCGCGGGTCGATGCGATTGATAATTTCCCCGAAGAAGCAGAGACGCCGATTCTAGAAGAGATTTTGGTGAAAAATCCCGTGATGAGCGTGACGCTGACGGCGGATGCGGATGAGACCACGATGCGTAAACTTGCCGAGCAGGTGCGTGATGATTTGCTCACCTACAAAGCGAAGCCACCAAGTGGCTTAGGCGAGTTCATGGCGAGGACCTTTGGGCAGGAGCCTTCGATCAGCCAAGTGACGATTGCAGGTACGCGTCCGTATGAGATTTCCATCGAGGTTTCGGAATCGCGTTTGCGTGAATTGAATCTGAAGCTCTCGGATGTCGCGCAAGCGGTGCGTTCGAGCAATTTGGATTTACCGAGCGGATCGGTGCGAGCCGAGCGCGGTGAAGTGATTTTACGAGCGTTGGGAAAACGTTATGCCGCGGCTGATTTGGCGGGCATTCCGGTGACGAGCGGAGCGGATGGAAGTACGATTCTGTTAGGCGATATCGCGGAGCTGGTGGATGGATTTGAGGATGTGGATTTGAGCAGTCGGTTTGATGGGAAGAACGCGGTGGTGATCAATATATATCAGGTTGGTTCTGAGGATACGCTGGCCCTGGCAGAATTGGTGAGGAGTTATGTGAAGGACAGTGCTCAGAGGTTTCCGGAAGGCGTGCAGTTATCGATTTGGAATGATCAAAGCCAGTATCTGATAGGGCGCTTGGATTTATTAAAACGCAATGCGACCACGGGTTTGATTTTGGTGCTCTTGGTGCTGACGCTTTTTCTACGTCCTTCGCTCGCCTTGCTGGTGGCGCTCGGGATTCCGCTTTCATTTGCGGGTGGGATTTGGCTGATGCCACTTTTCGGGATCTCTGTGAACATGATTTCCCTGTTCGCGTTTATCTTGGTATTGGGGATTGTGGTCGATGATGCGATTGTCACGGGTGAAAACGTTTACACTCGGATTCAGCAAGGAGAGCATCCAAGCATCGCGGCTTGGAAAGGAACGAGTGAAGTGGGAGTGGTCGTGGTGTTCGGGGTTCTAACAACCATGGTCGCCTTCGTGCCAATGCTTGGGCTCAGCGGAGTGAGCGGAAAAATCTGGCCAAACATTCCGTGGGTGGTGATCCCGACTCTGGCGTTTTCCTTGTTGCAATCGAAGTTCGTGTTGCCTGCGCACCTTGCGTTGTTAGCACCGACGGATCGGAACAAGCCAGTGAATGCCTTGTTCCGCATGCAGCGTAGAATTGCAGATGGGTTGGAGACATTCGTGGAAAAGATTTACCAGCCCGCTTTGGAAATCTGTTTGCGATGGAGATATGTGACGATGACAGCTTTCGTCGCCGTATTGGTGCTCTCGCTTTCGGCAGTGGTGCTGGGACATATCAAATTCAAGTTCATGCCGGATGTGGAGGGCGACATTCTAATTGCGAGAGTTGAGCTAGTTCAGGGTGTTCCGTTTGAAGAGACGGAAAAAGTGGTGCAAAAAATCGAAGCTGCGGCGATCGAGCTTTCGAATAAATACCGCACGGAAAACGGGAAAGAAATTTTCAAACACGTGCTCAGTAGCGCCGGAAATCAGCCCTTTCAAAAAGGAATTGGTGGGGCGACGGGTCCACCACAAGCGACACATATTGGTGAAGTGACACTGGAGCTTTTGCCTTCAGCGGAGCGCTCGATGAGTTCGGAAGATGTGGTTGCAGAATGGCGTAAGTTGGTAGGTCCGTTGCCAGGTGTGGTTGAGCTAAGCATGCAAGCAGAGACCGCAACCAGTGGAAATGCGATCGATGTAAATCTAACGGGGCCAGAAATCGATGAATTGGTGAAGGCGACGGCTTATACAAAGGCGGGCTTAGGGAATTTCTCGGGAGTGATTGATATCTCGGATTCAAATCGCGCTGGAAAAGATGAATTGAGATTTAGTGAGCTGACTGCAGCGGGACGTGCGATGGGATTTACTTTGCAAGATGTTGCGGCCCAGGTTCGGGATTCATTTTACGGCAATGAGGTGCAGCGGCTACAGCGTGGCCGCGATGAGGTGAAAGTCATGGTGCGATATCCAGAGGAGGCGCGTCGAACCTTAGATAGTTTGGAGAAAATGAAAGTCCGAACCCCTCGTGGCGATGAGGTTCCATTGCTGCAAGTGGTGAAATTACAAACCGGACAAGGCCCCGCAGTCATTGAGCGAACGGATCGGCAGCGTTCGATTAAAGTCACTGCGGATGTTGAGCCTGGGGTGAATTCGAACGAGGTGGTTTCTGGATTCACGACGAAATACCTCGATAAAATTTCAACAAAATTTCCAACCGTTCGCTATTTGTTCGAGGGAGAGCAAAAAGACCAGAACGATAGTGTGAAGGAAATCGGGATAGGATTTATGGGGGCGCTCATCGTGATGTATGTATTGATTGCGATTCCACTGCGCTCGTATCTCCAGCCTTTGATTATCATGTCTGTCATTCCATTCGGCTTGGTCGGCGCGATCTGGGGGCATGTGCTGTTAGGAATTAATCTGAGCATCATGTCGCTTTGCGGCTTGGTCGCGCTGGCGGGTGTGGTGGTGAACGACAGTTTAGTGATGGTGGATTATGTGAATCGCCACCGCGATGAATCTCCGACCCTGCAGGACGCGGCAATCGCTGCGGGCGGGCGGCGTTTCCGAGCAATCCTGCTCACTTCTCTAACAACTTTTGTAGGCATCATGCCGATGGTTTTGGAAAAGGACATGCAAGCGCGTTTCCTTATTCCGATGGCGGTGTCGCTGGCGTTCGGGATTTTGTTCGCGACCGTGATTACCTTGTTTCTCGTGCCGGGAATTTACCTGATTTTGGAGGACGTGAAAAATCTCGCTGGAAAGGGATTCCGGAAGCGCCCCTCGGGAGTGGAGAGTTAGTAACTTAAATTAACCACAATGGGAGAGATTGAACCACCTCCTGCATTCCTCCTTCTAAAATCGAAAGCTAGACGTGAAGCTCCTCTGTTTCCTCTGTTACCTCCTGTGCAGAAAATATTTTTTACAGGAGTAAACGGAGATAACGAAGGGCTCGAACAACCCATTCTACCACCAATCATTTACTGAAATCTTCGTGCTATAGGGACTAGCCTTTTTGTAAAACACTCTAAGTTTCAGACAGTGTGCGATCATCGCGAATCAAGCGCGGATAGATCGTGGTATTTTGCTTCGCCCGAACGATGCTTGCGGATGGCCGACATGGCTTTTGAATCTGCCAGCAGCTCCATGGTTTCGGCGATTACCTCCATGCGCTCCATGGAAATCTGTACGGCAACGGCGCGACCTTGTTTGGTGATCGTCACGGGATGATCAGCGACTTCGTCGACCACGGCAGAGAATTTCTGCTGTGTGGTTTGGATCGTGTAGAAAGCTGGCATAAGGAAAATGATATTCCTTTATCTGAAAAAGGAATACCTAAATTTCTCCTGCCAGTCTTAAAAATGAATCGCGTGTCCTTCTGCCGCGAGGGTGGCTTCGTGGATCACTTCTGACATGGTTGGGTGGGCGTGGATGGTCGCGTGGATGTCATCGATGGTGAGTTCCTGATCGAGGGCGAGTCCCATTTCGGCGATGAGCTCGGTGGCGTTGTCACCGATGATGTGTGCGCCTAACAGCTCGCCGTGTTTTTTGCCGTAGAGCAGTTTGGTGAAGCCTTCGATTTCAGAAGCTGCAACGGCTTTGCCAATGGCGGCGAACGGGATTTTTCCGACCACGTAATCGATGCCTTCTTCCTTAAGCGTGCGCTCGGTTTTTCCGACGGAAGCGACTTGTGGGTGGCAGTAGGTGCAGCCTGGGAAGTTTTTCACTTTGCGTGGCTTGTAGCCATCGACGAACAAGCCGTCGACGCATTGGAACGCCTCGAAAGATGCGACGTGGGCAAGCCATGGTGGGCCGTTGATGTCGCCGATGGCGTAAACGTTCGGGAGGTTGGTTTCGTAGCGATCGCCGATTTTGATGTAACCGCGATCTGTTAGTTCTGGTTGAATGCCGCCAGGAAGGACTGGCTGGATGCCGATAGCGACGAGGCAAACTTCGGCGGAAAGCGTGCCGGTTTCTTTCGGGCCTTCGACGGTGATTTCGACGCGATCGCCGAGATCTTTGGTGGCGGTGACTTTGGTATTTGTTAGGCAGCGGATGCCTTGTTTGGTGAGGGATTTTTCGAGAGCTTCGCCGACTTCCGTGTCTTCCACAGGAAGAACCGTTGGGAGCATTTCGACGATGGTGACCTTGGTTCCGAAGGCGTTGTAGATGTAGGCGAACTCCACACCGATGGCACCTGCGCCGATGATGATCATTTCTTTGGGTTGCACCGCAAGGTTCATGGCTTCTTTGGAGCCGATGACGGATTTGCCGTTGAAAGGAAGCGGTGGCAGCGGGCGAGAAACGCAACCCGTGGCGATGATAATATTTTTGCCTTCGAGAACTTGAGTCGAGCCATCGGTGGCTTTCACACCGACTTTGCCTCCGCCTTCGAGCGAGCCGTAGCCGCGTATGTAGTCGACCTTGTTTTTCTTAAACAGGAACTCGATGCCGCCTGCGAGTTTATCGGAAACTTTGCGTGAGCGACCGACCACTGCGGACCAATCATAGGAAAGGCCTTCGATTTTGAGACCCATTTCACCTGCTTTGTGAGTGAGTGTCTGATAGAGCTCGGCGTTTTTAAGGAGAGCTTTGGTTGGAATGCAGCCCCAGTTGAGGCAGGTTCCGCCAGCGCGGTCTGCTTCGACGCAGGCAACTTTTTTTCCATGTTGAGCCGCGCGGATTGCAGCGACATATCCGGCAGGGCCGCCACCAATGACAATGAGATCGTAAGCCATAATGTTTCTAAAATTGAGTCGCGGGGAGAGTGATAGCCCTCGGCGGGATTGTCAAAGAGTGAAACTGAGGAAAATCAGCGCGGCTGCCGGATTTCTCAATTCACGCTGTCCAGCCAGGCGAGCATTTTTTTGCGATACGCGCCTTCATCCCGCGAAAGCGAATCCCCGTGGGTGCCATCTTTGACCTCAAACAACGTTTTCGGCTCTTTTGCGAGATCGAAGAGTTGCTTGCCTTGAGAAAAGGGCACGACCTGATCTTTCTGCCCGTGAACCACTAACAAAGGTGTGCCGTTGATTTTTGAAATGCAATCTTTGGGAGAAAACTCATCGGAAATCAGTTCGGTGCCGAACTCGCCTGCAAACAGTTTTGCCATGGATTGGTAAGAGGAGAACGTGCCGTCGATGACGATGGCTTTCAGTCCATCTGGTCTCATTTCTGCTAGAGCCGCCACGGATTTCGCGCCGCCGAGGCTGTGTCCGTAGGAAATGATCTTGCCCTGTTGCACATCGTTTCGTCCTGAAACGTAGAGGAATGCGGCTTTTACATCTTGGACCATGCCATTGCGGTTGAGTGAGCCACCGGATTTTCCGAAGCCACGGTAATCATACATGAACACCTGATAACCTGCCTCTGCCAGCCAAGTCACAAAACCAAGATGATGCCCGAGCGACCCCGCATTGCCATGAGAGAAAACGACCGTGCCTTTCGGCTTGATGCTTTTCGCTTTCAGAAACCAACCGTGCAGCTTGGTGCCGTCAGCTGATTGGAAATTCACATCCTCATAAGCAAATCCCCAGCGGTCAGGTGTGGCGGGTTGGTCATGGGTTGGGAAATAGAAAAACCGATTCGTATCGCCATCGCCGATGATCTCACGTTTGAGTTTGGAAAGCTCGCTGTTTTCATCTTTCAGCATTCGCTGAATATCATCCAGCGTGATGGCTTTGCGCTCCGTGGTGGTTTGCGCGTTGAGGAACAACGCGCTGAGTAACCAAACTAGGATTAACGACCACTTCATAAGATTAGATAGATAATCTAGAATGAAAATTTGTCGAGTCAGCAAGATCGCTGGAAAACATTCATTCGCCTCGCCATCCTACTCGGCTGGCGCGGTGCAATGCTTGTGGAGTTTCTTGACCGAAAACACCAGAATCATCGAAGCAAACAAAGATCCAGCGCAGATGTAATACGCGTAGGTTGCCGCTTGATCGGGAACTTTGTCATAAAGAAATCCGAAAAACGGTGGAGCGATAAGCCCAGCCGTTGCCCAGCCAGTGAGTGCCAAGCCGTGTAGTGAAGACATGCGTTTTGATCCATAGAGATCGCTAATCAGGGAAGGGATCGTGCCGAATCCGCCGCCATAAGAAGCGATCACGTAGCAGATCAAAATGCTAAACAGTATAGGCGAACTCGCGTGAGGCAAGACGAGATAAGCGAGGCCTGCAGTGCCAAGCAAGGCGGCGAAAATATTGACCCTGCCGAAATGATCGGAAAGCCATGCCCAGATCAAACGGCCCACGCTGTTTCCTAACGATGCGATGGCGATCAAGGTCGCGCCAGCAGCAGCAAGCGCCTCGACACTGAGACTCGAATCCGCCGATTTTGAAACATCCTGCATCAAGCGTGAAAGCTGACTGATGATCCCTAGGCCGGCCAAGCTGTAGGTGAAACAAGTCAGCCACAAGCGCACGCGCACATTGGGCAAATGCTCGTAAGTATCCGCAACGGTCGCTACATGCTTACTTGAGATAGCAGCATGCGGGCTGTAGATAGACCGGCATGCCAGAGTCATGATGACACCGTACACACCAGCGATGATAAGAAACGCAGCAGCCACATTTCCTCCGGCAAATTCCATGGCTTTCGGTCCGAACACTTTGCTCATGAACAAGGCGCCGATTCCAAAACCCATCACGATCATGCCCGTGGCAAAACCTTTTTTATCAGGATGCCATCCAGCGATGGTCGAGACAGCTGTTAGATAACCAGTGCCGAGACCGATGCCGCCGATGACCCCGTATCCCAGAGCAAGGACAACGAAACTCAGCCAACTAACCCAAGGAGTTTGGATGTCGCCTATCACTCCAGATCCGAGATAAAGCCCGAGTGCTGCGATCAGATAGCCGGAGACAAAAAACACCGCCGAGCGTTTCATGAGTTTGCGTCCACCCAGCTTCGCGACGAGCGGGCCGGTATAGAGTGCAGAAAATCCAAGTCCCGCCACTGCGAGACTGAAAACCAGCGAAGTCTGCCAGTTGGCCCAGTGATAAGCCGCTTGCAAAGGTTTCGTGAAAAAGCTCCATGCATATACCGAGCCCAAACTTGCCATGAGCATCACACCTGCGAACAGGATCAGTCGGCGATCTGGGGGGCTCTTTGGTAAAGGCTCGTTGAACGGATTGTCGTGGTCACTCATGCAGGTTTTTGGTTTTTAAATTTTTTATCGTTAAGAAAATCAGGGCTGGGGGAGTCCCGTGAGGGAATCTGCCAAGCCGGAATGATGATTAAAAGAAGAAATGCATGCCTAAGCCCCAAGGCCCTCCTTTTAAGACATCGTCCTCAGTAACTGACAAAACGCCATAATCCAGAAATCCGCAGTGATTACTGAGGATTTCAGGATGAAACCATGTTGCAGGTTGCGCGGTGGGCTGATGTGGGTAAGATGCCGCATCTGAATCACGGGATTTCCCCAGTCTATCCACGCGCATGATCGGTCTAGCTCTTAAAATGCTCTTTGGCGACACAGCTAAATACCTGATGCTTGTCGCGGGTTTGTTTTTCGCAACGTTTCTGATTGTGCAGCAGGCATCGGTTTTCTGTGGCCTCATGCGTTGGACTACCTCGACCTTGAAAAACGTCGCCGCCCCGATTTATGTTGTGGAAGAGCGCGTCGAGCAAATCAATGAGACCAACCCGATGCGCGACACCGATGTGGCGCGCGTGCGCTCGGTCTCGGCTGTCCGCTGGGCGATGCCGCTTTTCTCGGGATTGCAACGCGTCCGTCTGGAGGACGGTAGTTTCAAGACGATCCAACTTTTAGGCATCGATGCCGCCTCGCTCGCAGGCGCACCTGGGCGAATGGTTGAGGGAAATCTCGAAGATCTACGATTGCCGAATACCGTTGTCATCGACGAACTCGCCACCACCCGCCTGTCTTCGGATCCAAGTGATCCTTCGAAAAAAGTCAAAATCGGCGATCAATTTGAAATCAACGATGTGGAGGCGCGGGTCGTAGGGATTTGCGAAGCGATGCGCTCGTTTACTGGTGGCCCGTATGTTTGGACAACTTATGAACGCGCGCTGCTATATACTCCCAGTTCGCGCAAAATGCTTACCGCTGTAATCGCTGCACCCAACGAAGGGATGACGGCTAACGAAGCTGCAGCTGAAATCGAAAAAACCACTGGCTTGCGTGCATTCGTGAATGACAGTTTCGGCCCGAATCCGCGCGATCGCATGACTCCAAAAGGAAAACATTACGGCGATTTCAATACCTCCACCGTTTGGTGGTATGTGAAAAACACGGGAATCCCGATTTCATTCGGCACCACGGTGGTGATCGGGTTTATCGTCGGCGTTGCCATTTCCTGCCAAACGTTTTACGCCTTTGTGTTAGATAATTTAAAACATCTGGGTGCACTGAAAGCCATGGGTATGTCCAATTTCCGCCTGAGTCTCATGCTCATTTTCCAAGCCTTCACCGTGGGTTTGATCGGCTTCGGGCTGGGTCTGCTGGCAACCTCAGCCTTCGCGATGGGGGCCATCGAAAACGGTCAGCCGCCGTTTTACATGCAGTGGCAAATTCCTGTCGGTGCCTTCATCGCTATCCAAGTCATTTGCATGCTCGCCGCCCTCATGGGCATTATCCGCCTGAGTCTTTACGAACCCGCCATGGTCTTCCGTGCCTGATCCCATTCCATCATCCAGCATCGTTGTCGATGTCCGTGCGCTAGAAAAAAGTTTCGGCGACGGACCGAATCGCATTCATGTGCTCAAGCAGGTAAGCCTCCAAGCTCACACTGGAGAAATCATGATGTTGGTCGGTCCATCAGGCTGTGGAAAAACCACTTTGCTCAGCGCCATTGCCGGCACATTGAAAGTCGAGAGCGGCACGATTCATGTCTTCGATAGTCCGCTCGAAAAAATGTCCAGCGGAGCCCTCACCCGTTTTCGGGCAAAAAACATCGGCTTCATTTTCCAACAGTTCAATCTCATCCCTACGCTTTCCGTTGCAGAAAACGTGAGCGTGCCCTTGTTGATTCAAGGACATTCCAGCCGCGTCGCGATCAAGCGTGCGCGCGAAATTCTCGAAAAAGTCGGCCTCGGCGATCGTTGGAAAGAACGCCCTAACAAACTCTCCGGCGGCCAACAACAACGTGTCGCGATTGCGCGCGCACTCATCCACGAACCACCACTTGTCATCTGTGACGAACCCACGGCTGCCCTGGACGCGCACAATGGTGAGATTGTGCTCGATCTTTTCCGCGAAGTCGCTCGCTCGGTGAATCGCGCCGTGATCATTGTCACGCACGACAATCGTATTCTTTCTTATGCTGACCGCATCGCCCGCATGGACGATGGCGAAATCATCGAAGTCATCAAACAAGATCAGCACCAGCCCCAACACTTCGTTCACGAACACGCTCATTGACCTGAAATAGCCAAACACACCTATGTCTTTCATCTCACTTATCCTTCGCTACGGCTCCATCGCTGCCGCCATGTTCGGCGTGATGGCCATCATTTTTGTTTCCCAAACTCAAGCAGAGAAACAGATGCCACCGCCGGGCGATCCGCCCATCATGCCTCCGCAGAAACCTTTCGTGGAGTCGGTCGCAGCCACGGGCATTCTGGAATCGCTTAGTGAGAATGTCGCCATCGGCGTACCGCTTCCTGGTCTGATCACTGAGGTTATGGTGAAGGTAAACGACAAGGTTAAAAAAGACCAAGTGTTGCTCAAGTTGGACGATCGTGATCTACGTGCCGAGGAGTTATCTCTCAAAGCCCAACAGAAAATTTCCGAAGCGCAAATCACGGTCAGTGAAGCGCAGCTCGCTAAGCTCCGGTCTCAGCTTGAGCGACTCATTTCCGTGACCGACGCCCGCGCTGTCAGCCGAGATGATCTCGAAAACCGCAAACAGGATGTCGCTGTGGCTCAGGCACAGGTCGTTGCCGCCAAGGCACAGCTCGCCGCAGCGGAAACATCGCTTCAACGCATTTCGCTGCTGATCGAACGTCTAACCGTTAAGGCACCGCGCGATGGCACCATCATCCAGATCAATTCCCGTGCTGGCGAATACGCCGCTACCTCACCCAAAACCCCGGCTATGATACTGGGCGATATCGACCGCCTTCAGGTCCGTGCAGATATCGATGAACAAAACGCCATCCGTATCCGCGAAGGGCAGAAAGCCTATGGCTATCTTAAGGGCGACCCCAGTGTCACTTTTCCGCTGGAGTTCATTCGCATAGAGCCGTATGTAATTCCAAAAACTTCTCTAACAGGATCCAGCACCGAGCGGGTTGATACCCGAGTGTTGCAAGTCATTTACTCACTTACCCGTCCTAGCGATCCTCCACTTTATGTTGGCCAACAAGTCGACGTATTTATCGAAGCCCCTGACCGTTATAAAACCCCATGAAAGCCCGCCACCTCATATTATCTGCATCACTTTTGTTTTGCTCTTGCATGCTCGGACCGGACTTCAAACTTCCGGATGACAATGGTGGCGTAAAATGGAAAGCATCCAAATCCACCGCAGAAACCCATCTCCCAGATGACTGGTGGAAACTCTTCAATGACCCCGAACTCAATCGACTCGTCGATCACGCGCTTGCCGCAAACAACGACCTCGCGGCTGGTAGAGCTCGGGTCGATACCGCCCGCGCACTTGTCGGCTTGGACAGGGCGCGGCTTTTTCCTTCTCTCGATCTAACAGGTTCAGCAAACACCACGCGCAGCTCGGCCGGTGCGATGCCTCCGGGGCCGGTTACGAATCTGGAAAATCAAAATTACCGCAGCAACTTCGATCTCGCCTATGATCCAGATCTATGGGGCCGAAACAAACGTGCGATCGAAGCCTCATCCGCAGAAGCTGCTGCCGCACAAGCCTTGTTCGATTCCCAACGTCTCGGCATCGCAACCGAAGTGGCGCGGCAATATTTTTTGCTTCGAGGCTTGGATGCTCAACACAGCGTTTTGAAAAGCACGTTGAAAACGCGCCAGGACTATCTTGAAATTCAGAAATCCAGAGCCGATGCCGGTCTAACCGATGGCATCACCACCAGCCGTGCCATGACCGAAGTAGAGCTTGTAAATAATGACATCGGCAGCGTCGAGCGCCAGCGGGGAGCTGCGGAAAACGCGCTTGCTGTCCTTTCTGGAAAACGTCCCGCAGATTTCGCCATCTCTCACTCGGAATCAAATCGTTCACTGCCTAACATTCGTGCCGGACTTCCCGCGACCGTTTTGTTGCGTCGTCCCGATGTGCGCGCCGCGGAGCAAGAACTCCGCGCGGCGAATGCAAAAATCGGCGTTGCCGAAGCCGCGTTCTATCCGAATTTTTCCCTCTCTGCGGGTGGCGGATTTGAATCCACCGATCTCTCGCAATTCCTAAATTGGCAGAACCGCGTGCTTTCGATTGGTGCCGGCGTCGCCATGCCGCTCATCGATGGAGGTACGAACAAAGCGAACTATCGAGCCGCACAGAGCCGTTACGAAGAAGCGTTGGCAAACTATCGGCAGTCGCTGCTCATCGCCCTCCGCGAAGTCGAAGATGCGATGGTGGATCTCAAAGGATTGGCAAAATCCAGAGCTGCTCTTGAACGTGCCCACACCAGCTCGCAAAAAACTCTAACACTTTCAAAAGATCGATTTGAAAAAGGCCTGACCAACTATTTTGAAGTGGTCGATGCCGAGCGCGGTTCACTCCAAATCCAGCTTTCACTCCGCCAAATCGAGGCCCAGCAACGCATCACGCTCGCCGCCCTTGCCAAGGCGCTTGGTGGAGGATGGAGCGGGAAATGAATCGAGAGTCCCGTGGCCCTTCCAACATCGAGATCGCTGGGGGGACGATCGTTTTTCTCAAGAATGCGACCTCATTGTATCGCGACTCCTACATTGATCGCGGCACCGCCGAACGCGTCTTTTACCGAGTGGGCGAGATACAGTTGACGGGGAAGTAGGTGGGTGATCTCGTTTTTGGCGGGACATTTGGGGAATGTTTGGTTTAGAGTTTGCTCGAACTCAGGTAATTATCAGGAATCATTTATGGCAACCATCACCAAACGCGACCTTGTCTTAAAAATCACTGACCAGTTGGGACAGAAGGGGATGATTTTCACGCAGAAGGATGTGCATGAGATCGTGCAGAGTTTGATTGATGAGATTACGGAAAGTTTGACTCAGGGAGATACCGTAGTGCTGCGGAATTTCGGAGCGTTTCAGGCGAAAGAAGTCGCGGCGAAAATCGGACGCAATCCCAAGCAACCCGGAAGCCAGGTGGTCATTCCTGCTAGGGCATCGGTCAAATTCAAACCGGGCAAAGAGATGAAAGAAAAAGTCGCTACGATCTTGCAGTTGATTCGTGAGCAACAAGCTTCGGAATCCTAACAGCTGATGAAGGAACAGATCGACGAGCTGGAACAATGGGGGGCGGATGTAATTTTCGGCCGCGCCAAAGGTTTCCGCGCAAGCCTTGCTCGCGCGTTGATGCTTGGGCTGTCTGGATTGTTCAGGTTGCTGGTCCAGCTTCGTATCGCGCTTTTTCGCAAGGGTTGGAAACATCAGGAATATCTCGGAGTGCAGGTGGTTTCGGTGGGAAACATCACGGTCGGAGGCACAGGCAAAACTCCTGTGGTGGAGTTGTTGGCAAAATGCCTCCGTGATGAAGGTCGCAAGGTGGCGATTTTATCCCGTGGCTACAAAAGCAAGAAGCTCGATGTAAAACAAAAATGGAAAGATGCCGATAATCGTCCCATTCCATCAAGCCAAATGCCAAAAGTCGTTTCGACCGGCAGCGCCTTGTTGTTAGATTCCAAGTTCGCCGGCGACGAGCCGTTCATGCTCGCGAAAAATTTGGAGGGAGTTTCAGTCATCGTCGATAAAGACCGAGTCAAAGGCGCGCGTTTCGCCATCGGCCAACTCCAAGCAGAAACCCTGATCCTCGATGACGGTATGCAGAATTTCAACTTAGCACATTCGATTGATGTGGTGTTGGTCGATTCTCGTTCGCCCTTTGGAACGGGTGCGTTGTTGCCGCGTGGCACCTTGCGTGAACCACCGAAAAATCTGCGTCGTGCGAGTTTCATTTTGATCACGAAATGCGATGGCACATCCAACGCGGAGTTGATCGAGCGAATTCGCAAATACAACAAAACCGCAGACATCATCGAATGTGCGCATGGTCCGAAATATGTCGAAAACCTGTTCACACGTGAACAGATGCCGTTAGAATTTCTCCAAGACAAATGGGTCGGCGCAATCAGCGCGATCGCTGTTCCAGATAATTTCGAGCGCTTGCTGTCCAAGCTCGGCGCGCGAGTGGAAATCAAACGCCACTTTTCCGATCATCATCGCTTCAACCGCCGCGACGTCGATCAATTCATGCAACGCTGCGTCGAGCGCGATATGGAACTGATTCTGACCACAGAAAAGGATGCAGTGCGTTTCCCTAAACCAACGGAAATCAACGTGCCTATCTATTTCCTGAGGATAGAGGTCGAAATTCTTTCTGGTCAGAAGCATTGGAATAAACTCATTCAACTTCTCTGCAATCCAGAACCCATCGAAGAATCCGTGATCAATCGGGTGGGATGTTATCGGACGTGAAAGCCTGATCTGATAAATTGAACCACGAAAATCACGAATCAGACGAAAGGGTTAAGAGTCGAATCTTGAGATTATCTTAAGACCCCACAATAGAGGAATCTAACCACAGATGGATGCAGATTGAACAGTCATTAAATACTAATGAACCCAACATTTCCGGTCTTTATCTCTATTCTCTATCTGCGTACATCCTGCTCATTTGACGAAAGGATTTAATTTTGTTGTTCGTCCATGTCCGCTGCGCTCCCATTGTGGTTCTATTTTTTAGAATAACGGCTTTAACCTCATTTTTTCGCGAATTTTGTGTTTTTCGTGGTTACCTCCTCGGAAATCGGTTTAAACCAAAGCCATGCTCACTTTAGGAATTCTCGGCTCTGGCTCCGGCTCGAACATGCAGGCGATCCTAGATGCCATTACTGTTGGGACTTTGCAGGCAAAAATTGCCATCGTGCTCTCCGATAATCCTAAAGCGTTGATTTTGAAACGCGCTGCCAGCCATGGGATTCCACATGCGGTGATCGATTGCGAGGGGCACAAAAACAAGTTTCCAGATTACGTCCAAATCGAGACAGCGGAAAAGCTGAAGCAAGCAGGGGTCGATCTCGTTTGCTTGGCGGGATTCATGCGTTTGGTGAAAGCGCCGTTGCTCGATGCGTTTCCGTCAAAAATTCTCAACATTCATCCCTCGCTGTTGCCGGCGTTTCCGGGAGTGGCGGCATGGGCGCAGGCGGTTGAGGCAAAAGCCAAAGAAACTGGAGTCACCGTGCACGTTGTGGATTCCGGAATGGACACCGGGCTGGTAATCCTCCAAGAAAAGCTGGATATTCTGCCCGCTGAAACGGCGGATGCCTTACATAAGCGCATACAAGTGATCGAGCATCGGATTTATCCAATGGCGATCTCTCAATACGCTCACTCGCTCAATCTATGAATGCCGCCATCATCCAACCTCTTCTCAAGCATCTTACCTCCACGGTCATCGGAGCGGAGAAACCTGCGGAGCTCCTTCTCACCGCATTGCTTGCGGACGGTCACGTCCTGATCGAAGGCGCGCCAGGAATTGGAAAAACCACGCTCGCCCACACCCTCGCGAGTTCGATCGGTGGAGTTTTCAAACGCATCCAGTTTACGCCGGATCTGTTGCCATCGGATCTCATTGGATACAATTTATATCGCGCCGATCAGGGAGTTTTCGAGTTCATCCGTGGCCCTGTATTTTCTAACTGTTTGCTCGCAGATGAAATTAACCGAACTTCACCACGTGTGCAATCGGCATTGTTAGAAAGTATGAACGAAGGCCGCGTGACCATCGATGGCGTCAGCCACCGCCTACCGAAACCATTCATGGTCATCGCCACGCAAAACGATACCCATAGCTCGGGAACGTTTCCTCTCCCTGAACCCCAGCTCGATCGTTTCTTGCTTTCCCTCCGCATGTCCCTGCCGGACGCCGGAACGCAGACGGATATTCTTCTCTCCCACGCCTCGAATAACACCGAGTATTTAGAAGCGCCAGACTTCGGGGTGGATGGCGAAACGATCCAACAACTTCAAGCTTCCGTCGGCAGTATTCCCGTTTCCCGACCCATCGCGCAATACATCACCGATCTCTGCGAGAACCTGCGGAAAATGGCTGGCTCCGAACAAAGCGTTTCGATCCGCGCTTCTTTGGCCTTGCTCCGCGCTGCTAGAGCGAACGCATTCCTTGAGTCCGCCACCGCCGTCTATCCCGATCACGTTCAAGCGATTTTCCCTGCAGCCATGCGCCACCGCATCCTTTCCGATCAAGATCTCGATCCGATGGAGCTTATCGAAGCCGTGCTCAGTAGGACGCAGGTGCCTTAGAGGCTGTCTTAAAAAACTAAAATGGGGGAATTGAACCGCAGATGAACATAGATGGACGCAGATTGAAGAGTCAGGGATTATTTGAGAATTCAACATTTTCCGCCTCTATCTGTATTATTTATCTGCGTTCATCTGTGTTCATCTGTGTTCATCTGTGTTCATCTGTGTTCATCTGCGGTTAAAAATACTCTTAGTGTTGTAATTGCCGTATTATTCAGACAGCCTCTTAGCTTGGTATTGAGCTTTCTGGCATCCCTGCTGGGATGGGGAAAATTTTGAATCGCATATCCGGGGTCTTCGACCGCCGGGCTAATTTCTATCACCTCGCTGAGGTGAGGAAAACTGATCACTTGATAGACAAAGATCCCGGTAGGGATCACAGAAATTAGCCCGGAGGTCGAAGACCCCGGGTATCCAGCGCAAAAAATATCCGATCCCAGCAGGGATCGCAGAGTCGTGTTTATAATCAACCCAACCCGCGCTCTTCAATTTCATCCTCGTCCCAACCGAGGTAATGTCCGAGCTCATGTAGGAAAGTCGTGCCGACTTCATCCAAATAATCCTGCTCATCCCTCTCCACGTATTCCCAAATGTTCTCTACGAAAATTCGGATACGCGGCAGGTTATCCGGACTTGCCTCATCTAGCAATGACGCACCTTCAAACACTCCCAACGAATCCTCATCTTCAGTTCCGGCAGTTGGCTTAGTTTCAAAACTCACTTGGCAATTCAACGCATGAGCTCGGATCTCATCCGGCAAGACTTTTATAATCTGGGCAATTTCTTGCTCAGCCATTGAGATCAATTCCGAGCTGCTCATGGGTGATTATGAAATTTTACACGTGCAGGATTATTCAGGAGTGGCAATCGGGGGTGCCGGGTCGGCTGGAGGTAAACCACTAGGATCTACAGCAGGTGCGGCGCTGGGATCAAGCACAGGTAGCGGCACATCACCATCGAGCTTGATGACAGGTACCTGGCCGTCAGCTCCATCCAATGGCATAATGCCAGCATCACCGGTTGAAATCATCACCGTTGGAACAAATCCGACCTCACCGCTATCGAGTTCAACTTTTGTGAAATTACCGGACAGAGCGATAATTTTCATCGGCGTGCCTTGCGCGAGCAATTTGTCGGCTGCTTGATCTTCATTCGGTTTGGAAAGGTAAAACGCCGTGTTATTGATCGCGGCACTTACAAACGCACCAGGCCTGAGTACCGTTCCGAAATCTGCAGGAGCGGTATTGCCTGTAGGCGGACGTAGGGGATCAATGCCAGTCGAATCAAGATTTGCACCCGTTGGATCACATGCGGTTAAAACCAGTGAAAAAGGCGCGGCAAGTAGAAGTTTCGCTTTCATAACTATGAAAGGTTGGCATTTCAGCGTAGTTGGGTCAACGCGTTTCAACCTAAAATCTGCAGTTTCAACTGTGAATTTTAGGTTGAAACATTTCCCGCTTTCATGCGCGCCGATGTCGAGTTAACTCATGGCATGCGCGTTCTTGCCATTGACCCCGCCGTCCGCAACACGGGCTATGCCATCCTTGAAGGCGACCCTCGGAAGCCGACGGTTCTGGGCTATGATGTGATTCATGTTCCGAAAAATATCCTTCAATCCGGCGCTCTCTCCGCCATCCGCACCCACCTCGTTCACATAATCAAACAATACCAGCCAGATGAGATTGCCGTCGAGGGTATCATCTACGTTCAATCCCACCGCACCGCGATTTCCATGGGCGCCGCCCGCGCCGCCGCTCTCATCGCCGCCGCTGATCACGGCATTCCCGTATACGAATACTCTCCGAAAAAAATCAAAATGGCGGTCGTCGGAAAAGGCACCGCCGATAAAGACCAGGTCGCTTTCATGGTTCGCGCCCTGCTTGGTCTCGCAGAAACCCCGCCCTCCGATGCCGCCGATGCGTTAGCCATTGCTCTCGCTCACCTACAAGCCTCCGATCCCATTCGTGCCAAATTGCTAGATAGAAGACTCATTTAAATCATGACCGATTGGAACCAACGCTACGAACTCGGAGACACACCATGGGAAAAAGGCCACGCTGCGCCACCGTTACTGGAGTTGTTAGAAAAAATGGATCCCTCCATCTGGGGCGAAGGCGCTGTGCTCGTTCCCGGTTGTGGCACAGGCCACGATGTCCGTTTGATCAGTGCGCTTGGATTAGAAACCATCGGCCTCGACCTCGCTCCGCTCGCTCTTGCAAAAGCCAACGAATTTTCCAAGACCGGCAAAGAATCGTACGAGCTCGGCGATTTCCTCGATCCCGCTTGGCGAAAAGGAAAAACGTTTTCCGCGATCTGGGAGCACACCTGTTACTGCGCGATCCATCCCTCATGCCGTCCCGACTACGCTGCCGCCTGTATAGATCTCATCGCTCCCGGAGGCCATCTCATCGGCGTGTTTTTCCTCACGCCCAACGATCCTGGCGAAGAAGACGAAGGCCCGCCGTTCAACGCCTCAATCGAAGAGCTCGACGCCCGCTTCGCCCCCGAATTCGAACGCATCGATTCATGGGTTCCGAACCGTTGCTACCCCGGAAGAGAAGGAAAAGAATGGGTGGCGATCTATCGAAGAAATTCTTTCAACCAAACATAAAAAAGAACCACAATGGTAGCGAAGCGGACGTCCGCTTCGCTACCATTGTGGTTCTCTATTTCCATCCAGCCGAATTCACTCCTATAAATTTTCGATCATGTCCCCGCCTCCTCCTGAAATCATCATCTATCCCAAGCCCGTGAGTTACACGGAGGGCTTGGAAATTCAGGAGAAAACCGTGGCGGATATTTTAGCAGGTGAAGCCCATGATCAGATCCTCCTGTTAGAGCACGAGCCGGTTTATACGATTGGCAGACTTCGCGATCAATCTTCACTCGGTTCGGCTTCACTTCCTCATCCGATTTTTGAAACCAACCGCGGTGGCCAAGCCACCTACCACGGCCCCGGTCAGCTCGTCGGTTATCCTTTGTTAGATCTTAATCTTCGCGGCCGCGATCTCCACTTGCATCTCCGCTCCATTGAAGACGCACTCATCGCCGCGTGTGGAGATCTCGGGGTTGCCGCAGACCGACGGGAGAGTCTAACAGGTGTGTGGGTGGAAAACCGGAAGCTAGCCTCTATCGGTGTGGGCGTGCGGAAATGGATTTCCATGCACGGCTTCGCCATCAACATCACCCGCGAATCCCTACCGCCTTTCCTTGCCATCACACCTTGCGGCTTGGATGGCGTTTCGATGACTTGTCTTGCCGCCGAGACGGATCAGGAGATCACCATGAAAGCAGCCATCGAAGCAATCTCCAAGCGGCTGATCGAATCTCTTACTTCGTATCCAGCTCCTTGATCCGCAGATTGAGCAGCCGATGGTCCCCATTGACAGCCAAACGAGTTCGGCATAACAAAATCCATGCAATTCATCCGTCCTCGAAAAGCAGGAGGTTGTTCATCGCTGGCCGCAGGGTTCGTCCTCGTCGTCGCAGGGGTATGTTCGATCTTATTTCTAGGCTCCGATGTCACTCTCACCTGCAAGCGCTCGACGGATACCTGCATTGTTGAAAAAACTAACGTATTTGGTCGGAAAGAGGCGGTTGCAAGCCTTCCGTTGAGTCGGGTGAAATCCGCTGATGTCGAGAGCCATCCAACCATGAGTAAGGCCCAAAAAAGGAATCCCACCTACCAGATCGTTCTGAAAACCGACGACGGCAACATTCCTTTTTCCAATGCCTGGTCTAGGGAAATTCGTGCCCACAGGCAAAACGCCACCAAAATCAACAACTACCTCTCATCGTCTAACGAAAGCCTTGTAGTCGTCCAATTCGCCAAAACCGTCAAATTAGTCGGCTATCTGTTCATGGCGGTCGGCTGCTTTGCTCTCCTCCGTGGATTCTTGGGAGTATTGAATATTTTCAGGCTCTTTATCCCAGGCTGAGATCAGAGTCAAATAGGCAGGGACGCGTATCCTTACACGTCCATATCTCGCGGTGGTTATTACGGAAAGAGTTTGATGGGGTATGGTGCGCCTTTAGATATGGACCTTTAGGGATAAAGGTCCCTGCCTAATTCGCGAAAAACGCCTCTCTTACCCGCCAGCAAAAAGCCATTGCGGCGAGCTCCACGCGGTTGATCGAAAGTCTTACTTCGCAGCCAGCTCCTTGATCCGCAGATTTTTCCAGCGCACGTTGGTTGAGGCACCGGAGTGAACTTGCATTCCGAAAAATCCTTCGGGAGTAAATTCTTTGCCATCATCCACGAAATCGACGCGCTTTTCTCCGTTTAGGAAAATCTGGATGTGGTTTCCCTCGCAGAGGATGCGCACTTCATTCCAATCTTCCCATTTGAAAACGGTTTTGCCCTGCTCAGAAAAAGCTGCGCATTGTTCCTTGTTGGCTTTGTTAGGAAACAACCAACCACGGCGTGCTTCATCGTAAAGCCCTGCAGTCCATGCGCGGTCTTTGCCGTTGTCGTGTTCACACTGATAGCCATTCACGCGGCCGTTGCCGTCAGTGGATTCTTTTTGCAGGCCACGGAACATCATGCCGGAGTTGCCTTTTAAAGTATCGAACTTCATCTCGAAGCGGAAATCGAAGTCTTTGTAGGTTTTCTCTGAGATCAAAAAAGTGTTGGCTTTGATATTTTCGCCCGAACCGATGATTTCGCCGTTCTCAAACTTGAACTGACCGTTTCCTCCAACCGTTTTCCAACCGGTGAGATCTTTGCCATTGGTGAGCGAGACAAATCCTTGTTCCGGTGCAGCGGCTAACAGATAAGGAACGAAGGCGAAAAGGGTGAGGAGTAAATTCTTCATGGGTTTGATCTACATTTATACTTACGAAACGAAAAGCAGCTTTCTTGCTCGTGTTAAAATAAGTTACCGCTTAGCTGCTTGTGGTTCTCCTGTTTTCACATACTGCTTGACCGTATTGCGGGTCATCCTGATGAGTTTGCGCCAACTATTTCTTCATCGTTGGTAATCCTTTCCTGCGAAACTTGCTTTGACGCTCTCTCGCCAAACTGCAAGCGCCTCCAGCATGTCTCGTATCTTTTCCGGATGCTGAGCTGCGAGATCCTTCTCCTGAGTGGGGTCGGCAAAAATGTCGTAGAGTGTCACGGATTCCGCTTTTCGCCGCTTGTTCGGAGGATCGAATATGAGCATGTGGCGACCGTCGATCCATGCAGCGTTGTTGAATTTGCAGAGGGTCGGGTCTTCTTTGCTGGCGTAGCCACCCGAGATGAAACCCATGGGTTTGGGACGACTCTCCATCCCACCATCAATGAGAGGCGATACGCTGATCCCGTCAATCACGGGTTGGTGTTTCATGGTGACGCCAGCGATGTCCAGCACGGTGGGATACATGTCGATGTGGCAAACGGGGATGTCCGATCGCATCGGTTTGGAAATTTTTCGGGGCCATTCGAGTAGTCCGATCGTGCGTGCGCCGATACGGCCTTTTTTCTCAATGCCGGATGTGTCGGAGATGCCGCCATTGTCGCTCACAAACCAGACTAAGGTGTTGTCCGCGATCCCCAGTCGTCTTAATTCTTCGCGTAATTTTCCAACAGCCGCGTCCAGCCCTGAGATCTCGCCCCAGAGGTTTTGTTCCATTTCTGGGAGATCGGGATAAAGTTTCTTGAACTCATCGGCAGCCTGATGGGGAGCGTGCGGTGAGCCGAAACAGATTTGCGCGAAGAAGGGCTGATTACGCTTCGCGCGTTTGCCGATGAAATCGAGCGCGATATCCATGATGGCCACCGAGGTGTCGCCGGTGGTCTTGACTGGCATCTCGTCCCGCTTATCGCTGTCGCCTACAAAGAATACGGCACCAAGGTCATAGAAGTTTTTGCTCCAGATGGCTTCATCGAATCCAACCTTCAGCGGGTGGGTTCCCTCTCGACCCAGTCCCCATTTGCCGAAGAGGCCGGTTTCGTAGCCGGCTGTTTTGAGAGCGGCGGCGACGGTGACTTCTCCTTCTTGCATCGGCCCGACGGTCGTGGTCATGCGCGCGCGCATGGGCGTGCGACCTGTTAGAATCGCCATGCGCCCGGGAGAGCAAGTGCCGCCGGCTGAGTAGAAATTGTCAAAACGGAGTCCCTCTGCCGCCATGCGATCGAGGTGAGGCGTCTTGACGATAGGATTTCCGCTGTAGCCCGTGTCCTTGAAACCCATGTCATCCGCCACCACAAAAATGATGTTAGGTTTTTTTTGCAAGTCGTCAGCAGCGGCGAATAGGTTGGCGGCGGAAAGCGACCAGATGAGGAGGCAGGTCGAATTGAAAACGTAAAATCGGATGAGGTGTTTCATGAAATTGTGGTTTTTTCGATAGCTCGTATTCATTTTCGTTTTCGGCTATTCTATTCTAACTTAGAGGCTGTCTGAATAATACGGCAAGTACAACACTAAGAGTATTTTAACCGCAGAGACACAGAGAGCACAGAGCCGTTCTTTGGATATCGGGGTTTGAAACCAGCACCTCTGTGTTCTCTGAGTCTTTGATTCCATTTCATTACATCCAAGCGATTTGGCTACGCTAGCTGTAAAATTCGCTAACGCTCATTCTGCTTTGTGGTTCAATTTCTTGTAGGCTGATGTTCTATTTCGCGCCGACTGGTTTGAGCGTGAATTCCTTGACGGCAACACCGGATTGAGGTGCTTGATCGCGCCAGAAGTGCAGGGTGTTCTTGCCTTGTTTGAGAGTCAGCGTGACCGGCTCGCTTCGGTTCCATTTACCCAAGGTGAAGGGTAGCTTGATGGTGGTTGGTGTGCTGGCGTCATTGACGGCGAGTTGGAGGGTTTGATGGTAATTCGAGGTGCACACCTTAGCGGTCAGGATGTAATCGCCGGGCTTGGGGACATCGATGGAGAATTCCATATTTGAATAGGTGCCAAGGCTCGGCCCGGCCGGATCGACTTTTGGGCTTTTTGCGTAGTAGTCTTCCTGATGTTCGTCGCGAACGAATTCGGCGATGTTTCCATACATGTCGTAAAGTCCCCAGGAGTTCGGTTTTTTCTGACCCACCGGATGAGATTTTCCTTCGGCGTTGTCTTTGAACCAAGCGTATTCGCCGAGCTTCGATGCGTCGTCTCCGAAAAACCAACGGGTGGAGGTTCCGGCGCGGGCGGCGTATTCCCACTCGGCTTCGGTGGGTAGGCGAACTTCTCTGCCAATCTTGGCTGATAGATTATCACAGACCAAAAGCGCACGGGATGGTTTCACGCCGTCCACCGGATGGTCCGGGCCTTTGGCGGAGTTGCCCTGTTCCTTGCCCATGACCGCCGCATATTGAGACTGGGTCATTTCATATTTTCCCAAATAAAAACCGCGGCTCAGGGTGATCTCGTGCTTCGGGGTGTCGGCTAGGATGTCGCCTTCTTTTTGCGGGCGGTCGCCGCCCATCATGAACTTGCCGGGTGGGATGTAGACGAAATCCATGGTCACGCCGTCGGCCAATTCGATCTTGAATTCCTTGTCCGCCTGATCGCCGTCCGGAGTGATCGCAAGGCGCAGACCGCGCATGGGGAAGGAATTTTTCGGGCGTCGACCTTTCCAATGGCGCGTCGCGGACTCACATAAGGATGCCTCATGCTTCCATGTGCCGCCCCGCACCAAGATGGGTTGTTGTCGATGGAAGGTTGGCAGGAACAACTGCATGCCTCCGCCAAAACTTTTCATGGCAATAACATCATTCGATTTTTCCTCGTCGTCCTCATTGCCTCCCTTCGACTGCGCGTAGGCTGCCGCTGGGATGGTGATGCTGCCGTCCGCGCCAAGAGTGATCTTGCTGTCCTCGGGATTGACGGTCGCAGCAATGACTCCATCCGCAACGTTTGGTCCGTTGGCTTCTCCAAACTCCGCGCCGAGCGCATCGAGTGTGACGGCTTTGGAGTCCTCGATAATACGCCCTTGGGTTGCCAATGCGACAGCATTCCAGAACGATGGGGCGGTACGATTGTTACGCTCGCCCAGAGTGCGAGCTTCCCCCATCACATCGCCAACCCAGTAGGCACGTTTCACTTTGAGGAATTCGCCTCCGCGGGCACGACCTTGGGTGGTGGCCACGAAATTGAGGTCGGTGCCATAGCGAGTGCCGGTAGTGCCATTGCCCCAGCCCGGACCTAACACGACAACCCAGCCCTCAGGCGTCCAGCGGGCGGAAGCGCCGTGGCCGCTGCTCGGACGTGCGGTGGCTGGAATCCCGAACGCCCGGCAGATGTAGCGTGCGAAAAAGGCACGACGACCGCAAATGCCGCCATTCATTAGAATGTTCTGCATTCCCGCTAATTCAGGTCGGTCGTTTCCTACATTGATCGATCCGTATTGGACATCGGTATTGACGAGGTTCGCGTAACGCCATCCCTCATTATCCGTCGTAACATGATCGGGCCTGAAGTTGCGCAGCATCTCACGCCCCCATGCAAGCACTTCATCGCGTTCCTTTGCGCAGACGACAAAACGTAGCTCCCAGACGCTGAGAAGCTCAAAGTTTTTATCCAGTTCTCCGGCTTCATAAGCTTTTTCGAAATGCAAGTAGCGCTTCATTGGATCGATCGCCTTGGAGGTGTCCGGCTTCGGGGCGTCGGCATCTTTTTCTTCTTCTTCGGCTGGTTCAGTCGGCCCACTGAATTCAAGACTAACAGCCAGCGCCAGACGTTGGAGGACTCCCTTTTTCGCCTTCGGGCTGGTTTGCTGGATCGTGGTGTAGATCTCCATCACCTTGCCGTATTGCGGCGGGGCCTTGTCCTTCCCGCCGTGCACCGGTAGCGCGCCGTCGGCAAGGGCGATTTCTAACATCAGCTCCTCGTCGGCAAGCAGGGCATCGATGAGTTTTTTTTGCTCCGCTCCCTTTGCGGCGAAATCCGACAGACCGGCTGGCGTGGCTTCGTTCAGAATGAAGAACTTTGCCAACTTGGCATCGAGCTCGTCCTTGGTCAGAAATGTATCCAATACCGAAATTTTTCTAACCGCCTCCACCCTGGCTTTCGCGTCCTTGGCGTCGACGATGCTTTTACGCGACGCATCATCGATGGTCGGCAGCTTCGCGGTGATTTCAGAACGCAGTTGCTCCAGCATCTCCGCGTTGGACTCTTTGGCTTGGGCCGTGGATAAGCAAAATAGGGAGGCTGTCATCGACAGCATGAGAGTGAGCGGCAAGCTTAGGGCTTTCATAAGTTTGATTTACTAACAGAACGACTTGCCAAAAAGCAACTTTCTTGCTTGCCATTGAAAAACTAGCTCGCTTGAGTTCGTAGTGTTCAAATGATTACTAAATTCTACTCAGCTGCCTTACGCGGCGTGGATGCCTTCGAGGTCGAAGTCGAAGTCTGCGCTCGTGGCTCAGAAACCCCCGGGGTGATCATTGTCGGATTACCAGATGCCGCTGTGCGCGAAAGCTCGCAACGCGTCACTTCCGCCATCACATCCTCGGCCCTCAAACTCAGCCTCGGGATCAAAACCGTCAACCTCGCCCCAGCCGACCTCAAAAAAGAAGGCCCGTCGTTCGATTTACCCATCGCACTCGCGATGATAGGCGCCAGCGGCACGGAGCCTATCGAAACCCATCACTTCTGCGTGGTCGGAGAACTCGGGCTCGATGGCGCGGTGCGTCCGGTGAAAGGCGTGCTATCCATCGCTCTCAAAGCCCGTGCCTGTGGTAGGAAATTTCTCATCGTCCCAGAAGCCAACGCCGCCGAAGCCGCCGTCATCGAAGGCATCAGCATCATCGCCGTGCGCAATCTCCGCCAAGCATGGGAATTCATAAGCGGCGAAAAAAAGATCGCACCATTTGTGTTAGATCGACGCGCTTTTTTCGAAAGTCATCGTAGCTACCACGTCGATTTCAACGAGGTCAAAGGCCAACACCACGTCAAACGCGCTTTAGAAGTCGCTGCAGCAGGCGGCCATAATTTACTTATGGTCGGCCCTCCGGGAACCGGGAAATCCATGCTCGCGAAACGCATCCCCACCATCATGCCAGAAATGACTGAGGACGATGCGATCGAAACCACCAAGATCCATTCCATCGCCGGCACGCTCGATCATAAAAAAGGTTTTCTAACAACCCGACCTTTTCGCGCTCCGCATCACACGATTTCCGATGCAGGCTTATTAGGTGGTGGCTCAAACCCCGGCCCCGGAGAAGTTTCCCTAGCCCACCACGGCGTGTTGTTTCTCGATGAGCTCCCCGAATTCCGCCGATCCACCTTGGAGGTGATGCGCCAGCCTTTGGAGGATTCACACGTCACAATATCCCGCGCTGCCGGATCTCTAACATTTCCCGCGCGCTTCATGCTGGTGGCGGCGATGAATCCGTGTCCGTGTGGGTTCCATTTTGATGCCAAACGTCAATGCCGTTGCTCAGTTAGACAAATCGAAAAATACCGCCAACGGATCTCCGGCCCGTTGTTAGATCGCATCGATATTCATGTCGAAGTTCCTTTGGTTGATTTCCGCGAGCTCACTTCGGATACAATCACGGGTGAGTCATCGGCGGTTATCCGACAAAGGGTCGCCGCCGCGCGTTCCATCCAAGTCGATCGTTTCAAAAAAGCAAAGCTCACCACCAACTCCGCCATGGGTGCCCGCGAAGTCCGCGAACACTGCAAGCTCGATTCAGAAAGCAAAGGCTACCTTGAACATGCGATGGAACAAATGAACTTTTCCGCCCGTGCCCATGATCGCATTTTGAAAGTCGCTAGAACTTTGGCTGACTTAGCAGGTAAACCTGACATCACAAGTAACGAAGTGTTAGAAGCGATTCAATTCCGCTCACTGGATCGGCAGTTGTTTGAGTGAATTTATATAACCGTTTACAGAGAACATAATCACATAGGATCAATTAACAGGATCGAAAGCCACCCTGTTGATGCGCGAAAGTCATCATTTTGGAATACGACCAAAGTAACCCGCTAACTGAGAAATATGGTCAATGATCTCTATTTCCTATTTGTTGATTTTCGATGAACTTACGTGCGGATTCATCATTCATTTCATCTGCCAGTTGTTGATCATGTAGCGCCGACTCTTCGGCGGTGAGTGGCTTGGCTGCTCCAAACAGACTGGGGCGGTGAAATGAAATTTCGATTTCCCTAAGCCGTAGAACTTCTGATTCTGAGAGTCCATATTCGTTTTTCCAATAATTAAGTCGCCGATCTATGGTGTTACGATGACTCATATACATTGATAAAAATGGAGTGCCTGTGAATACGAGTAAGGCTGATCCAAGTGCGCCAAAAACGACTAACTTGTCCTTCAGATTCCATGGCTTTGGCGGAGTTCGAAGTTTTCGTTTTTCTGCTTCGCGAAAGCTCTGCATGCGTTGTCGTTTCTTGCTCATGTCTATTTTGGGCGGGTGAGTAAACGAAGGGAGTTAAGAATCACCAGTAGGGTCGCGCCGGTGTCTGCGAGAATAGCGAGCCATAGACCGGCGATGCCGAGGAACGCGAGGACGAGGAAGACGGCCTTGATCACGAGGGCGAAGGTGACATTGAATCGGATGATACGTAGGACACGGCGGCCAGTTATGATGGTCTCTGCAACTTTTGTTAGATCGTCCTTCATCAGTGCGATGTCCGCCGTTTCGATGGCGGTGTCGCTACCGATGGCTCCCATGGCAAAACCTACGTTGGCAACGGCGAGCGCGGGCGCGTCGTTCACACCGTCTCCGATCATTCCTACGTGAGTATATTGAGCGACGAGTTTTTTTACATGTTCGACCTTTTGTTCCGGCATGAGATCACCGATGGCTTCGTCGATGCCAGCTTGTTTGGCGATGGTGGAGGCGGTGCGCTGATTGTCGCCACTGAGCATGATGATTTTCTGAACTCCAGCGGCGTGGATTTTGCGAAGAGCCTCGACGACTTCCGGGCGCAGCGTATCAGCGATGGCAATGATGCCGAGGACTTCACCCTTGCAGTCGCCGTGCGGCAGATGTCCGAGGACGGCGAGAGATTGGCCTTTGGCTTCGATGTCTGCTAGAATCGCTTCGATTTCCGGCGAGCAGACTCCGGCTTCGTGCGCCATTTTGTGATTGCCGATGAAATGCGGATGTCCGTCCACCGTGGCTTGTGCGCCTTGACCGGTTATGGAGACGTAATCCGCCGCTGAATCGAATGCGATGTTACGCGAACGAGTCGCGGCGACGATGGCGGTGGCCAACGGGTGCTCGGAATGGATGTTGATCGAGGCTGCTCGGCGGAGAATTTCACCATTTGTTAGATCGCCGACAGGAGTGATGCCAACGACCTGCGGTTTGCCTTGGGTGATGGTGCCGGTTTTATCCACGGCCAGGGCACGGAGTTTTCCGACCGCTTCCAGATAGATGCCGCCTTTCACTAGTACACCCCGGCGAGCCAAAGCGGTGAGTCCGGAAACAATACTCACAGGAGTGGCGATCACCAAGGCACATGGACAAGCGATAACGAGTAGAACGAGCGCACGGTAGATCCAGGGATTCCACTCTTGTCCCAACAGTAGCGGAGGGATCACCGCGACGAGGATGGCGGCGACGAAAACGGCGGGTGTGTAAATCGCTGCGAAGCGATCCACCCAGCGCTGGGTCGGCGGTTTTTGTTCTTCCGCTTCGCCGACGAGCTGGATGATGCGGGCGAGTGTGGAGTCTCCAGCGGCTTTGGTCACACGAACGGTTAGAGAGCCTTCTTGATTTACAGTTCCGGCGAAAACAGGATCACCCGGAGCCTTGTCCACGGGCACGGATTCGCCGGTGATGGGTGCTTGATCGACGGATGAATTTCCGGCAATCACCTCACCATCCAGCGGCACACGGCTGCCACTGCGGACGCGGATTTCAGTGCCGATGGCGACATCTGCAACGGCGATTTCACGCTCCGTGCCATCCGCACCGATAACGATGGCGGTGGCGGGCGAGAGTTCCAACAAGGCTTGCACCGCACGTCTGGCGCGGGTGGCAGCCCAGGATTCTAACAACTCGGATAGAGAAAAAAGGAAAACCACGGCGGCGGCTTCGCCGTGTTCGCCGATGATCCATGCGCCCGCTACGGCGACTGTCATGAGGACGTTCATGTCCAGCTTCCACTTGAGGAGTGCTTTCCAAGCGGCTGGGAAAACCAATAAGCCACCGGAAAGCGTCGCAACGGCGAAGGCGGCTGTTTTCAGCCAGCCCGGCCCCATATCCATCCAGCCGAGAACCAATCCTATCCCCGTCAACATGCCGGCGGCGGCGACAAGTAATCCTTGCGGCAAGGGGCTTTCATCATGGCCGTGCTCGCAGCCCGAGCATGACGGCTTCTTGGTTTCGGAATCGTTGTGGGCGGACATGATGGATTTGGTTTGAGT
>JAJTHK010000024.1 GCA_021298895.1 Luteolibacter sp.
GATAGAAAGTTAAGGGTTACCGAGCGCGGTTTCGTGACGGACACGGGCGAGGTGGAATTCGCGCAGAGCATCAATTTTTGCGCCGGCGAGTTGCAGGCGCTTTTCCCGGGCGCGGAGGACGGATTGGATTTCGCCCTGGCCTGTGCGATAGGTTTTTTCTGCTAGAGTTGTTTGTTCTTCTGCAAGAGGCAGGAGGGTATCATTGATTTCACTGATCAGTTTCGCCCATTGGACCATTTCTGCGCGGGCACCTTCCGCTTCGAGGCGGATGTTGCGGCCTAGCGCGACGGCTTCCTTTTCTTTGCGCTCCCGTTTTGCTTGGGCTTCTTGGATGTTACCTTCATTCTTGTTCCAGAATGGTAGCGCGATCTTGAACCGCAGACCGATGATCGCTTCGTTTTCATACCCGTTAGGCGCGTCTTCCGAGCGCTCCGCTGCGGCGAAAAATCCGCCCTCTACATCATCGTAGCGGCGTGCCTGTTCAAGTGCCACACCTTGGGTCGCGGCATCGGCCTCCAGCTTCGCTACTTGGAAATCGGGGCGACGTTCTGGGTTAGCTTCCGCAGTCGGTAACTTCGTCTCGGGTAGCTTACCGCTCACGGTGAGTGACTCGCCGGGTCTCATTCCAAGCAGTGGCTTCAAGCCGCCAACTAAGGCAGTTTGCTCTGCATCAAGCTGGCGAATTTCCATGGCGATGCTGGTGGCTTCGAGTTTTGCTTGTCCGGCATCGATCGCGGAGCCTTCGCCCTTCGCCACGGATTCGGAGAGGAAATCCGCAAATTGTTTGGAGATGGCTACTTGTTCATCAAGCAGCGCCCGTCGTTGGCGATTTGCCAGAACCTTGACCACGGACTCCTTGGCACCGGCAGCGATCAAGCGTTCCACCTCGCGCACTTCGGCTTCGGCGGCTCTCAATTCGGTAGCAGTAACTCCTTTTTCCAAACGGAGTCTGTCGGTGACAGGGAATCGTTGGGATAGGCCGACTTCGAATCTGCCCTCACGGAAAGCAGAGTTATGTTCGAATGAGGTTTCCAAATCAGGATTGGAAAGTCGTCCGGATTGGTTCATGCGTCCGACCGCCTCTTGGATGCGCAAGCGCGCGGCGGCAAGGTCGGGGTTTTGTGCGCGTATTCGACCGCCGACACTTTCCAGTGTGACGATCACCGAAGGCTCGGCTAAGAGCGGATGTGCCATGAGGACACAGGCTGACAAGGTAATTAAGTGAAATTTGGACATGGTATTATGGTGTTTGAAGGTGAAATGTCTCCTCCAAGACGGGAGAAGCAGCGGTAATTCAATCGAATTCATCGAACCCTCTATCCGCGAACATGCGGAGATTTGGGGAATAACGCCGCACCATAAGGGCGCGACGGAGCGTCAAAATAGGACGCTCAGATGATCGGGGGCTTTTCCGAGGACAAATACGGATCCTCGGGCATCAATTCAGATTCTTGCCGTGGTCGGAGATTGTCGGACAAGCGCCAAGGAGCGCCGCACTTTATCTCATTCTCAGAAATGAGCGGAACTACCTGACAAACCGTTCCACAATGATGATGGTGGTGAGACGGGCAATCTTCATCGTGTGAAGGATCACAAGGCGTGTGGTCTTCGTGATGGTGATCAGGATGATCGTTCAGATACTGGGATGCGAGCACCTGACAAGGATCTTGAGCCATGACGCGTGCGTACTGTCCAAAGAAGACAGCAACTACCAGCACCAATGAAGCAAAAATTCGCATTACCAAGGGAACCTCTAAGCGAAAATTCGACGCTGGCAAGTTTTTTAACTGATACCCCAACCTCACGCATGCCTCATGCCAATGCTCAGGTGGGCCCCCGATAAGGAGTGAGGGGTTACGTTTTCCGTGAGTCGCCGCGATGGGTTTTAATTTATGGATTTTTGATTTTTCGGCGGAGGTAAGCTTGGCGTTGGAGTTCACGTGAGCACGGGTTACAGGCATAGTATGGCCATGACCTGCCTTTGTGCGTAAGTAGTCGGAATTCGGCGAGGTTTTTGGCTTCCTTGCAAATTCGGCAGCGTTTGGTACCATTGGGCAAGCGGTCAATAGCCGCCAAATCCCTTATAGAATATGGTTTTTCGAGTTTCATGCTGGTTGCACCTAAAATGGAATCCGCACCCGTGTGGTTTTTACGGAGACGTGAAAAGGCAGTGCCGCTGTTCCGTCAAACAAATCGAAAAATACCGCCAGCGTATTTCGGGGCCTCTGTTAGATCGCATCGACATCCACGTTGAAGTCCCACTCGTCGATTTCAAAGACCTAACCTCTGATGTTGCGACTGGTGAATCTTCCGAAACCATCCGCCAACGCGTCTCGACAGCAAGGTCGATCCAGGTCGGGCGTTTCAAAGCCGATAAGCTCACCACCAACTCCGCGATGGGCGCTCGCCAAGTCCGCGACCACTGCAAGCTCGATGCCGAAGGCAGAGGCTACCTCGAACACGCCATGGCAGAAATGAACTTCTCTGCCCGCGCCCATGATCGCATTTTGAAAGTTGCTAGAACCTTGGCTGACTTAGCAGGTAAACCTGACATCAGCGGCAACGAAATTTTAGAAGCCATCCAATTCCGCTCGCTCGACCGCAATTTATTTTTCTAATCTACCACCATGTCCCAAATCTCCCTCTTTGAAGAAAAGCAAGTCCGCCGCGCTTGGAACGCCCAACAGGAAAAATGGATGTTTGCCATCGTCGATGTTATCGCCATTTTAACGGGTAGCGTAGATCCCGGTGCCTATTGGCGTAAGCTCAAAGAACGGCTCAAGAAGGAAGGAAATGAAACCGTGACGAATTGTCACGGTTTGAAAATGACCGCTGCGGATGGCAAGCAGCGCATGACCGACGTCGCCGATACGGAACAGCTTCTGCGCCTGATCCAGTCCATCCCATCTCCCAAAGCCGAGCCCTTTAAGCTGTGGCTTGCCCAAGTCGGTTACGAGCGGCTCGAAGAAATCGAAAACCCCGAGCTCGCCGCCAAACGCATGCGTGTGATCTACGAGCAAAAAGGGTATTCCGAGGAATGGATCGAAAAACGCCTGCGCGGTATCGCCGTCCGAGACGAACTCACCGACGAATGGAAAAAGCGTGGCGTCAAACAAGGCAAAGAATTCGCCATCCTCACGGCCGAAATCAGCAAAGCTACCTTCGGCATGACCCCATCCGAATACAAAGAGTTCAAGGCGCTCACTAACCCCAAGGAAAACCTCCGCGACCACATGACCGATCTGGAGCTTATCTTCACGATGTTGGGAGAAGCCTCCACCACCGAGATCGCCAAGAAACGCAACGCACTTGGATTCCCGGCAAACAAAAAAGCCGCGAAAGACGGCGGTTCCGTCGCAGGCAAAGCCCGCAAAGACCTAGAAAAGCAAAGCGGTAAGAGGATTTCTACAAGAGAGAATTTTAAGGAGCTACCTGAATCCCGAGATCGCATCCCAAAAAAATAAGAAACTCACCACCAACTCCGCCATGGGCGCTCGCCAAGTCCGCGACCACTGCAAGCTCGATGCGGAAGGCAAAGCCTACCTCGAATACGCCATGGCCGAAATGAACTTCTCCGCCCGCGCTCATGATCGCATTTTGAAAGTCGCTAGAACCTTGGCCGACTTAGCAGGCAAAGAAAACATCACTGGTAACGAAGTGTTAGAAGCCATCCAGTTTCGCTCACTAGATAGGCAGTTGTTTGTTTAATTAGAATATGTGCGACTGCTTCACCGGATCACCGGCTTGTCCTTGGCTCTTGGTTGGCGTCGTTCCGTAAATAAGACCTGCTTCGCCTCAAGACTTAATCCGTCGTAGATGACTCCGGTAAGATCCCGCAGACGTGATGCGACTCTGGACTTGGGATTCCAGCTATACACGAGCGTTCGGCCCTGCCGCTTGCAAACAATCGCTCCCGATCGTTCAAAGCGATCAAGTTGCTTCTGGACTCCATCCAATGACACCCCAAAATCTCTGGCAACCGCTCGGCCATATGCCTCCCCATGATGAAACAGGGACAAAAGAACCGCTTCAGCTGCTTTCCCCCCAAACAAATCTTGTAGCGCAGTTGAAATCATGACCGATAAATAAGGTTGTATGACCGATAAAGCAAGTCAATAATCGCAGCCATGCAAGCACCCAACTGGAAAGAATGCACCGAGGAAGAGGCCTGGCAATTTGTGGCATGGCATCTTGAGGGCGAAGGCATTCACTCCGTGCTCGTTGGAGGAGCGGTCGTCGCGATCTACACCGCAGGACTTTATCGCTCTGGCGATTTGGACATGGTGCCTGACGAGTTGGGTAGGAATCGGCTGACTGAGGTTTTGTCAAAAATCGGGTTTACTCCCACAAAATCTCGGTATTACAGACATCCGGACTGTTCGCATCTGTTTTTAGAGTTTCCACGAGGGCCGGTTGAAATCGGCGAGCAGTATCCGGTGGTTCCCGATGAAATCATGGTTGAGGGAAGGAAGCTTCGGCTCCTGTCTCCGACCGACAGCGTCAAGGATCGCCTTGCTGGCTATATCCACTGGAAGTCACGGGCCAACTTCGATCAGGCCTTGCTTATTTGCCGCCAACAAATGCAAAGGGTAAAGCTCGAAGTCGTCAGAGACTGGTGCATGAAGGAGGGTGGTCTTCACGCTTTTGATGAACTGATCAGCAACTTGTCTGACAATGGTCCGACTGGCGGTATACTATAACACGGTTTCATGCTGGTATCCGTTAAAATCTAACACACACCCATGTGGTTTTTACAGAGATGTCAAAATGCAATGTCGCTGCTCGGTGAAACAAATCGAAAAATACCGCCAGCGCATTTCGGGTCCGTTGTTGATGTCATTGGCCTGACTCCAAAAAACAGGACAATCGATAAGTAGAGTTTTGTGGATATGCAAAAGGCCTCGTATCAGGAACAGACGCAATTGGAAATTCTGCCATATTGGTGCCTAAAATCTGAACCCCTTCAGTAGGTTCCATTTCATTCGCGATTGGATTTCCGGCGATAAGCCTGACGTGATTTTATCTATCGTTCAGGTTGGGGGCATGCTTGGGTTTCCCAGGAAGGTTTGTTCCAGATAGCTCTGTAGGATTTTCAGTTTCGACTTTCGAATTCGAGCGATTGGGATGGCGTCATAGAGCTTCACCTGAGCGAGCTTCATTCCCTTTTGGAAGTTGGTCTTTTTTGAGGCGGCATGGATGCTTTTGAGGAAGCGCATAATGTCGCGTTGTTCGCTTTTTGACTCGGGATCGCAATTAAGAACTAGTTTCTGGAGGTAGTTGTGAACGATAGGAATGAGGAGCTGCAGGTGTTTGATGTCGTTGCGTTTTTCTGTGGGTGAGTCCTGTTCAAGAGTCGCGCAGTTTTCGGCCTTCGCGATGAGAAGCGTGGTTGGGTTGATGACGAGGTATGGACTGTTGTCCAAATCGATGGCGTCTTCGAATACTCGGTCTTTTTCAGTGTGAATTCCATTGATGCTTCGCATGACATCGATACGGGTATCGGGCATGTCGTTAGGCATGATGGCGAACTGGATGGGTTGGCGGCAGTCCGCGAATGTTTTCAGTGAAAACCCTTGTGATTTGTTCGCCAGATTGACGATTTGCCGTTGGAGTGCCTTGGTGATCACGAGGTCCATGTCGGCAGACATTACGTTGCCCCTTCCAAGTAATTTTTCCAATTGACCTTCAGTGAGGAATACGGCCGCGAGCAAATTGACTGCCTGCCCTCCGCAGATGACTACCTCTCCTACGGCTTGCGGTAGTTTTTCGAGAACCGGAAAAAACTCGTGGGGTTCGTATTTTGGGCTGTCACTCATCTTGTGTGGGTTACTGCGTCGATCCATTTTTCCCTGCCATGCAGCCGCCATTTACGGATGGGGGCAGTTGTGACGACAAACGCATTGCGCTTGCGGATTTCCATGGGGGTGGCTTCTTTTCGTTTCACCGCCAGTTCATCCTGCAGCCGCGATATGGTTTTCTCCTTTTGGATTTTCTGGAAGGTCATGGGTTCCTCGCCTCGTGCCAGTGCCAGGAAAGGATCGAGCGTGTGTAGCTCGGTCGCGATCCGGAGAAAATTCTGGAGGCTGGTCCGGCCAGTTTGTTCGAAATATCGGATGGTTCCCAGAGGAATTCCGGCACGTTCGGCCAATTCCTTTTGGGTCAGATTCAAGCTGTTTTTGCGCAGGGCTTTGAACCAGCTCGCGAGCTCCTTTTCGGGCTCGGAAGGCTTGGTTTTGTGCGTCTGCGGTTGTTGGCGTTTTTTCATCGGATTTAAAACTAAGAACATTTTATTACTTTTTTTGAGGATGTCAAGTTGGAGACTGCCATCCTCTTGTGTTTTTTCTTTTATGGGTTTCTTGATCTCTTCCTCAGGTAGGCTTGGCGTTGGTACTCCTTGGAGCAGGGGTTACAGGCATAGTTCGGCCAAGACTTGCCTTTGCTGTTGATCATGCGTAATTCCGCGAGGTTTTTGACTTCTTTGCAAATTTGGCAGCGTTTGGCAGCGTTTGGCACCATCTGGCAAGCGGTCGATAGCCGCCAAATCCTTTATAGAATATGGCTTTTCTAGTTTCGTGAAATTGTCACCGAAAATGGAATCCATATCCGTGTGGTTTTTACGGAGACGTGAAAAGGCAGTGCCGCTGTTCCGTCAAACAAATCGAAAAATACCGCCAGCGTATTTCGGGGCCTCTGTTAGATCGCATCGACATTCACGTCGAAGTTCCTTTGGTCAATTTTCGGGATCTTACTTCTGAGGCCATCACCGGTGAGTCTTCGGCGGTGATCAGGGAAAGGGTTGCCGCTGCGCGCAACATCCAAGTCGCCCGTTTGAAGACGACCAAGCTCACGACCAACGCTGCGATGGGCGCGAAACAAGTCCGCGATCACTGCAAGCTCGACGCCGATGGCAAAGGCTACCTTGAACATGCGATGGAGCAGATGAACTTTTCAGCCCGTGCTCATGATCGGATTTTGAAAGTTGCTAGAACCTTGGCCGACTTAGCAGGTAAACCCGACATCACAAGTAACGAAGTGTTAGAGGCGATTCAATTTCGCTCTCTGGATCGGCAGTTGTTCGAGTGAGAGTTAGGTAGTTTCCACTTTCCTTATAACCTCTATTTTCAATCTGTTCCGGATAGTGGACTCTTACAAACCTAATCCGGTTGAGTGAAATCATCCGCTTCTTTTATCTTTGATCGAGGATAATCACGACTATACGAGACGGAGGGAATACTTTCTCTCTCAACCGCAGGTTTACAGGAATGAGTATCCAACGGTTTTGAAGTCGCAACACAACTTGCTAAAATAAACGATAGAAACAGCAATGATGTTTTCTTAATTTGGACATGCGTCATAGTGTCTACAGTTTGCCTTAGAAAGACGGCCCAACGGCGCTTTTCTGAAATATTACTTAGCGTGCGGATCCGCTGAAAAGAAAGCAATTTTGGGCGGTTCACCCGAAAAGCTCGGAATGGTTGCCCATCCTGATAAGGATCATCTCCGTATCGGTGGTTTGGTAAATGAGCAGCAAATCCCCCGCTAGGTGACATTCCCTATAGCTCTTCAAGTTTCCAATCAACGAATGATCGCGGAAGTGGGCGGGCAAGCTTGCGCCCTGCTGGAGCATGGTGACAGCTTCGGAGAACCGTTCGAGATTGCGCCCTGTCTTTGCGATGGCCTGAAAGTCCTTCTTAAACTGCTTTTTGTAAATGATTTCGCGCATTTTAGGCGTTGAGGTCGGCCATCAAATCCGCAACTGAGCCAAAGCGCGGCAAGCTTTCGGTGGCTTCGTTCATGGCAGCACGTGTGGTTTCGTTCGGTTGTTGTTCGCTGATCAGCTCCTGCAACTCAACGAACACTTCCCAAGGGATAAGCGCAGCTGCGGGTTTGCCGTTTTCACCGACTACCGTTTGATGTGCAATGTTTGTCATATAGGGACTTTATCGTAATTTAGCTGATTTGTCGTGTGTAAATTTTCGACCGTTCGGCTTACGGAGCCTGAATTACGTTTTCTGCCTACTTAAAGTATGCGTCCTACCAAGCCCCGGAGTCAGTTGACAGCGTGATCCACACTTCTACTGGATTCATTTATGCTTTCCGCCAGAGATCTCTTGAGCAGGGGATACAGGCGTAGTTCGGCCATGATTTGCCTTTGCTGTTGATCATGCGGAATTCGGCGAGGTTTTTGACTTCCTTGCAAATTCGGCAGCGTTTGGTACCATCTGGCAAGCGGTCGATAGTCGCTAAATCCCTTATAGAATATGGTTTTTCGAGTTTCATGCTGGTTGCACCTAAAATGGAATCCGCACCCTTGCGGCTACTGGGGAAATTCTGGGGAAATTGGTGCGCGCATGTGCCGTTGTTCTGTTAGACAAATTGAAAACTATCGCAAACGCATCAGCGGTCCGTTGTTAGATCGCATCGACATTCACGTTGGCCTGACTCCAAAAAACAGGACACTCGATGAGCAGAGTTTTTGTGATTATGTAAGAGTCTTCTTATTCGGATCAGACGGAATTGGAAATTCTGCTATATTGGCTCCTAAAATCTGAAACCTTCCAGCGGATTCCATTTCACACACAGAGCTGTTGCCGTGTATTAGCCAGAAAAACCGGCATTCCCACCGGAGCGATCTCAGCGATCGATTTGGAGTGGAGTAAATCCTTTGATAGGAGTTTTTTCTGGTTGGTGAAGCTTGAGTATGACTTGTCCGGCACGGGCTTGGAGCGACTTCCAGATGGGGTATTGGTAGCTCATGTTTGCCTTCACTCCACCGCGGAGATGGGTCACTTCGATATATTCGATGACATTCCTGATGGCATCCAGAGCCACTTTGGTTTCTTCCTCTGTGAGGTTTTCCATTTTTTCGGCGTTTCGCACCAGGCTTTCGGCAGCATCGGTGTAGCCGCGCTCGAGGCAATTCATTAGGGCGCGCAAGGCACGCGCATCGCGGATGTTGCCGAGGTATTTGATCAGGTTGCCATCCATTTCCAACTTGAGCATTGGCTCCGCAAAATCCATTCGCTCGGCATCGGTGAGGTCGCCAAAGCCTTTTGGACCCAGCACCATGCGGCGCACCGATTGGGCACCAACGATTTCAGCCTGCTTTTTCCCATTGCCTGCAATTTTCAGTAAGATCTGGTCGGCTTCACGACTCGTCGAGTAGGATAGAGCCAACACGATATCTTTGAGTTCTGTGGCACTGTTTGTTTCTGCTGCTTTGCTGAGAGTGGAGAGGCTCTTGGCATCGCCTAGGCGGCCGAGAACGTGGTATGCTGCTGCTTTTGCCGCGGGGTCTGCGGTTGGTAGGAGTTTAATCAACCCATCTCTAACTGCTACTGCGGATTTGGATTCTGTGGAAACCAATAACAAGGCTTCTTCGCAAGCCGCTAATTCCTCGCGTTCACGTAAGGTGGCGAAATAACTTAGTGCCTCCGAGAGCGTGCTTTCTCCACCTAAGAGTATGAGCGCTTCGAACGCTGCGACTCGAACGATAGGGGAATCATCTTTGAGGTGCGATCGAGCTTGCGCGAGGCCGGATTTTTTTCCGCTAACGGCGATTACGGAAAGGATGCCGGCTTTCGTTTCAGGATCTGTGGTGTTCTTGATAATATCCATTAGAGCATCAGCGCCACCGGACTTCACAAGATTGCTTGCAAGCTGCCGGCTGGGATCGCGCAAACGCCAGTATTCGTGACCGAGATAAGGTGCTAGATCGGGTAAGGCCTTGGCTCCGAGCATGCTGACGAGGGATTCCATGGCTGCGATCTTTCGAAAGGTGTTTTTTCGTTTCGGGTCCGCGAGCTCCGCGCGGCAGGCCTCGATACGTAAGTCGTCATCGCCGAGTTTGCCGAGTTCGTTGCGGAAGCGCGTAGCGACCTCGTCACCGATCCTAGACACCCCTCCTTCACTTTTCGAAGATTCAATTTTATCTAACAATTCAATCGTGTTGCCTCATTGAAGCGGACACCGAAAAGATTTTCCGGATGGCAGTTGAGAACTCCGTTGCCTCATAAAAGAGGACACCGTGGCGCCAGCCATGGAAATGAGTGAGAAAAGCATCGAAGAATACACCGAAAAGATGCGC
>JAJTHK010000084.1 GCA_021298895.1 Luteolibacter sp.
CGATTCCGTGCTCTTGGAAATGACCCCGTTCGATTTCGATCAGGGGCGGATTGTGAGTGGCGTTCACTAAAACGGCTTATTAAAGCCAAGATAAGCAGCAGCGAGTGCGGCGATTAGAGACAAACCAAACACCACGCTAGAAGGTAGGATATTCTTTTTGGAAAGGAGCGGGGCGATTCCGATGAACAGCCATAGGCCGACTTTCACCATCCACCAGTATTGATCCATAGGTGGTTTTTTGAGCAGGGCAAAACCCACCAGTAGAATCAGCAGCATGGAAACTCCATGCAGGATAGAGGCTGATTTTTTGTGAGAGCCGCCGAGCAAAGTCGCGCCGAGGGATGCAAAAAGAGCGAATGCACCCGCAAGATGCAGGGTTTTGATCAAATGATATTTCTGTAAAGGATCCATAACTGCGGTGACTTTCGCGAGGAATGGGTGAAAATCAAGAAAAGTCGGAAAGTTATCAAGCGTGGGCTGCGTATTGGGACATAATTCATGAAACGCAAACTGGCATGGTTGGGCGCGATTTTATCCGTCCTCTATCTTCTGACGCTTGGGATCATGCCTGATCCTTTGCCCTTTATCGATGAGGGGCTGGCCTTGGCGGTGTTATTGAATTCTGCCAGTTACCTTGGGTATGACTTACGTAAATGGTTGCCCTTTTTACCGAAAAAGAAAATATCCCCTGTATCCAACAGTCCCAAAAACGACAAGAATGTAACTATAGACGTTTGAATCCCGAGCCCTCTCAATCATTTTAAATCCTCTTATGACCACTGAAACTGATCAAAAATCCTGCTGTAAAACATGCTGCCGTCCATGGGGCATCACCATCTTTGGCCTGCTCATTATCGCCTTCCTTATCGCAATGCCATTTATTGCAGGTGAGCCGGATGCGGAAAATCCTTCCGATTTGATTAACTTTTTAGGGCGGTTCCATCCAGTCATCCTGCACCTTCCGATCGGAATTTTTTCACTGATCATTCTTCAGGAAATCCTTGCGATGTTCACTCGCTACAAACCCCAGCCCGGGTTGATTGCCATTTTTGTTGGTGCAGCTAGCGCCGTTGCCGCCGTGCTTTTTGGTTTCATGCTCTACATGGGCGGCACTTATGAAATGAGCGAGCTGTTAGGAGATCACCTCTGGGGTGGAATCTTTTTCGCATGCGCTGCCGTTCTAACATTAATCGTCAAAGCGTGGCCTCTGCAGGAAAAGATTTCCAACGTGCTCTATCGCGTGATGATCTTCGGTAGCGTCGGCATCATGACCTACGCCAGCCATGACGGCGCATCGATCACCCACGGCGAGGATTACCTTGTGGAATACGCTCCTAATCCGATCCGTGAATTGTTAGGGCATGAGCCGAGGGTGAAAACAGGCCCTTCGGATAAGCCACTTGAAGAGCAAGTCGTTTACGCGGACATCGTCCAGCCCATCCTCAACAAGCGTTGCGTGGAGTGCCACAAAGAAGGCAAATCCAAAGGCAAGTTCCGCATGGATACCTATGAGCTTCTTGTCAAAGGTGGAAAAGAAGGAGAAGGAATCGTTCCAGGCGATGCGGTGAAAAGCAAAATCATCTATCGTTGCGAACTTCCTGAAGACGACGACGAGCACATGCCGCCCGAGTCCAAGACCGATATCGAGGATCATGAGCTCGCTATCATCAAATGGTGGATCAGCGCAGGTGCGGATCCTGCCAAAACGGTCGCGCAGTTAGAAATCACCGCTGAAGTTCGCG
Source organism: Luteolibacter sp. (assembly GCA_021298895.1). Classification (GTDB taxonomy): domain Bacteria; phylum Verrucomicrobiota; class Verrucomicrobiia; order Verrucomicrobiales; family Akkermansiaceae; genus Luteolibacter. The sequence continues at coordinate 1,743 of JAJTHK010000084.1, forward strand.
ATGCTATTTCGAAACTCGATCGTTCGGTTGATCCTATCGTAGATAAATCCACCAGCATCACTGAAACGAAACCGGTTGGACCTTCTAACGATTTAGCAAAATCCGTGGCATCTTTATCAAAAGATTTTCCAGGTGGCCTGACCTTTGAGTCACAAGCTTCATCCGGTCTAACATTTACTTCAGTCTCGCTGCGCAGCAAATTGGATGACCAAGTGTTTGCAAAATTGCAACCTGTCCTTCCAAGCATGGTGGCCATGGATCTTTCATCGACCTCGATCACCGACGCTTCGGTCAAGCTGCTCGCCTCTGCGAAAGACCTCCGCATGATTCGTCTATCAGAAACGAAAATTTCAGATGCCGCACTCGATACGCTTGCAGGCCTGAAGAATTTGGAATCGGTCAATCTCTATGGCACCCGCGTCACCGATGCCGGGGTGGAGAAATTAAAATCCTTGCCCAAGTTGAAACGCCTCTACCTCTGGCAGACAGATGTTTCCGAGGGCGCGATTGGCAAACTGAAGGAAGCACTGCCCGGGTTGGAAATCATCAAGGGCATCTAAAACAGCTTGATTGGCTTTTTATAAAGGATTAGAGCTTTCACCTGATATTAGGCGAAAGCTCTAATTTTTTTAGAATCCAATCATGTCCATGACCTCTACATTTGGTGCGATTTTTGGGCTTCTTACCTACGGATTTGCTGGCGCCACAACGCTGTCCGAGCGTTTAGACGCTGTGCATGAGAATTTTTTAGAAAATCGCCGCGCCGCCTTTTCTGGGTTATCAGATCCTTTTGGAGTTCCATCTGCCGCGAAAGTCGTGATCGAAGCCCCGATGGATGCTTTTCGCAAAAATACCACATGGAAACGCAATGTGGTGGCCACGGTTTTCTGGATCGGGGAGCAACCCACGGAAAACAACCCAACCCCAAATGATAAAAGCGCTTGGGACCAAAACTGGATGGCAAACTTCGGTGGATATGACGATCCCAACAACCGCGAGGGCTTTTTCCCCAAAAACATCGTCCCGAAAATCAATCCTTTCTACGTCGCCCTGCCATATAACGATATCGGCAAGGATTTCCGCCATCGGCTCGAGGCTGCGGAGGTGATTCCCTGGTTCTGGGAAAAATACCAAGGAGAAGGCATCTCCGTATGCAAAAGTCGCTGGCTAGCCATTCATTACAAAGGCAAGATATGCTATGCCCAGTGGGAAGATGTCGGCCCTTTCGAGACGGATCACCACGAATATGTCTTTGGAAACGAAAATGCCCGCCCAAATCGCAATAAAGCGGCGGGATTGGACGTAAGCCCGGCCGTCAGAGACTTTCTTGAGATGCCCAGCGGAGCGCGGGTTGAATGGAAATTTGTCGAAGATCATGAGGTGCCAAAAGGCCCTTGGAAATGGGGCTCAACTTCTTTTAAAAATAATTGAGAAAAGATCTTTGCAAAATAAAAAATAAATAGCATTTTCCTAGAACTAAATATGACTTGAAATATTTCTGGTCATAAAAAACCAATAAAACCATGAAAACCTGTAACAAATGCACAGCCATCAAGGTGGCTTCAATTGCGGCTACCGCATTGGCAGTAACGACTGGATTATCCCTCGCTCAGGGCATAGTCAAAAGCGGCTCAAGCAATGCTCTAATCCCAACATTTCCTCAAGGTTGGCTCTCCGCGTATCCGACGGTGGTGCAAACCGGAACCAAGCCAACACTCTCGTGGTCGATCACTTACCCTTCAACCGTCAAAAGTTACGCTGCGGTCACTCCTCCTGCACTTTTGACCACTCTCGATCAGGTTGATATCGAGGTCCGGGTGATTGGCGCCGGAGTAACTGTTGGTGAGCCATCTGCCACAAACACCAACTGGGTGCCAACCCAAGCGCAGATTAAAGTAGGTAACGGAAATTACGTTAGTATTTTCATGGGAACCAACAATGAAGTGGATCCTAACGCGCTCGTTTGGGCAAAACGCGTCAATAAGAATACCGAAATCCGTTTCGGCGGCCGCTATTATTTCGGTGGCTGGAGCCAGACCTGCAGCTCTGATAACAGCAACAATATCCGTATCTTGTTAAACGGCGAATATCCACCAACCGCCTACTCACTTAACTCCTCAGATCAGGTCAAAAGTTTCATGGCTCCGTATCTTGATGGCGGCGGCAAAATCAAAATCGGACCTCTTGATTCCATTATCATGATGGAGCTCACTCAACCTGAATCAAATACAAACGATAAGGGCTATAACCTCCAAGACATGGTGCTCTTGATGACCGTCAAACCCAAAGGCAATAATGGCCATGGTAATAACATCGACGGTGTCGACACCAGCAACCCTGGTAATGCTCCGTTCATGAAGTATGATACCAATGCTGCTATCGATGATGAGAAAAAATAAGATCTGAAAGGATCATAAGCTCATTTTATCAATCTAAAATTTCCGAGAGGAAATCATGAAACGCCATATTTTCATCCTAGCCCTGCTCGTCAGTCAGCTACATGGCCAGGCCGATCCTAAAAAACCGGTTTTCCGTGATGCTGCAACTAACGAGACACTGACTAAAACGTATAAAGAAGTCTCTGCCAAGGGACCTATGAGAAAGTTCAAGGAGGCTACGGGTGAAGATGCTTCGGTGAAAAATAAAGTCGGAAATCTTTTAGATAATTCCGAGTTCATCACTTTCAACGGAAGCACAACCTTGGTGCCAAAAAACGCACTACTCCAAATCCCTGAGAAATACAAAACCAGAATCAACAATCATAAGCCCGGATCAAAAGTCCTCAGTTGGCTGGATTTCTACACTCTGAATCGTGGTTGGATTAGTACGGTTGAGGTTGATTTATCTCAAGCTAAAGCCGAAAAACCTATTTCTCCAGAATTGTTAGATACATTGAGTAAAAAAGGACATCTGGTGGTCGCTGTTTTGAGAAATGGCGGACCCATATCTGTCCGACCTCCAAAAGTCGAAGCCGAGGTTAAAACCGAAGCCGAAACGAACGCATCTAAACCCAAACCCAATACCCCATGAAAACGAATTATCTGATCAAATTGGGCGTTATTTCCGGACTGATTTGTGGTGTTAACGCACAGGTCAATAACTCCAATTATACAAACTTCATCCGCCAAGTTCAGTTGCCAGTCATGTCGGACGGATCACATATCCAGATGGATGTTTCAGTCCCGGCAGCAGGGCAAATCTGGTCACCTCTAGAAATCAATCCAACTGGCGCTCGCTTTGAGCTCCATACCGTTTCGGCGGTTCCTTTCGCGAGTAGGCTCATCGATACCCGTTATGTCGGCTCTTACGTTCCTCTTGCTGAGCTCAATATCCGCACGGAAGACATCAATTCTGCGATCGTCCGCACCCGTGCCGATCGTCCATTCTATGTGGATTATAGTGTTTCGGGGTTATATCCCGCTGCTGACACGACTGCCCCAGCTTCCGCCAAAAGCGTCAAATTCTATCATCATATTCAGTCTTATGGAGCTGGTGGCGACGGAGTGAATACCGACCGCACTCAGGCGACTCTCAGTTCTCAGGTCTATGTTAACGAGAATAAATCTGAGACATTAACTTATGCTCTCACCATTGTTCCCGGCGCTGACCGTGCAAAAGTTCGTGGCGAAGAACGTTTTTCGATTTTCACCCTCGATGACTATCAAGCTCCCGAATCGCAACTCGCCTCAAAAACGGTTCAAATCTGGCCTGTGGCTGATGGTACGATTTCGGGAATTACAGACGGCGAAACGATTGAGTTCGCTACCCCGACACTGACTATTGCCGCCAATGACATTTATCCTGACGCACGAATTTACGCTCAGATTTACAAAGGTAACAAACGTGATGATGGTTTTGTTGGAGCTGTGGTTCCAGGTTCAGCCGTCGCCGTGCAAGAGGCGGTGCCTCAAAACCGTTTGCTCAGTGTCACAGATTGGGATTCAGTGCTGACGGAAAACGGCATTTGGACCATGGAGCTGCTCACCTTTACACCCTTTGGAATCGATCGACTAGATTGGGTCACCTTTAACGTGGATCGCACTATTTCAGTTAGGGCTACAGCAACCAAGGCCAACTAACAGAGTAGATTTATTCTCTCGCTTTCTTTGCCTCTAATTCGGCTTTGAAATTATCGTTTCTGTAAATCACAGAAAACTTGGCTTCCTTTGTCTTTCGTAGCAGATCCTCGACTTCAGTCCACGCGATGAGCAAGAAAACTCCCTTCAAGGATTCACGATGAAAAGCCTGTGTGCGCGTTACGAAGTGATTATCAACCGCCTTGTGCTGTTGGTTCGTCAGCAGCGGCCCATGCTCCCTCGTCATTTGTTTTTTCATTTCTTCAAAACGTTCTTCCATTATCGTCGCAGATGTGCTAGTGTTACCATAATGAATGGTCATCTCATACAATCCTCCATGAAGGAATTTTCCTTCTACGGACGTTGCCGACGAGTCAGGCAATGTTCCCTTGGGGGCGGCAACGTGGATGATGCGCAGGTTGGGACTTTTGCCAGGGATGGTGATTGTGAGATCCAAGGATTTTTCCGTCGCCCAAGAAACCAGTTTTTCTGGAGAGTCACCCCAATTGACGCCAAAGGGTGGCTTCAAAAGTTCTTGGGCATTCAGCGCAAGAGAAGTGAGCATGAATATCAAGCTTGTGAATCTAACAGTTATTTTCATGGTGCTGGTATAACGAATGAACACGGCAACAATCTTGCCTTGATAAATGTATTCCGCAAGTCGCGAAGATTGCAATCTGGCATGGTTTTGGTCGAGGCAACTGCCGCGCTCGCGATGCTCACGGCTGTGGGGATGGTTCTGTTTAAGCTGACATTGAATGTTATTACGCCTAGGCAACATGCATTGCAGCAAGTGCTCTCGGATGCCTATCTCACTTTCGAACGCGCCCAAGCCGAACGCGTTCCGTTTGAAACTCTAACTTCAGATGCTGATACTCTCTGGCCTGAGTTTCCCGATACTGCTTCGACAGATGTTGAAATTGGCACGCTGCCCGGAGGACTTGTAGTGGAAGGGACCGTTTTTCGCACGCGCTATGCTGATGCGGGAAATTTACCCGCATTTGGAGGCTCTGGAACAGAAACTACAAATCCTGCGACCATGCAAATTTGGAGAGTGCAAAGCGTGTTGCGCTACACCATCGGGAATAGGACTTATGTGAAATCTCGAACCGTTGTCCGTACCCAATGAAAGCAACCATTAAATCATCCAAGAGAGGGTTTACTCTGATAGAATTATCATTGGCCATTATGTTCGGTTTGGCAGTCGGCGCGATTTCTATGGCGTTGCTCAATCAGCAGCTCACATTTTTAAAAATTTTCCGCGCCCAAAGCTTTTTAAATGAAGAGGCTCCAATTATCAGCAACCATGTTTCAAAATTGTTGCTCAATGCTGAGCGCTTCCGCTTGCATGCATCTTTGGATGACGCATTGGATGGAGATGATCCGCAATTAACAGACTCACCCGTGGTCGTGCTGAATTTTCGCCAACCAGACGGAACGATGCGTGCTGGAATTCTGTCTTTCGAAGATCGTGGAGATGGAGAAGCTCTCTATTATTATGTGGTGCCTTTGTCCGGTCCGCTCGGAGAACCGGAATGGGCGGTTACAAATAAACCCACGGACGTAACTTTTTTTGTGGAATCTGGCATCATTCGAACACGCCTCACAGGGCCAGCCGGCGAGGTAATCACTTTCTCAGGAGCGATGTAATGCAAACAATATCTAACAAAAAACATGCACGAGGATATATCTCGATGCTAGCAGTGATATCGATATCCATGCTGATGCTGGTGCTTACGATTTTCGCATATAAGAGAGCCCTCAATGCTCATGCGACCTTTTCCAAGATCCATACTCAAACGGATTTTCGCGAGAAAGAAGAAGCGGTTATGCGCTCGATTGTATCGATCGTGCCAAATCGTGCTATCCTAGCTATGCAAAACGGTTCCGACGCATCTACGGCCAGTCGGATGGCGGTGTCTTTTACGACGATCTTTCAGGATGCGCTAAATCAAGCAAATGCCAGAACTTCAATTTCAGCAGATCTATTAGACGAAATCAGTGATGGAACCGTTTATAGAGGAAATACGGGCGACGCTGCATTAGCGGATGTTAGTAAGATTTTTAAGCCAGCGATTGGCACGGGTAGTGGAATTACTGCTGGGCTTAATGAAGATTATGGAGCTAAGTATCCTCCTTCATTGAACTTTAGTGGTACGCTTGCGTATGATAAACTTTATCCTATCGTTTCAGATTACAAAAAATACGGAACCTTAGCTAATGGGAATGTTGGATTGCCTACCGCGACTTATGCCGATTTCAACCTCATTCCATACCCTCAAATTGATTTTGGTTATGTCCAGCCTGGTGAGTTGTTTGTAGCTAAGCGGAATTGGTGGGCATTTAAAATGAACCTAGCAGCCCACGATGATACGATTACTAAGCTCTCACGCTATGATAGAACCATCGTTTTGTCGCTTTACGAAATTCCTTCACAGTTACCCATTTCTGCCGGCGCTTATATGGCACTTGGCCAATATGCAAACGGCTCCGCTTGGCAAAATATCACGATTTCCGGAACGGTTTTCGCAGGCCGCGCTCTGGTTGAGGGCGCAACAGCTCTGGATAGCTTAGCGAGTCGACGTGGTTTGGATATATCAACCAACTCAACCATTGGTGGCCAAAGTTTCGTAGATAACCCATTCACTCCCGGAATTCGCGAAAACTATCAATTAACCGAAGGTGACTTTTTCCCAGTATCTCTCGCCTCGGAGAGCGGGAAAGCGGTATTCGTTCCCATCTCTCGGGGGAATGACTTTTTTGACCGCTATGCCCATACAGCAGAAACCAATACGGTTTCACCCACCACATGGAATGAATATTCCGTAGGCGCCATGCAGTGCGCCATGAGATTGGACATCACTAAGGCAGCAAGCGCTTCTGATCCAACGCCCACCGAATTGACATTTAGCTACATGAAAAACGGAAGTCGTGAAACTATCGTATTGCCACTTGATACAGGAGTCGCGACATCGTTGCCAGGGCGTTTGCTTGGCTGGGCTATTCTTGGACAGGGCGTGCAGTCGTGATGAGTTTCACGGATTTTTCGCGATTATCCCGGTAATAATCGAAGGCGTCGTTGAGGGATTCGAACTCTTCGAAGGGGATGACTGCGAGC
>JAJTHK010000025.1 GCA_021298895.1 Luteolibacter sp.
TCGAGAGCCTCCTTGAGCACCTTAATTCCCAGCATCGCATCGGCATACATCTTTTTGAGCTCGCCGTTTTCCTTCTCAAGCGCTTTGAGTCGCTTAGCGTCTTCCACGTCCATCATCCCAAATTTCTTGCGCCAGCGGTGCAGCGTGGCTACCGAAATTTGCTTCTGCTGGCAGAACTGTTCTTGGCTCAGGTGACTCGCGTCACATTCACGCAGGAGGAGGATGATTTCTTCGGGCTTGTGTCTTTTTTGTCGGTTCATTTTTGTAGGATTTGGTTGTAACAAATCCTCTCACTCAACATGGACCACTTTTTCTGACGGCGGCCAAGAGCATTTAGAAAACTGCTCGAAATGGAAAGACCAGATATTCTACACATCCGCTCGCGATTACCGGGGTGGATTGCGTGGCTCGCATGGCGAAAAATGGATCCAGCTACGCGTCCTCGCTTAGTAAGCACAGTTCACGGATTTTATTCTGTGAGTTTCTACTCTGCAGTGATGACTAAAGGTGAACGAGTCATTGCGGTTTCCAATAGTATTAAGGATTATATTCTGAAGAACTATCCTTCTACACTATCAGAAAAGATCACGGTGATTCATCGCGGCGTTGACCCTGCGCATTGTCCGCGAGGCTATACGCCGGACGCTGCGTGGCTGGACGCATGGCGTTCTGAGCAACCCCAGCTTGACGGAAAAACCGTTCTACTCCTGCCGGGAAGGATCACGCGCTGGAAGGGGCAGGCGGATTTCCTGCGGCTAGTTGCAGGTCTCAAGGCAGAAGGGACGCATGTGCATGGCCTAATTGCTGGGGAAACGCATACGAGGAAAAAGGCGTTTCTCGAAGAGTTACAGGGGATGGTCACGGCACTCGGGTTATCGGATGAGATCACCTTTCTTGGCCACCGACTGGATGTTAGGGAGGTGATGGCGGTTTCTGATCTTATTCTTTCCCTTTCCCTTGATCCGGAGGCATTCGGTCGCGTTACTCTGGAGGCGATGGCTCTTGGTAAGCCAGTGGTGGCTTACAACCACGGTGGGGTAGCAGAGCAACTCCTCAGAATTTATCCGACAGGCCTTGTGCCTGTCGGAGATATTAAGGCGGCTGGGGAGAAATGTGAGCACATTTTGGAAAGAGGCGATTATCCAGAAAATATCGGTTCATTTACCTTGGAGGCGATGTTGCATTCCACCTTGGCAGTTTACGAATCGATGATCAATACGCTACCGAATGCTTTTTTTTCGTGCTCGACGGATTCAGCGAATGTCCATATTTTTGCTGATGTGCCTGCGGAACGACCAGTCGCGAAAGCAAATCAAGCCAACTCTGATTGACGCCATGGATTCGCCAAATCCGTCTGCTGGAAAACACAAGGTTGCCATTGCTCTTTGCACGTATCGACGTGAAACGATGCTGAGAGCAGCATTGGAGTCGATTGGAAAGATGCGCAAACCTAGGAATTTGGCATTTTTGATTGTGGTCGACAACGATGCTGATCAAACTGCTCAAACAACGGTGATGCGATTCGCTCAATCTACCGACGTTGAGGTTGTTTATCAAAACGAACCAAAAAAAGGGATCGCCCATGCGAGGCAACGTGCTGTTGATCAGGCCTGCATGCTCGGTTGTTCTTTATTGGCATTTTTCGACGATGATGCATGTGTAGACCCACTCTGGCTGGTCAATCTTCTCGCTGCCTATGCGGATTACCCATGCATGGCAGTCACGGGTGAACAAAAGACTATATTGCCAGAAAATTGCCCAGTGTGGATCAAGCAGGGTAGTTTTTTTGAAAGGAAAAAACCGCGCGATGAAGGTAAGATATTGAAAGGAGCAGCTACCAATAACGTGCTATTTAATCTAGAATTTGCCCACCTACATGGAATTCGTTTTGATTCCCGCTTCAATCACATCGGAGGTTCAGATACAGATTTTTTTTGGCGCTTTTATTTGAAAGGAGGGATAATAGTTTGGACAAATAAAGCAATCGTCTATGAAAATATCACGGAAAATCGAGCATCCTTCAAATGGTTGTTTAATCGATCATTAGCTTACGGCGCGAGGAAAATTATGCATCAGAGAATTAATAGCCCCAAACATCCGATTTTATTCACTATGGCAATTATTCTCGGATTCATTTGCAGGACATTCGGATTAATCGCTTCACTATTTTTTGGCAAAATACTTTTTTTAAGAGCATTAATCCAGTGGGGAAGATCGTTGGGACAGATTAAATCGTTATTAGGTTTTTACACGAAAGAATACGCATGAAGCAATTTGTATGCATGAAATGGGGATCGCTGTATGGGGCTGAATATGTCAATCGACTTTACGCGATGGTGCGTGCAAATTCTTTTGGTGAAATTCGTTTCGTCTGCATGACTGACAACGTGGATGGTATCCGCGATGAGGTAGAGTTGATGCCCTGTCCGGACATTGCACTGCCTTCATCTCATATCAATAGACCGTGGCGGAAAGTCAGTTTGTTTGGTGACTCTTCTAGGCTCTTCGGGCTGGCTGGAGACTGGCTTTTCTTGGACCTGGATTTGGTCGTGACTGGAAATCTCGATGATTTTTTCGAGTATCAGCCAGAAGAGCCATTTGTCGTCATGGTAAATTGGACGCAGCCAGGCAGTGGCATTGGCAATACCTCATGTTACCGGTTCAGGGTGGGCTCTGCCACCGAGTTACTGGCAAACCTAGAACATGATCCGATGCCCCTCATCAAGAAATACACGAACTCGCAGACTTATATCTCCAAGAATATCCGCCGCAAAGCTTTTTGGCCCGATGATTGGTGTGCTTTATTCAAAGTACATTGCCTGCCACCATGGCCAAGGAGATTTTGGATGGAGCCGACGATTCCACAAGGTGCGCACATTGTGGCATTTCCCGGGAACCCAAACCCACATGAGGCTTTGGCTGGCGTATGGCCGGAGAATCAAAAACTTAAAAAAATCTATAAACATGTTCGCCCAACACGATGGATTGGAAGAGTTTGGAGTGATTCCGAAGCACATGTAGTGAGAATGGCTAGGGAAGCAAAAATTTAGCTTAACTTATCTTCAAACCAATAATTCATTCCACAGGTATCCCACAGCATAAGCGCGGGGCTGTGCAAGCCTTGAATTTACAAGGCTTAATGGTCGTGTGTAGCGTCCCCCGCAATAACTGGACAGGAAATATCAGCTTCCTGAAGTTCGGGGAACTGTGTAAAAAACATCAAACTCACAGCGGGCGTGCTCAAGCTGACGACAGCTTGTCCGGGTCTGGGGCGGAGAGCCCCAGGTTGTGCCTTAGCCAGAAGGGAGGTCTCCAATGAATGACGAATCAGACGAAATTAAACGTTGGACTGCGCGACGCAAAGCGAGCGTGGTAATGGACATCATCAAGGGCAAAACCACAGCTGCTGAGCTTGCTCGAACTCACGACCTCACCGTTGGCGAGGTTGAACAATGGATCGAAGATTTTGTGTCTATGGGCACTGAAGCTTTGCGTTCTCACCCACGAGATGCCGAAGCACTGCACAAGGCCAAAGAGAAAGATCTACTCGCCAAGATCGGTGATCTAACCATGCAAATGGAAGTCTACAAGATCGCTTGCGAAGTTCAGGGAAAGCCATTGCCCGACGTGAGGTCATGAACAAGATTCAATCCATCTTGCTCGCGTCGGGAAAACAGTTATCCGTAACCAAACTTTCGGAGTGGTTGGGACTTGCTAGATCAAGTGCCTATTATCAACCGCGCCAGAGACGGCAACGCCCGATTGACGAAGCCATGGCCGCTCGCATCAAGCTCATTCACCAAAGTGAGCCCGCCTGCGGCGTGCGTGGCACATGGAGTCGTTTACGCTTCGAACACCATATCCAAGTCAACCGTAAGAAGGTGCATCGAATCATGAAACTCAAGAATTGGACTTTGCCTAAACGGCGTTCAGGCCATCGCCCGCGTGTCAAAGCTTCTAGTTCGATCACCGCACAACCTAACCAACGTTGGGCGACTGATTTGGCTTTGATTAACTGTGGTAGAAACGGTTGGTGCGTCTTCGTGCCGGTCATCGACTGCTGCACGCGTGAAGTGCTTGGTCACGCGCTAGAACTCACCGGTCGTGCCAAAACGGCGGAGAGAGCACTTGAAGAAGCTCTACTCAGTCGATTCGGCGCACTGCGCAGCGCTCCAAAAGACATGCTGCTTCGCCATGACAACGGCTTGGTATTTGGCTCACGCCAATACCGCGCCGTAGTCAATGACTACGGACTCAAACAAGAATACATCACTCCATATACCCCTCAACAAAATGGACTTTGCGAACGCTTCATCAAAACGTTCAAAGAAGAGTTCGCTTGGTGCAATCGCTTCGAATCCATCGAACACGCCAGACTAAAACTACGTGCTTGGATCCACCGCTACAACCACCACCGTCCTCACCAATCGCTCAAATACAAATCTCCTAATCAATACAACCAACTCATATGCAA
>JAJTHK010000068.1 GCA_021298895.1 Luteolibacter sp.
AGCTGGAAGTCGGCTTTTTCGTTGATACATTGGCTTGTCTAACTATGCGATTTTTCCTCGCTTAGCTAGTACAGCCCCATTAGTTATTATAAATTAATATGATTTTTTAATTATCATTAGCATAAGCTGTTACTTCTTTTCAAAGTCGTGGCACGTAACGCATAATCTCATCAGATCGATATGGGATTCTCCCGATATGGAGTTTCCCAGTGGCTTTAAATTTTTGCCATTCTTCACGTGCAAATTCGGCAAGATTTTTAGGTTGTCCGGTTCCGATGTTTTCGATTAGTGGTTTCTTGGGCAATAGATCGTTGCGGGTTAGAGATTCTATCAGTTTGTTGGCAACTAACGCTACTGGTGTGAAGTCTCGGAATTGTTCGCCACTAGTCATCTCGAAATCCACACCGGCAGTTGCAGCTGCCCTCAGAGATGGCCAGAAGCGGTGGGCTGCTTCTCCTTCACCATAGACATGAAATGGCCGTGGAATATAGACTCGTACGTTATAGCTGATACCGAACGCATGAGCCGCTACGCTGGCGGCTGCCTTGGATGCGTGATAGGGTCCTGTGGGTAATAATGGTGCAGTCACGGGGATGAAATCGTAATGCTCTCCGCTCAGTCCGTATTCAAAGCAGGATCCACACAGGACATATCGCCTGCAGCCTGCTGTGTAGGCTGCTTTCCAGAAATTGATCGAGTCAGTGACATTCACCTTGAAGCAGTCCTCCCATGTAGCGTTCGCGGGATCTACGCCATGAGCTGCGAGGTGAATTAAAGAATCGAGCTTGGTCTTAAGTAGAATCGTGGTATCCTCAATGCTACCCTGCTGCCAAGTCACTCCGTCGATGTCGGGCAAACCTTCAAGCCTCCGAGTCAAACCAATCACCTGGTGTCCAGCCGCAGCCGCTGCTTGAGCGGTATGTCTACCGATGAAACCGGATGCGCCAGTTATCAAAATTTTCATGGGTGGGAAGAGGTAGAGAGTTATGGAGGCCGAATTAGGATTCTATATCTTTGATTCCAGGAATCCGCGGATGACCTTGATCATCAAGTCGATTTGCTCGCCCGTGAGTCCCGGGTAAGTGCCGAGAAACATCGTTTGGTTCATAATACGATCCGCCGCTGGAAGTGGGGAAGAGGAGGCCGGAGGACGGAGGGAGGAAGCCGGTGAAGGAGAAGAGGACGGATGGCGGAGGCCGGAGGACGGAGTACAGAGATCGGCGGAAGTGGATGATATCACGCGGAAGGCGGATGGGTCGTCGTGGATGAGTTGGACAAAGGCGGGTTGGCGGACGAGGTTGCCGCCGAAGAGCATGCGGTTGCCGATTTTGTGTCGATCGAGTTCTTGGGCAAGTTCGGTGCGCGTGAATGGCGCGGTTTCTTTGATCGTGATTTTAAAGCCGAACCAAGAGCAGTCACTGCGACAACCGCTGGAGTCCCAAGTGAAAGAGGAGGCCGGTGAATCGGTGGTCGGTGAATCGGTGGTCGGTGAATCGGTGGTCGGTGAATCGGTGGTCGGTGAATCGGTAGTCGGTGGCAGCCAAGCTCTAGCGTGCGTGGGGAGGGCGAATTCGATGTAGTCTTCGAGACCGTGAAGGCCACGGCGCAGGCGTTCCCAGTTTTGTTTGCGGGCTTCGATGAAGTCGGGAAGTTTCTTGAGTTGGACGCGACCGATGGCGGCTTGGGTGTCGAGGGGTTTGAGGTTATAGCCTAGGTGGCTGTAGATGTACTTGTGATCGTAACCTTCTGGAAGTTCACCGAGTTGCCACATGAAGCGTTTGCCGCAGGTATCATCTTTACCAGAGGCACACCAGCAGTCGCGTCCCCAGTCGCGGAAGCTTTCGGCGTAGGTTTTAAGTGGAGGCTTGCGCACAATGTTGACGGAACCACCTTCGCCCATGGTTAAGTGATGCGGCGGGTAGAAAGATTGGGTGGAGATGTCGCCGAAAGCGCCTGTTGGGGCGGTTAGCAGAAGTTCTTGGTTCTTGGTTCCTAGTTCTTGGTTCTCGTGGATGTTGATTAACGGATGGCCTCCTTTTTCGGCGATTTTGATGAGGTGGTCTAGGCCGAGTTCGCGGGCTTTGTCGAGGGGGAGGGTATAGGTGCAGCCTAGGGCGTCGCAGTTGTCTTCGATGAGCCAGAGGTCGTATTTTTTGCAAAACTCTAACACCGTGACGAGTTCGAAGGGGTTTCCTAAGGCGTGTGCCATCATCACGGCTTTGGTTTTGTCTGGGCTGTAGGCGGATTCTAACAACGAGCAATCGGCGTTGCCGGTCTGGACTTTGGCATCGATGAAGACCGGGACTGCTCCGCATTGGATGATGGGAGCGACGGTGGTCGGGAAGCCTGCTGCCACGGTGATGACTTCATCACCTTTTCGAATCCGTTTGTGTTCGGGTAGCTTGTGTGTGGTGAGTGCTGAGAAAGCGACGAGGTTGGCAGATGAACCGGAATTCACTAAAAGGCAATGTTTCACACCCATGAACGCAGCCAGTTCCTTTTCCATGGCTTCTCCCTCAGGACCGAGGGTGAGCCAGAAATCGAGGGTGGATGAGACTGCTGCCTCAACTTCATCTTCATTAAAGACGCGTCCCGCATAAGGAATCGTTTGTCCACTTTGATGAGGAGCGCGGTCTGGATCGTTACCGGGACGATTGGCGGCATGCGTCAGACGTGAATACTCGCGGGTGAGGCGGAGGATTTCAGCTTTGATGGATTCTGGGGAAGTCATGGAAGAAGTTCTTGGTTCTTAGTGCCTAGTTCTTAGTTATTTCAGAAGAAGGGGGGGAGAGCGGAGGGCGGAGGGCGGAGGGCGGAGGGCGCTATGCCCATGCGAGGCCTTTGGCGGATGCGGCTTGGTGGTAGGCGTTTATCTGGGATTGGGTGAGCGCTTTGGGATCTTCGCCGCGTGCTTCTGCTAGATACCACGCTGCGGTTTCTTGAATGGTGGTTTCAAAATCCCACGTTGGTTTCCAGTTCAGTAGATGGAAGGCTTTGTCGATGGCTAGGTTGAGCTTGGATGCTTCATGGACAGCATTTGGATCTGAAGCATCGCTCCATTTCCCGCCAGTGTGGTTTACGAGCTCGATGACGAGCTGCTCTACGGTGCGGTTACTGTCTAGGGCGGGGCCGAAGTTGAAGGCGCTTGTTAGAGAAGATGTCGGAGGACGGAGGACGGAGGACGGATTTTCAGAAAGAGAAGATGAGGAAGATGCGAGGGATGCGGCGAGGTGGAGGTAGCCGGAGAGGGGTTCTAGGACGTGTTGCCATGGACGTGTGGCGATTTTGTTGCGGACGGGGATGGGTTGGCCGGCACGGATGGATCGAATGCAATCGGGGACGATACGATCAACCGCCCAGTCGCCGCCGCCGATGACATTGCCAGCCCTCGCCGAAGCGATGCGGATGGAAGGAGAAGACGAGGGGACAGGAGATAGGGAACAGGGGACAGGAGAAGAGAAGAAGGAACGGCGGTAGGATGCAATGACTAGCTCTGCGGCTCCTTTGCTGGCACTATACGGATCATGACCGCCCATGGGATCTTCTTCGCGGTAGGCGTGCAGCCATTCTTTGTTTTCGTAACATTTATCGGTGGTGACGCAGAGGACGGTGCAGGGATTATCTGAGAGACGAACCGCCTCTAACAAGTTAACGGTTCCCATGACGTTGGTTGCGAACGTCTCTACAGGTTGCTCGTATGACAAGCGGACCAATGGCTGAGCAGCGAGGTGGAAGATGACTTCGGGTTTGAAGGTGGATATGACCTGATGAATCTTTGTTAGATTCGATATGTCAGCACGGTGATCCTGCGAAATGCGACTATCGAGTTGGAGTTGATCATAGAGCACTTCGTGAGGCTGCGGATCGAGAGCGTAGCCCGCGACTTCAGCCCCCAAACTGAGTAACCACTCGCAAAGCCAAGAGCCTTTGAAGCCAGTGTGGCCGGTGACGAGGACGCGGCGGTTTTTGTAGAAGTTGGAGAACATGAAGATTTAGGGGACAGGAGACAGGAGACAGCAAGAAAGAGGATAGTCAGGAATCAGGAATCAGGAGACAGGGGACAGGGGACAGTAAGAAGGGTTTTGGATTTCTGATCATGCTTCCGAGCATTTTGCAGACCTCATCGTTGAGTGAAATCAACGCGAGATGTTCATCGGACGTGATGTAGCCGGAGTCATGGGCGAAATCGAGAGAAGTGTCGGTTTCGTTTGTTTCACCATCGCAGTCTGTGAGTTTAGAAATGAAGTGTGCTTCATATCTACGCTTTGCCCATGCTTCACGGAGATTGTTGCAAACGGATCGGGATGATCTACGGATTTGTCCGGTGAGCGCCCAGCGTTCCTCTGGCGGGAAACGTTTAGTGACTTCGAAAACTTGCATCGCTAGACAATAGGCCTTTTGATAGACAATTAACTCCTTAGCTGATTGAACCGACATTGTTTTCTTCTCTTACTGATTCCTGCACCCTGTCTCCTGTCACCTTCTACCAACTCTTCCACGGCGCTTTGCCGCTGTCCCATAGGTTTTCGAGTTCGAGTTTGTCGCGTAGTGTATCCATAGGTCGCCAGAAACCGTGATGCTTGTAGATGCCGAGCTGTTTTTGTTTGGCTAGGTTTTCGAGTGGTTTGCGTTCCCAGATGCAGGCATCGCCATCGATCTCATCGAAGACCGATGGTTCGAGAACGAAGAAACCGCCGTTGATCCAAGATCCATCTCCTTCAGGTTTTTCTTGGAACGAGAGAACTTTGTCGTCTTTGAATTGAAGCGCACCGAAGCGTCCTGGAGGTTGGACGCCAGTCAAAGTGGCTTTGAGACCTGATCGATTGTGGAAATTGATAGCCTCACGTATGTTGATATCACCCACTCCATCTCCGTAAGTGCAACAAAATGTGCCGTCGACGTAAGGTTGGATGCGTTTGATCCGTCCGCCAGTCATGGTGTCTTCGCCCGTATCGATGATGGTGACTTTCCACGGTTCCGCTTTTTTATGGTGCACTTCCATGCTATTGTTAGACATGTCGAAGGTGACGTCTGACATGTGCAGGAAGTAGTTAGCAAAGTATTCCTTGATTACGTAGCCTTTGTAACCTGCGCATATGACGAAATCATTGATGCCGTGGCTGCTGTAGATCTTGAGGATATGCCAAAGGATCGGATGCGCGCCGATTTCAATCATTGGCTTGGGTTTGAGCGTAGTTTCTTCGGTGAGGCGAGTTCCAAGGCCTCCTGCTAGGATTACAGCTTTCATGGATTTTGTTGGTGAGGTTCGATAACGTTGATTCCTTTGATACGATTCTTTTGGTAATAAGCGATTAAATATCCGAGTACGAACCAGTGAGTAATGGCACCGTAGGGAACTTCATAAGTGGATTGGACCAGGGAGTTTGCGATACCAGCTATAACTATCAGTAAGGCCAAAAGTGCCGTCTTCCCGCCTGGACTCGTATCTCTGCTTTGTATTCTAGTGACTAAAATCAGCAATTTTATGACAGTGATCAGTAAAGCAACGAAGATTGAAAGTCCCACAAATCCCATACGGCCAAATACCGTAAACACTATGTTATGGGGATAACGTGCGTATTTTATTGCCTCTTCGGAGTTGAGATCGATTCTCATGTAACTCTGTAGAAAATGACTAGAAATGTCGCCTCCTAAGCCGATGCCAAACATGGGATTTTCATTTATCGTATCTTCGAATATTATTTTCCACCATGCTATTCTCCAATTTGTGTTAGTAGCAGCTGTTACACTTCCCGTGTTTCCAATGGCAAATGTTTGGATGTGTTCGTTTTCAGATATAACCTTGTTTATACTGACTGTACTAAAAGAAATAATGATGCCCAGACATATTGCAGCTACGGCAGCAGAAATTGCTGATGTGAGGATTAAATCAATTCTGCGTCCAATCACTATAAAGTATATGACTATTATAAAGAGGCAGAATACGCCTGCTGTTTTTGAGCTCATCACAAGCAAAGCCAATAATATTCCAATGAATAGACGCCAAGCGCTTCTGAGGCGTATTCCTTCGAGGAGTCCATACATAGCCCCTGCACAAACAAGCGGCAATAGTGCATCTGGATGAGGCGAAAAGTAAAACGCTAAAAAAGCACTACTTAATATGAATTTCTCATAGATGCCGCTATGTAATGTTACCATACTAACCACGGCCGCGATGATACAAACCTTGAGTATTATAGCAAAAAATCTGTTCAGGTCATTATTTCTAAAGATGGCATATCCGTAGAATGCAAACATGGCATAGTAGCCGATGGCGCTGTCGCGTATGGCGAGAGTGCCGAAGGTTTTGAATGTTGAGAGTAGAAAGAGTCCCACGGTTACCATCCACAAGAAAATCACGACATTGGTTTTGTTAGGAAAAAGTGGAACGCCTTTGGTGAAGCGATAAAAGAGTCCCAACATACCTACGCACCAGGCGATTTCACCGATATAGAACGGCTCAACCGGAGTGATATAAGCAAAGCCCTTACCTGCAAAAGCATAGCCGAGTATCAGAGCGCAGATGATTTTGCAATCGAGCGGTACTTTTCTGTAAGCAATGGTGATAATAGCCAGAGCGATGATCGCAATGAGGCCAAAGATTTGCAGCTGTTCCTGTAAAGATACGAAGCTGGTCGCCATCCAGATGCCTGCGAAAATGAGGATACAGACAACCAAGAGTTCTATGAATTTTTTATTCATGTGTTAGAGGGAAGAGAGTGTTTCGGTGTTTGACTACGCAATGCTCCGTCCAAGCCAAGTGGCTTTGCGTAAATTAAAAGTGATTCTAATGCAACTCGCTCCGTTTTCAGTTGCACTACGCGCGCGGTGGATCGGTTGCGCTGCGCGCCCTGTGAGTCGGTTGCCGCGTTACGGTTCGGTTGTGACTGCGCCGCGCGCTGATACCGTTTTTAAATGTCACGGACAGGAATGTCCGTGCTCCTTAGGGTGAGTGCTAGCGCTTCGGTTAGAGTTGTTGATGCTTTCCAGCCGGTGGTTGTTAGGCGGTCGATGTTGGCACGGGAGTGTTTGACATCGCCTGGGCGGGACGGGGCGTGGAGGATTTTTGATTTAGATCCGGTTAGTTGGATGATTTGCTGTGCGAGTTGGCTGATGGTGATGCTGTTGCCGTAGCCGACGTTGTAGGTGCCATGCATGTCAGTATTGCATGCGGCGTGGGCAAGAGCGGCGGCGACATCTTTGACGAAGACGAAGTCGCGGGTTTGTTCGCCATCGCCGTAGATGGTGATGGGTTGGTTGGCGCGGGCTTTTTGAATGAAGATAGAAATGGCGGCGGCGTAGATACTGTTAGGGTCTTGGCGTGGG
>JAJTHK010000100.1 GCA_021298895.1 Luteolibacter sp.
GAAGATTTAATGGCATCAAAAAAGAGAACTTTCAATGGTTTTTGAAGGCGTGTGAATGGCGCTTCAATGGAGGTAACCATCAAATGCTCTTGAAGCAGCTAAAATACTGGGTAAAACAGTCTCAGCAGTAAGCCTTAGCTAGTACAGCCCCAAATCTTATTTAGAGAGAAAGGCTGGGTAGGCATCGTAATCATTCCTTAAGTAACGGGCTAGAAGTCGGGCTTGTATTTGAGGTAAGAGACCGTAGGTGATTTTTTCATCGATGAATGGGTGGTGGAAGGCTTCTTGTTTTCTTTCCTGCCAAGCGGTGAGGATTTTTTTTCGCGAGTCCGGTTTAAGAAAAACAGCACCGCTTTGTTGGACTTCAAAATCATCGGCACGGATTTGTTGGCGATTAATCAATGAAAGAGCCAGGCGATCTGCAAAAATGGGACGAAACTCTTCCATGAGATCTAGCGCGAGAGAATGACGCCCCGATCGTGGTTGATGGAGAAATCCAGACTGAGGATCCAGTCCGACGGTTTCACAGGCTGAACGGCAATCGTGAGCCAGAAGGACATAGAGAAAAGACAACAGTGCATTGGTGCGATTCAGTGGAGGTCGTTTGGAGCGACCTATGATTTGGAAATTGGGATCGTCAGTAGTGAGAAGGTGATTGAACACTGCGAAGTATGCCGCAGCAGATTCACCCTCCACCCCGCGTAACGAATCGAGCGATGTCGTACGTGAGCAGGCAGAGATGCGACTGGCTAAAAAATCGGCAGCACGCGTAAGCGCATAGGCACGTTCGGCGGATTTGCTTCCGTGGTCACGGGCGGCGCGCTGGAGGATGGTTCGTGTGTTGTGTAGTTTTGCAGCAATCATATTTTGCGCGATGGACAGCGATGCTGCCTCGGATTCAGCACGGCGGTATTGTTCGCGGCGTAAGAGGATATTTCCCGAGACTCCTCCGTAAGAACTGGCGATGAACTTTCCATGAGGTGTCAGAAAAGTGATGGAAACTCCATGTTCATGACAGCCTGCCATGAGACTGGCTGAAACCGTGGTATCCCAACCGTAGGTGACAATTCCTTCCAGATTATGCAAAGGGACACGTAGTTTGGTTTCGCCTTCGTGGCGGATCTCAACGGCCGCACCATCTTTCCGCAGGTAGGTGCCTTCGAGGGTGACAAATAAAGTGTTGAGATGTGTTTTCATGGATTTGAAATCTCAAGGCTCAGTTTTGAGATTGGAGGCAAACCATGATGCTGCTCCGCGTTTAAGTCGCATGGCTTTGGGTTGGCAGTGATCAATGAGCGAGCAGGCATCACATTTGCTGGAATCGTATTCCGCCAGCGGAGTGAAGCCAGATTGTTTCATCTCATGGACGGCTGTGATGGTTGAAAATGTTAGATCGCGCAGTTCCTGATCAAGGATGACCTCGGTGCGTCTCCGGGTCTTCCCGTAGAAAATCAAACCTAATGGAATTTCTGTTTGGAACATTTCCTCTAAACAAATCGACTGCGCACAAACTTGCACCTCATCCGCGCGGTGGGATTTTGGTTTGCCGCGTTTGTATTCCACAGGCACCACGTTGCGCGTGGTGGATTTCATAGAATGAATTTCCACGATATCGCAGATGCCTGTGATATTGAATGTTTCAGAGGAGATATGAAGATGACGGAGGATGGAGCCAGAAGATCGATGTTCATCTGGGTCTTCATTGGCCTTCTTGTGCAGAAGCTGACCTTCAGCCGTGAATTGATTCTCCGCCCAAACCTGCTCGTTATGAATCAACGCACACTGGCGCGGGCAGTATAGCCAGTGCTGTAGGGCGGAGATGGAGATGGGGTCGGGCATGAATAGCGTTAAGGGTAGTATTTTGCTGGTCCCATAGTGTCTCCTGTCTCTATCACACGTGCGACTTTGCCCCCACAGGATGGACAAAAGCCCAACAATATGATGTCGCCAGATGGATGAAGATGGCCTTCTGCATCACGTATGCCGTGATTCTTTTTGCAATGAACACACCAAATGCGCGCAAGTATCAACTCGCGCCCTTTTACATCCATACGCTCCCACCGCTCCATCGCGGCGGGAGTTAATGAAGGTGTGATGTGCATGTTAGATACGGCGGATGAGGGTGATTCCTTCAGGCATCGCAGCTTCGTCGATGGCGACATCGTAATCATTGATCGAGCGTGGAACCTCGATTCCGTCTTTCTTTTTCACCGTGACAAGATCGAAGAGCTTGTGGCTTGGAGCTGATCCAAGAGCGCTATCGTGCTTAAAGATAATCAGTGCACGTGGGTTCATACTGCCTGCGGGACGAGCTGCGGATTGATCAAATTGAAAAGCGTTTTCGAGGGCGGTGAAAAGGAGTTCGAGGTCGTCATCTGTGAAACCGGTCTGGTTTGCTAGGAACGGGTTCACGAAACCTTGCGCTTTGAAGAGTCCGTAGGGAATGGTGAATTTGCGACCCATCGTGCGCTCTTTCTCGATGTCTTTTTCGTTGGTGACGGACGTGCGGGTAATGGCGTGTTCACTGGAGACAATTGGATCTATGGAGCGAGCGAATGATAGTTGGACTGGGCCACGCACTTGACCACAGTTGACTTCGGTAGACATGACTGCACCGAAAGTTCGCACATCGTAGTAGGTTTGGCACATCCATGCGGTGGCTTTGTCTTTAATTTCAGGCTTAACGGATTTGGCTGGCGTTTCTCCAATGGCTTCAAAAGCTCCTTTATGCTGGAGGTTGTGGACGGCACCTTCGGTGAAATAGATACGTTTGCCCTCTTGTCCACCACCAGTGAGCGCGACGAAGTTGCGGATCTTGCGCTTGAGGCAAACGTCAGTGACGAGGCCTTGGCCGGTTTCCACATCGATGCGTGGGAGGTTGCCTGCATCAGGATCGCCGTTGGGGTTGGCGTCTTGGCAGTCGAAGAGGAAGAGGAAGTCGTAGCGATTGTTCATGTTGTTGGTTTAGTTAGAATTAAGATTAGTAAGAGTTATGCGTTTGTGGTTTCAGTTTCTTTTTTGGTGAAGAAATCTTTGCGTTGGTGGTAGTAGCCGATGGCGAAAATCCCTTGTTTTTTGAGCGAGAGTTGATTGGGAAATCCTGAGGCATCAACGGATGATAGGATTTCTTGGATTAAACGTTCGCGGTTCACTTTTGCGCCGCCATTTAAACCAGAGAGGTGGTGTTGATAAGTGCGTAGTAATCGCGGAAAGACGGCTGCGGGCGTTGCTGATGCGGAGCTGTAAAAGCGGTCTCGAATACCGGCATTGAGATTTCCAAGGGAGTCCTCTTGGGTTTTTTCAAGCGCGGCGAATAACCTACCTAGTAAGTAGGCGGGATCGGTGTTTTGGGTGTCTAACATGATGGGTATGATTTGGTTGTGATTTCGTGTGAGCACTGCTTTTAAAGTGGCGGCGCGGAGATAGTTGATGCTGCGGTCTGCATGGATGCGGCGGATGATGGCGGTGAAAAGTCCTTCAGGATAAGGAGTGCCTTCGATGATGGATCGGGCGATTGCACCACTGAGAAGCGGCGGGATTTCATCGGCAACACGGGCGGTTTCGCGAAGGATTTGCCAGATGGCGGGAAACTCGGAATCGGCTTGGCGTTTGCCGACGGGTTCGGTGAACTCACGGATGATTTCCAGGCATCGTTGATGATCATGAAGTTTATCGATTAGGTCGGCGATGGTAGAGCGGTGGAAAAATCGAATGGAGAATCGACCGGGATTTGGTTGCTCCAAGCCGAGTAAATAAAACGGTGTTTTTGGATCACCCAACTCATTGTAATGAGTGCCGCTTTTGATTGCTGCGAGGAGGCGGTTGATTTGAGCTTGGCGGTTTAAATCCTGACCTTCTGAGTTTTTTTCGGAGGACTCACCAAAGATCGCTGCAAATATGTCTTCAAGTTCAGATTGAGTCTCTGTCCAATGAACAACCGTTGTATCGACCAATCGTGTACGATGTTTTTTCTTTTGAGGTCCTGCAAGTAGGGAAGTCAAAGCGGTAGCATAGTTAAAAGCCGCAGCTTTGGAAATCGGACAGTTTTCGGTTTTTGATTTGCCGTAAGATTCATATGAACTGTTTGACTGAATACCCACGAGACCAACAGAACTCTTGAATCCTTTGATGTCAGGGTGAATGCCAATGGTCTCGCCAATCTCTCCAGTTATGAGGCATTGCGCGCGGGTTGATCCCTCATCCGAAGAATTGCTCCGCTCGCTCCACCATTTTTTGATGATTGGACAGTCGTGAATATAGGTTTTCTCACCTAGGATTTGAAAAACACCGAACGATTCAAATACGTCCGCTGGACTATTAAATTCCTCGTAGCGTTCCGGCGACCAGTTTTCCAGAAACCTACAAAGGACCGCATACGTTGGTGAGTTGATTTCCTTTTCCCAACCAAGATGTTTCTTTTTGAATTCCTCAAAGCAATCTAGGCGTAGTCCGCTTGCGCCCATTCCCAAGACGTACTCACGTTTGTCACAAAGAAATTGGGATTTTACTGCGCTTGTACGTTTTTCAGGTTGTGGGATTTGAAGATTAATAGGAGAGCCATCTATGCGAGCATCTTCCACCGCGAAAAGAGAGCCATCGGGTTTGAGGACGATACGATAGCTCACTTTCTGCGGCGAGAAGCCCGGTGGGGCGATCTCGTAGGACGGGTCTTCTGCGAGGCGGGTGTAGAGGTCGTTGAGGGATTGGAGAATCATGGGGAACTGAATTTCAAATTTTGAACGGGAGTATGGGGACGAGAATCACGCCATCGGTCATCTTGGCGCGGAAGAAGTGAGGAGTGGTCGACTTCACTTTCTTTGTAGCGATGTCTTGCTGGAACTCGATATCGTGAAGCATAAAACCGAGGTCTTTTTCACCGTGAAATGAAGGGTCAGGTTTTGGGAGATCGGCTTCGTTTTCAATGAGTTCAAAACGGACGGGGAACTCACGGCAACCGAAGTAGGGTTGTTGGAATGCTTGGCCTTTGAGGGCGCGACGTTTGAACATTTCGAGGTGTTTGCCAGCGGCTTCATTGGCTGGGACTGCTGGGCCGTCTTTATCGAGGCGGGTGTCGAAGAGATGAACGCGGGCTTTGATGAGGTAGGCAACATCCTTGAGCAGAAGAGAAGCGCGTTGCTGTCTGTGGTCGTTGATATCAATCCCCTCTGGCGGTGGTTCCTCGCCGCTGAGTTGTTTTGCCGTAGGATTAGAAATTTTTTTACCAATCTCATTACGCCGGATGTTGGTGAAGCGAATGGGGTTGAGGACGTGGATTTCATCGATGATCCAGCGGATTTGAGGTTTCCAATAGATGGCTTCGAGGACGCCACGCGCGGCGGATGGAGTGATGACATCGTAGGAGACGCGTTCGACCTTCATTTCGGGCCGAGAGAAGAGGGCGTAATCGCCAGCGATTTTGAGATAGATATGAGTGTTCGACATGTTGAAAAATATTTCCGTTAGGTCAGCAGATTAGTTTAGCACTGCCAGCATCTTCTTCATCGAAGGTAATGCCGAAGTGATTGGAGTAGTTGAGTTCTGTGGAGATGAGAGCGTGAAATTCACCATCCCGCAGCACCTCGAAAGAGCGGATGTTTTCGTTAAGGAGTTCTGCGGAGATTTGGACGCTATAGCGCTGAAGGGCGCGGAGCAGATTCCGATGAAGAGGAATGGCAGGGTTGCGGAGTTGGGTGATGAGATCGCGGGCTTTGTCATCGAAAGGTATCAAGACAGGAACCTGCCAGTCGTCGATGAGCTTAAATTCCTTGGCGACGGTCGCGAATTGGAATTTGAACGGAAGGACTTTATCGCCGCCATCAAGACGGAAGCTGTCGAGGATATTCTTCGAGTCCCAGCGGCGTTTCTGTTGATAGTAATAAAGATCGAAGTAGTGATGGATGGCATCTTCGCTGAGTAGATCAGAATGAAGCTCAATGAGTTGGCTGGCGATTTGAGCAGTCTCGCGGAAGTAGGCTTCTCCTTTTTGGTCCTCTGGGGTGAAGATGTAGGTTTGGCCGATGGTAAGTTTGCCGTTGCGATTGCAGCGTCCGGCGGCTTGGGCAATGGAATCAAGGCCGGCGAGGGAGCGATAGACTGTGGGGAAATCGACATCGACCCCGGCTTCGATGAGCTGGGTGGAGACGAGGCGGACAGCTTTGCCATCGTGGAGCCGATTGCGAATGGCGGTAAGGATTTGAGAGCGATGCTCGGCGCACATGAGGGCGGAGAGATGGAAGTTTTCCTCGCTGTTTCCGAGAAGGCGGAAAATATCCCGAGCGTGCTTGCGGCGATTCACGATACAGAGGGCTTGGGAATGATTGAGCAAGCTGCAGGCGAGATCGTTATCAGGGATTTTACCGAGCGACTTTAGTTCTACGCGTTTGAGAGCAGTGAAAAGTGCATCGGTGTCACGGATGATTTCGCGGCAGTTTTCGAGGCCGATGGGAAAATCCTGCTCGTGACGGTGAATGGCTGGCTGTGTGGCTGTGCAAAGAACGGCGGTGGTGTGATAGTGGGCGGTAAGTTCACTCAAAACGCGGAGGCAGGGATGTAGAAAATCGACGGGTAACGTTTGCGCCTCATCGAGAATGATGACTGAGTTGGCGATGTTATGAAGCTTACGGCAGCGAGAGGTTTTTGCGGCGTAGAGAGATTCATAAAACTGGACTGCGGTGGTGATGATGACAGGTGCGTCCCAGTTCTCAGCAGCGAGGCGGGATTGCTCAGTTTCTACCTCTGGCGAGAGCGCGGAGTGATGCTCGATGAGTGGAGTGAATTCATGTGTTTGAAGTGGAGCAAGAATGTCGCGGATGACTTGGGCGTTTTGTTCGATGATAGAGGTGAACGGGACGACGAAGATGATACGGGTTTGGCCGTGGCGAATGGCGTGAAGGAGCGCGAACAGAAGCGAAGAGAGTGTTTTTCCTCCACCCGTGGGGACAGTGAGCGTGAAGAGTCCGGGGGATTCGGATGATTTGGTACGGCAGTCCGCCACTACATTACTGCGTTGTATATTGACAAAGTTGTCAGGTGAGGGTTCGCCAAATGAATCAATTCGTTTGCTGACGAGATCTGCGATTTTTTGGAGACAATTTTCGGGGATCTGGTTTCTGACCGAAGTTTGCGATGGATTCATGAACGACTCGGTGGCGAGGAAATCGGCATCAACGAGGCAGGAGAAAATCATACGTGAGAAGAAAGCTAGAGAGAACGAATCACGCTGAAGGAATGAAGGAAGAGCTGGTAGCGGAGCAGAAATAATTTCCTCCGGGGCGCCAGACCAGTCAGCAAGATCAGATTTTGCAAGGCGTGTTTTTTGGCAAGCGTGGTTGGATACAGCATCAAGTAATCCTGAGTGATGACCTGCGATGGGATAGGCGAGGAGGTGACCGAGTATTTGGATTTTTACGGCTTGCTGCGCGCCTGCGGTGGAGTGATCGACTTTTCCGGAGACTTCCCCGGCGTGGGGATCCGCTTTGGATGAGAGGTAGATTTGCCATGCTGGGGCGAATTTCCCTAAATCATGCCAGATTCCTGTTAGATACCCCCACTGGTGTGCGGATTCCGATTCATCGGAATCTTTAGGAAACATTTCGGCTACGAATTTTGCTGTCCAGAAAGCGACCTTGTTTAGGTGGCCGTGGTAAGGTTCTAAATTTTTACATTTATCGCAATTGTCGCGTTGGCACACGTCTTCAGCTTCATCAAAAGGAGTGAAGAGTGGTTCCCATTTCTCCTTGGGTTGGTCTTTGAGAGTGTGGGCGTAGAAGAGCATTTTTTGGAGGGGAGGATGAGAATGGGAAGATCGGCGACTGGTGATCGCCGCTATAATACGATTTGCTCGTTCAGGATTTGGATTTCGGGAAATATTTGACGTTTGGGAGGTCTTTGAAGTCGTCGTCTTGGGTCCAGAGGGTGGCTTTGTGGATCAGAGCGGTGGCGTAGATGATGGAATCTGCGAGCGGGAGTTTGTATTTGATGAACAGATCGGCCGCGAGGATGGAGATTGTCTCGTCGGCGGGGATGACGATGCCGCTGCGCATGGAGTCGGTGACGGCTTCCGCCTCGGCGGCGCTGCGTTGTTTGAGGGCGACTTTTCGGACTTCCGTGAGGACGATGGCGGGGATGATCAAATTGGGGAGTTTGCGTAAGATGGGGCCGAAGTGTTTGACGTTTGGGCCCGCATCCAGGCATTCCAGCCATGCGGATGAATCGAGGATGTGGTGCTGCATGGGGGAGGATTTTTTAGAATTTGCGATCTGGCTCTCGCTCCAGTTTGAGTGGGGTCTTACCTTTTAGGAAGCCGATGAGTTGGACAGGGGTGAGGATGGGGCGGATTTCGATTTTCCCCTCGACTTGGGTGAGCTGCAGCCGCTGCCCGGGTTTTAAATTCATCGCCTTACGGATTTCCTTAGGGATGACGATTTGATATTTCGGTGATATTAAAGATGTTGTCATACGAAAATCAATTTAGGCTACGTTTTACGTTTTTTCCAGTGAAATCCCGCACTGTAGTTTGGTTGGATCCGAGAGATGGATTCGATTTCAGCTCCGTCTACTAAGTAGAAGTGGCGGCTTGTTTAGGTTTCTTAAGTTTTGGCTGGTGGTCGAGTGTTTTGGTTAGTAGTTGAAATGTAGCAAGTCGTTTTATTCGATGCGTTATTTGTTATTTGTTGGAGATATTGCGTCAAGAAAAACGATACGTTATTTTTTAACGATGTATATTTATGGGGAATACGAGCAATAAAGATCAATGGGCTGCTAGGGAGCGGATGCTTTTTATCGAGCGTTTGGCTTGGTGGAAAGGTGTGGTGAATCGTGGGGATCTGCGGGCGGTGTTCGGGATATCGGCAGCCCAGGCATCGGCGGATTTGCAGGGATATCAGGAAATGAATCCGATGGCGTTGACTTATAATGTGCGGGCGAAGCGGTATGAGGCCCATGAGAGGATGAGTTGCGTGATGCACGAGCCGCGCTTGGAGGAGGCGGTGAGATTGTTTTTGGGGGTTGATAATCCGCTAATGGGAATGGCTGGGCGGATACAATCCGCCGCCACGGTTGATTTTATTCGTCCACTTGCGCGCGAGGCAAGTCGTCCAGTTCAGCGAAACGTATTTCTTGCGTTGGATCAGCGGCGGAGACTGCGGGTGAAATACGGTTCCGTGAAGAGTGGCACGTTGAGTTTTCGTGAGATTGCACCCCATGCGTTGGCACACGACGGACAGCGTTGGCATGCGCGGGCATGGTGTTTTAAAAATGAGAGATTTCAGGATTTCGTGCTGAGTCGGATTGAGATCGCGGACTGGCCGGGAGACATTTTTAATGTTCCCGTCGATGAAGAGTGGGAGAAAACAGAAGTGATCGAGCTGGTTCCGAACTCGCAACTTAGCGAAGAACAACGCGGTACGATCATGTTGGATTACGGAATGCAGCAGGGAAAACTCAGAGTGGAGGTGCGGTCTGCGATGAAAGAATATTATCTGGCCCACTGGCGTGTCGCCGGGCCAGACAGGCCTGCACATTTGGAAATTTTGTAGAGTTGATTTCAGGATTTTTCGGTTAACGAAAACTGGACATGCTTGAAAATTGAATTAAATTAATCTGTATGATCCAAACGATTGATGCCCTAGCTTTAGGCGCGATTGAGTTGCCGCCCGACCAACGTTTTGCTTTGGCTCAGAGGATATTAGCCAGTGTCGAGCCAGAAGAAATTTTGGAAACAGACGAAGCCTGGACTCTCGAAATAAGAGAGCGAATGAGAAGGTATGACGCTGGTGAAACTCAGGGAATTCCAGCACAAGAGGTTTTTGCGGAACTTGCTCGTCATTTGAATCCATGAAAATGGAGATTCTTCCTGAGGCGCGCCAAGAGCTGTTTGAGGCGGTTGACTACTACGAGCAAAAACAGCTTGGTTTGGGTAAACGCTTTTACACGGAAATCGTCGAGATTTGTTCGATGATTCTGGAGCATCCACTTTTATGGCGAGAGCAAAATGCAAGTTTTCGACGAACCAATTGTCCGGTATTTCCGTATTACATCGCCTACTTCATTCGGGAGAATGTGATTGTGGTGGCAGCCGTTGCACATTCAAGCAGGCATCCAAATTATTGGAAAGATCGGCTTGATTAGTTTTTTGTTAGGCCAGATCCATCACCAGAACCTTCGCCCATAGTTCCCGGTGACCGCCGGAGAAGGCGTCGTGGATGGGATCGGCTTTTTGGTATGTTTCGTGGGCCTCCATCGTATCAAACTGGAGAGAAATGCCGTAATCCCATGAATGATCCGTGACGGGGCGGGATTCGGTAGCGGCAGGCTTGCCCCAGTGGGCTTTGGAAATGTTAGGGGATTTCACCAATTCGGCGAGGGCGGCTTCCATGCGTGCGCGACCTGCTTCGGTTTTGAATTCGTCTTTGAGCCAGAAATAAACGTGATGTTCCATGCCCGGAGATTTGTAAATTCGCGGTGGGCTGGCAAGCGGACTATTAAAGTTTCTCGCCGCGGAGCTCGAAAACTTTTTTCACCGTCGCCTCGATCAGGTTGTTCGGGCAGGACGCACCGGCGGTGAGGCCGACGATGATGTGATCCTTGCCGGCAAACACATTCGCATAGTTTGTGGTTTGTTCCTTTTGGTGATGCAGATCGTAATGAACGATTTCCTCCAGAGAAGTGATCTGCGATGCGTCTCTGATGAAAAACGTGGGGAGTTCTTTTTCACCGATTTCAACCAAGTGCGCGGTATTTGAAGAGTTGTATCCGCCAACGACGAGGAGCAAATCCATTTTGGTTTTCAGCATCTCGAACAAAGCGTCCTGGCGTTCTTGGGTAGCACCGCAAATCGTATCGAACATGGAAAAGTTTTCAGAGGATCCGTCGCGATTCGAGATAGCTTTGGAGAGGCGGTTTTGAATTTCCTGCGTCTCGCTTTTCAGCATGGTCGTCTGGTTGGCGATGCCAATTTTCTGCAGGTCCCGATCGGGATCAAAGCCCTCGGAATAAGATCCTGCGAAACGCTTGAGAAAAGCTTCCTTGTCTCCGCCGTTGCGGATGTGGTTGCAGACAAAATCCGCATCCGCAAGGGTAAGAATAACGAGGTAATGCCCAGTCCCGTGTTCACCGAGCGCGCGTGAGGAAGTGGCGCGCGTTTCCTCATGATCCGCCTTGCCATGAATGATGGAAGTGATTCCTTCCTTTGCGTAGCCGCGCACCCGCCGCCAGACTTTCATGACATCGCCGCATGTGGTGTCGACCGTGTAACATCCACGCTCTTCGATCTTATCCATGAAATGCGTCGGGGCGCCGAAGGCTGGGACGATGACGACATCGTCTTCCGTCAGATCGTCATAGGATGCATCAATTTCCCGCCATGGCAGGGAGACGATGTTCATCTCGCGGAGCTGGCGATTCACCTCCGGGTTGTGGATGATTTCACCGATGAGAAAGATGCGATTTTCGGGAAAGACCTTGCGTGAGGCGTAGGCGAGATCGATCGCGCGCTCGACACCATAGCAGAAACCGAAGTCCCGGGCGAGTAGCAGCGTGGTGTTTCCGCAGGTCAGCTTGCCGCCCTGATCTTTGATTTTTTCCACCAGCGATGAACGATAGTGCACCGCAACCTCGGCCGAGACAAGCTCCATCACATCCGGACGACGGACATTGACGCGGGGTTTTTTGTTAGAGGAATCGGACATTGGGGAATTAGGCTGCTGGATGAACTTCGGATTCAATTCTAGCGCCGATATCCAAGCGCGTCCGCTGCATTTCGTAATGGAGTTGAAGGCGCATCCAGAAACCCGGTTCCATATTGAAAAATCGTGAAAGTCTGAGGTCATATTCAGGCGTGCAGCGGCGCTTTCCAGACTTCATCTCTGAAAGATGGGATGCAAGAATTCCAGTTGCTAGGGCAATTTCCTTTTGAGATGAAGGCCATTCTTCGAGTGTTTCGCGAAGAGTTTCAGCAAAGGCATTTGGAAGAGGTAGAGTTTTCATGCTGGCTCAGTGGTAATCGGTGATTTGGACTTCGTAAGCGTGGTTATTTTTCCATTCAAAAACGATTCTCCATTGTTGGTTGATTCGTATGCTGTGATATCTGCGAAGTGTTCCTGATAGTTTTTCCAATCGATTACTTGGTGGTATGCGAAGATGATTCAACTCGGAGGTTGCATGCAATTGATCGAGTTTCACTTTCGCTCTTGTTTGAATGCTAACTGGTAGTTTTCGAGACGGTGTGAGATCAAAAATTCTCCGAGTTTCTGTGTCGGCAAAACTTTTAATCACGGTTTGTAGATTAGCAGTAGTGGATCTGGGGGGCAACTTCTAAATTCTCATTTTTGAGAATTTAAGTGACGCTTATTTTTTCAACGACTCAAGAAAAGCCACGAGGTCGCGTAAATCGGATTTGCTTAGAATCAGACCCATGGGCGGCATGGTGGACATGACCGGCGGTAGGTTTTTGATATCGGTTTTTTTGCAGACGGTTTCTTTTTGGGTTTCGATGTTTCGGACGACGACTTCGGTATCGGTTTCTTTCATCATCATGCCTGAGACGAGGGATCCGTCATTCATGGTGATGGCGATGGGTGAATATCCGGGAGTGAGTTTGGCGCTGGGGTTCACGATGGATTCGAGGATGTAGGCAGTGTTTTGACGGGCCCCGACGCCATTGAGGTTCGGGCCTGCTTCGCCTCCGGGGCGGTCGCCGGCTTTGTGGCATTGCACGCAGTTTCCACTGCCATGAAAAATCTTGCGTCCGTTATCGAGGTTGCCTCCTTCGAGAGCGATTTGGAATGCGGCGAGTGGATTGGCTTTATCCAGTGAGGCTTCGTATTCAGCGATGCTTGCTTTGAATTCCGGCTCGGGGCGTTTTGCGGCGGCGTTGAGAATATCGAGTTGGACGGCAGCGGGTTGGGCGGAGAGCTTTTTCAAGCGCTCTAGGAGCGTGCCAGCGGCTTTGGGATGCTCGAGCTTGGTAAGCAGGGCGTATGCGCGCTGTTGATCGTCCGGTTTGCCGGAGGTGAGGATTTTGGTAACGACTTCGAACGCGGTTTCTGGTGCGAGTTTGCCAAGCGATTCGAGAGCCGCGGCACGAATGCGTGCATCTGGATCCTCCATGAGTTCGACGAGGGTTTTAGGCAATTCATTGGGCGCGTCCTTTTCAAGGGTCTTGAGTGCGGCGATACGTATGTCCGGACGAATGCTTTTGCCGGTGAGTTGGCCAAACATCGCATCACGTGGGATGGAAACTTTGAATTGTCCAGCAGCGCCGATGACTTCGACAAGCAAATTGCCTGAGGATTTGGTGAGCAGGGATTCGATCGTTTTACGGATATCCGGAGTCACGGCTTCGATATTGCGTGGTTCTGGGATAGGGCGATACATGCCGGTGGTTGGATCGGTGGGCGGAATTTTTTCGAAACGTCTAACAAGAAACATCGCTTCGGTGCGGGCGTTTTCCGAGAGCGATTCGTCTGCGGCGATGGTGAGCAAGCGACGGATATTATTATCGCCACCCGTGCGTATCATCGCGTTGAGGATGCGGAGATCGACCGCCCATGTGGATTTGCCGATGAGGTGAGTTGCTGCAGCGAGAGCAGGGCGAGCGCCTTCGATGTAATTGTCGTTGATTGCTTGAACGGTTTCGACCGCGATGGAGAGGTCGGAGTCTTTCAGGAAATCACCGATGCGGGCGTCTTGCATGCGACGCAAGGCGAGAACAACCGCGCGCCGTACTGCTGGGGATTTGGAATTGGCGAAGGCGTAAATGGCATCGGCCTTACCGAGGCGAACCATGCCTTGAACTGCACCGTGACGGACGTATTCGTCTTGGTCGTTGTTATTTTCTACGAGAGCCATCAGAGCGGGGACTTGTCCTTTGTGTCCGAGTTTTCCAACGGCGATGGCAGCGAGCATGCGAGTGCGCGGATCGGAATCATTGAGCAGTGACATTGCGATGTTGAGCGGAGAATTGAACTTGAGATCGCCAAGGCATTGGATGGCTTGGCCGCGGACTTTCGCATCGGCATCGCCGCAGAGATAGATGAGGTCGTCAGCGGAGGCTCTGTCGTTTTTCAAGCGGGCGAGATTTCCAAGTCCCCACACTCCGTGCAGTCGTGTGGTGATTTTTTCTTTCTCGTTAGTCGCTGCGACAAAGATCTGCCGATTTGCAGGATTCTCCGCGAGAGCGAACTGAGCTCGGAGGCGCACTCGCATATCTGGATGGCGGAGCAGCTCGGCGAGTTTCTCTGCGGACAATTTCTCGATGCTATTCGCGAATAGTTCGCGGACCTGTTTGGTTTCCGGCTTAGCGGTTTCAGCAGGATCTTCGAAGGAAAAAATATTTCCAAATCCATGGGTCGGCCAGCTTCCCACGTAATCGGTCACGTAGGCTTTGCTATCGTAACCGAACTCGATATCGGTGCAGAGCATTCCAGATACGAAGTTTTCTTTGTTGGCGATTTTGAAGCCCGCGCCGTTTGGCTCCATGCGAAAACCAATCACGGCACTGGTAGCGCCGGTGAAATCACAGACGAAGAAATGGTTGTCCCATTTTTCCGAGAGCCCCGTGCCAGGGTTGTAAGCGAGACCCGACGGGCCTTTGCTGACCCAACCTGCAGGAGCTAAGATGGCGCGCGGGCGTAGCGGGCTGTCCATGTCCCAATGGCGCTCGCGCATCCAGTTGGTGTCGTGACGACTCGTTCCTTGGATCAGGGTGGTGAATTTTTGGAACGCTTGATGTCCGCGCTGCCAACCCGAGTGCGCGCCTTCCACGACGGCGACGCAGCGAGCCATGTCTTGCATGTCGGCTTCGTTATCGACGGAAAAGGCGTTGCCGTAGCGATCGAATGCGATCTCCTTTGGGTTTCTCAATCCAGTGTGAACGACTTCTAGGTTGCTGCCATCGCGCTCCATGCGGAATACGGCACCTTCGTATTGAGAATAAAGATGTTTCCCCTCTTTGGTTTTCAAATTGTAGCCGCGATCGCCAATCGTGAACCAGATGCGGTTGTCGGGACCGAGCGCGAAGCCGTTCAAATCATGTCCGCTCAAACTAACAGAAATACCGTAGCCTTCTTGTAGCGACTCGCGTTTATCTGCTTTCAAATCACCATTGGTATCTTCTAACAACCATACATGTGGAATGCAGGCGAAATAAATTTTTCCATCAAGCGCCATGACTCCGGCTGCGGTGCCGTCGAGTGGATTGTTGAAGCCATCGGCATAGATCGTGGCGTGATCGCATTTGCCATCGCCGTCTCGATCTTCAATGACACGGATCATTTCTGAGTATTTCGTAAAATACTCCATCGGCTTTTTATCCGGGAATTTCTCCGCATATTTTTTCAACATTTCCAAACGCTCGGCGGTGCTGGTGAGTTTGTAATCATCTGCCACCCAAGGGTTGCGACGATTATCCTCAATCCCGCGCTCGAAGCGATGAGTCTCGGCGATGTAGAGGCGGTTCTGGTCGTCAAAAGTGATGGCCGTGGGATCCTGGACATCGGGTTCGCGAGCGAACAGTTTGGTCACCATGCCATCGGGGGCCTTGATGTTGGCTAGAATGGCCTTCTCTTCTTCAAGTGCTGGAAGTGGTTTAGGATTCGCCGTCCCCTCGGTCTTTGTAGGTGGCTCATCGTTAAGCGCAGATGCGAACGTAATCGAAAAAAGGATAGCAGAAGCACTATGTAACAAAGTGCAGGCGAGATTGGTTTTTCTAAAACTCATGGGCGGGTATTGTTCGTGATACATAATGATTTACGAACAAAAAATCCCAGTTCTCGCTACCGGAAGATACTTTTACCAAGTTGAATGATCAGCGGGCACGTGATCCGCATGACTGCAACTACCTACCAAGGTGCCGACTGGAGGGATGGTTTCGACAAAGGTGTATGTGCCACCGAGTGGGCAGACCGGCTGTGGAAGATAACCATCGGGACCAAAGATAACATTCCAGTCGATAGGATCGCCAACCTTCATGGAAGTCATGTTTTGATGGCCTCGCACCGCTTGTTGCAAATTGCGGGTGTTCATGATGCAAGCCGCGCGATCCGAGCCTTTTTTCCATGCGCGAGCACCAACGAACATAACGGACATGAAGGGAATAATCAGTATCATTACAACCAAGCCAACATAACCCATAATCGTGCCGGCAAGTGCCAAACCATATCCGGTCAATTGACCCGCAGAACGTTTGATACGAGACATCGCCATGTGACCAAAAATAATAGCGAGAGGCGCGAGACATGTGAGGCTTGTGACCAAGCTGGCGATTGCCATACCAGATGTTTGTGGTAACTGTTGACTAGGTTGTTGTGAATTTTCCATAGTATAGGATGATGCGTATCTAACTAGAGGGCAAGGAAGATCTCATGGCGATTCAGTCGGCAGATGATCGGCGAAACGGTAAGGCGAGGAGCAGGAAAAAAATCAGCGCGAGGCCTTGCATCGCGAACAAGTAAACCGGCCATGGGCCGAGGTGATCGATGAGAGAGGGATTATCCGGAAAGTCTGAAACGAAGGCAAAATTGGTTTTTAAAATCGCATTGATCAGCAAGGCGGTGGCTTGGTAGCCGATGGAAATAGCGAGCACGCTGAGGGGGGATTTCCACCAAGGTTGTTTGGGCCTCCATTTTAGAACGATGGGAATGTAAAGAGCCGCAGCGACGATGACAAAATGTTGGAAGAAGAAATGGATGAACGGAAGTTCAGGCGGGCCTATACTGAGAGCAGGTGTGATGAGTGCTTGAGTGGTGGCGGCGAGTCCCCAAAAATACGTCAGCGTGAGCAGAATGGGTCTACGCGTCACCAAGGCGAACCCCGCAACGATCGCCGCGAGGTCGCAAAGATGAAAAGGCAAAAGATTATCTAACGAATGTGGATATTCACGCCACGCATATAGAGCGAAGGGATATGAAACCAAATTACAAAACGCTAGCAGCGCAGTGATGATACGTTGGGATTTTTCAGATCGTCTCGCTAATACAATCAACATTCCAATGATCACAAAGCCGATGGCTAAAGTGATGAAATGGGCGGGTGTGAAGGGTTGGAAAGACATGCAACTTTAAACTCTGATGATGAGGGTCTGCTTTATTAAAATTAGATGCATATTTCTCGCGCAAAGCCGCAAAGCCGCAAAGTTTAAAATGCAAATTTGGTATTTCATATGATATCCGGAAGAAAATCCACAGACGAAGAAAGCATAATCTACTATAACCGCTGGAGAACTAGATCACCGATTTAGCGCCAAAGCTATGCTATCCATTCCTTTGCGTCTTGGCGACTTTGCGCGAGATTTTACTACCTTCCTTTCGCCCGGATCTCCGCCATTGCGGGTTTTTGAGCGAAGATTTTTTTGGCAATCGCCTGGACTTGTTGGTCAGTGACTTGCAGGAGGTTTTCGCGGGCTTGTTGTGGCGAGGGAATGTGTCCGAAGAAAAGCAAGCCTTCGCCGACCCATGAGCAGTGAGCGGAAGTGGACTCGAAGCCGAGTTTGGATTGAGCGATCGCAAGGCGTTTGGCGCGTTCTAGCTCGCCGGCGCGCGGGCCGTTTTGGGCGAGATCGGTAGTTTCTTTCAAAATCGTCTCCAACGATTCCTTGCGTGATTCGGGATCGAGGCCAGCGAGGATTTGGAGGGCGCCGGTTTCCTCAAAAAGCGAAACTTCGGAGCCGACCTGATAGCAGAGCCCACGTTCTTCACGGAGTTCGGTGAAAAGGCGCGAAGACGAAGACTCACCGAGGATGAGCGATAGTAAACGCAAGGCGTGGCGTTCTGGCGCCTGGCGGCCTGGAGTGTGCCATGCAAGAGCAAGCTGGAGTTGATCGGTGTGGCGACGCTCGATGATTTCTCGGCAGGGAGATAAGGTTTGCTTGGAGCGTGGAGTTGGAGGCTTGAACTCTTTCGGCAAAAGCGGCAGCAGGATTTTAAGAATCGCATCTACAGGCATCGGTCCTGCAGTGGCGATGACGATGTCATCACGAAAGTGATGAGTGGTTGCAAAATCTAACAAACAAGCACGATCAATCTTTGCGATGGATTTCAACGATCCGGAAATGGATTGCCCGAGTGGATGTTCTGGCCATGTGGCTGCAGCTAACAGATCGTTGATGTGATCCGATGGCGTCTCGCGTATCATGGTGATTTCCTCGCCTATCACATCGCGTTCGAGACAGATTTCGTTTTTAGGAAACGTCGAGTGCCAAACCATATCCGTTAGAACATTGATCAGCACTGGCATCAACTCGGCTTCGCCTTGCGCTTCGTAAACCGTGTAATCTTCCGAGGTGCAGGCATTTGCTTGGCCACCACCGGATTCGATGGCGAGGGTGAGTTCTTTGGCCGAGCGGGTTTTTGTGCCTTTGAAAGCCATGTGCTCGGAAAAATGGGCAAGCCCCGACGGAATGTTTCCGGTTTCATCACGCGAGCCGACCGGAATATAAATCGATAGCGCCGCGCATTCAGATTCTGGCAAATAAGCATGAGCCAAGTGTGGACCGCCTGGAAGATCATGAGTGGTGTAGGTGGCGGGCACGTATCCAGAGTAAATTTCAAATTTCAAATTTCAACTCCCAACGTGAAGGATTATGAGCTAATTCTTCTCGATTTAAAAATGTCTAAGGCTACCATGATCCGGAGTGACCGATGACAAGAAATCAAGATTGCGGCTTTCGCTTTATCCCCGTGCGGAGAGCGCGATACGGAGCAACCATCCGTGGATTTATGCGGAGAGCATCAAGATGCAAAACCGTGAGGGTGAAACCGGTGAACTCGCGGTAATATATGACAAGCGAGATCGCTTTATGGCGGTTGGGATGTATGAGGCGGAGTCTCCGATTCGGTTGCGCATTCTCCATGTTGGAAAACCGATGACCATTGATCGCGATTGGTGGTTAGAAAAAGCGCGTGCCTGTTTGGCGAAGCGTGAAGGGAGTATCATTCAGCCCGGCACCGATGGTGCGCGGATGATCCAAGGTGAAAGCGAAGGCTTTCCCGGACTCGTTGCAGATCGATATGCCGATACTTTGGTGGTGAAAATTTATGCAACGAGTTGGTTAGCGCGATGGGAGGAAATCGAAGCCGTGTTGCGCGAAGTATTTGCGCCGAAATTTCTGGTACTCAGAATGAGCCGAAACGTCATAGCCTATACGCAGAAATACGCGATTGCCGAGGGCTTCTGCGGGGAGCCAGGCGAAGAAATCGTGGTGTTTTCTGAAAACGGATTGCGTTTTGAATCGGCGGTTCTCAAAGGCCAGAAGACCGGATTCTTTCTCGATCAACGCAATAACCGCGCGCGCGTTGAAACGCTCGCCAAAGGTCGCGATGTGTTAAACGTCTTCAGCTTCTCAGGTGGGTTTTCGCTCTACGCTGCGAGGGGTGGCGCATCATCGGTGACCGATCTCGATATCAGTGCGTATGCCCTCGATAGCGCGGCGCGGAATTTTTCTTTGAATTCTAACAACTATCAAATCTCAAAAGTCAAACGCCACGCAGTGCAGGCGGATGCATTTAAGTGGATGGACGAAACCCGTGAAAACTACGATCTCATCATCACGGATCCGCCAACCTTGGCGAAGCGTGAATCAGAGCGAGCTGGGGCGATCCGTGCTTACCAACATATGAACGCCGCTGCGATATCACGCTTACGACTGGGCGGAGTCTTAGTCGCTGCCTCTTGTTCGGCACATGTTTCTTCAGATGATTTTTTCCGCACCATCCAAGAAACCGCACAAGCATCAGGAAGAACGTGGAGAGAACTCTGGCGCAGCGGCCACGCAGCGGATCATCCCGCAGCTTTCCGCGAGGCCGAGTACTTGAAAGCAGTTTGTATTGAGTTTGGGAGGTGAGCTTTAGACATTAAAAAGAGCCGGAAGGAAAGCTCCCGCCGGCTCTTGGAAAAAGCAGAAATAATATTTTATATCATCTAATAATCACATCGCTGAGTTGATAGATTGTGGTGGTACCACTTACTTCGTTAGCAACGACAAGCAGGGGCTGCCCATTCGGGCTCTTGTCGGCAGGCACAAAATCGAGACCTTCAGGACCAAGGTCACCAGCGGCGGCGATGTTGGTGAGGTTTTCTTCGTCGAACTCCACCGCGAGGTTACGATTCATTCCGAAGCCGGCGAACTTGACGTCGCGTGGGTTAGTGATGTCACACACGAAGATACCGCTGAACCGCTCAAGAGCAATGAAGGCATAGGTCTTGTTACCGATGACACCGATTTCGACGGCTTCAGGCTCGGGACCTTTGTTGTCAGAGCGATTGTCCAAACTAGGACCTTCCTCGTGATTGCTGTTAAAATAATCTGGGTAATTTTCAGCAATGTAGATTTCGATCATTTGTCCACTGTCGAAAACCATTTTTCCGTTTTCATCAAAGATAGAGAACGAACGCGAGCCGTAGCTGAAAAGTTTTTCATGTGTATCAGTACCGTTAATAAGTCCTTCTGTATTGATGATGTTGAGACGTCCGATATTGACTGGCAATTTGAGCGTGCTGCCGAGCGGAAAGGCGCTTGGGTCTAGCGTTCTGGTGCTGAGGCGGGATTCGTCTAAGTAATCACCCCATTCACGTGCGTCGCCTTCGTTGGCGGTGACGAAAAAGGTGCCTTTTTTCTTACTGCCTTCTTCGATGGCGGCAGTGTAGGTCGCGATACCGTCAGGCATCAACAAACCGTGAATCGGCCAATTGGCGATGCGGATAATTCCACCACCGCCACTAGAACCATCAAAATCTCTATCCGAGCCATCGATCGCATTACCAAGCACGCCGTGGTTGATTGAGCCAAGTGGCATGACCGATAACACACGGTTTCTCGCGATATGAATTTTGGCAACCGCGTTGTTTTCCTGACAGGTGACAAAAGCGATATTGCCATCGATGGCGACGTATTCAGGCTCAAGATCTTTAGCAACGGTGGTGCCTTTGGGACCCGTGATGCGAACACCTGGAACGTCTTCAGGAGTGAGGTGAGTGAAGGTAACTTCGGAGTGTGTCCGTCTGCTGCCGTTAATGCGGATGATGGATACTGAGCCCTCTGGATCGTTGTAGTTATCGTCAGGTTCGCCCTCGTTGGCGACGACAAGCGTTTTGCCTTTTTCGTCATATGTGAGCATGTCAGGAAGATAGCCAACGGTAACTGGCGTACCGAGGAGCACTCCATCTTTGTTCATGAACACGACCTTGCCACGTACTAGGGATTTATTATCCGCGCCTACTGCGACAGCGACTTCGTTTGCTTTGAAATTTGGATTGATGGCGACGCTATTAGGATTGCCAAACTCGGTGAGATTTACCGATTTGATTAATTCTGGTTCGTTAAGATCCGTCGCGTCGAAGATATCGATTGAGTTAGTCGCACCGTTTACAACGAACATGCGCTTGGTGATAGGATCGAATTTTACGATTTCAGCGGCGGACTGAGCGAAGAGATCCGCAGGGACGCCGTTCTGCACGGTGGATAGGCGTTGGAAGCTGAGAGTGGGCTCATCCGCGAAGAGCGTCGTGTGGGCAAGCGCAGTGGCAAGCAGTATGAAGGAAGTTTTCATGGTTCAATGTGGTATTTTATAGGTCAACAAAGCGGAATGCTCTGAGATGACTTATGAATAACACCATGAATTCATCGAACTTCAGAAGAAACGAAATGTTTCAAAATCGTCACTGTACCTTACATCGGCTTATACTCGCGCTTGGCGTTGGGTAAAAACTCTTGGAGTGCAACGATGCGAGTTTGATCCAGAGGATGCGTGCGTAGGAATTCGGGCGATTCCTTATCACCCTGTTTGATGCGCCATGCCGAGAAGCGTTCCCAGAGCTTTACGGCTTCGTTTGGATCGTAACCGGCGCGCGCCATGTAGAGGGTTCCGAGTTTATCGGAATCGAGCTCGGCTCTACGTGAGTATGGCAAAATGAGGCCAACTGTCCCGGCAGCAGCAGCACCGGTGGCAGCCGCGGCACGACCCGTTTTATCTACGCCTTTTGCATTGAGAACTGCATCTAACAAAACCGTTCCTATTGCAACGCCAGTGGCTTGGTTCACGCGTTGTTGGGAATGATTGAGAACCACGTGGGCAATTTCGTGACCTAACACTGCTGCGAGTCCTGCATCGTTTTGCGTGATTTGAAACAGTCCGCTGTGCACGCCCACTTTACCGCCAGGCAGACAGAAAGCATTGGGAGTGGAATCTTCAAAAACCACGAATTCCCATTTCGCATTCGGAATATTGATAACAGATTTCAATCGAGTAGCAACGCGTTGGACTTGCGCGTTGTATGCGGGATTTGTTGAGATTTTCTTTTCCCGCTTCATCTGATCAAATTGTTTCAACCCTTGTGAAACCAGAGAGCTTGATGGCGTGGAGGAGCGGACTTCCCCAGTATTTGGATCGAAAGATGAAACGGCACAGGAAGCGATCACCAGTGCAGCGATGGCGGGTAAGATAGATAAAGATTTCCGAGTCAGCATAAATGATTCATCGCTTAAAATCGCATATCTGACAAGCCGCGAAATGCGATCCGCACAGCAAATACCTCGACATTATGAGCTGAAACAATTTCAAAGTATGCCATGCAAGATCAACCTCCTCCGCTTTCCCCAGAAGAAGTCGCAAGTCTATCTGCCGTAGAGTATGCCCATCTAGGGTCGCCGCAGACAGTGAAAGTATTTGGCATCATGCATTTGATATTCGGAGGACTTGGAGCCGCCGCCGCGATTTGGGCACTATGGATTAGCTTCTTTGGGAATCCTATGATCAAGCTGATGGGGAATACACCACAGGCGCAAATGCAAGTTGCTTTGCAAGAGAAAATGCAAGGAGTCACCATTGTCAGTACGGTCATCATGCTTATAGTCACATTTCTGATTCTTTATTCAGGTATTGCACTTTTGAAAAACCGTCGTAACGCGGTCACTTGGTCAAACCGTTATGCGGTAGCATCCATTATCCAAAAAATGATCAATATCATTTTAGGACTGATATATACCGTGCCCCTTACGAAAGAAATGATGGCAAGTGCTGGCGCTCCCCCTGGAGTAGCGGCAGGAGTTATGGAGACTTTCGCCATTGCTTCAACCATCGGAGGCGGCCTTATTAGCTGGTGTTTATCCAGCACTTGCGTTGATTTTCTTGAATCGACCCGTGGTTAAAACATGGTTTGCAAATCGGCCGGCGTGAATATGAAGGCATCTAATTAGTCTTCAAAATTAAAGTTTCATCCTGAAACATTGCTGATAGAAGATTGAGGGATGAATTCCCAAGAAGGATCGCCGGAAAAAGAAGAGTTGAAGCGTCTTCTTGAGCGATTGGAGGCTCTGAGCATCATGCATAATACGGAGCTGAATTTGATTCGCTCGCGATTGGTTCAATTGGAATCGAGATTATCTGAGGCTCCTAAAGTTGCTTTGGAAAACACACATCAGGTTACACCGCCACCATTACCTGCATATTCACAGGCAATAGATTCCGAGGCATCAAAAATCTCGGCGTTAAAACAAGCCAAGCTCAGTTATGCTTCCGCTCCGGAAATTGCAGAAACCCCAGCGCCTGTTGCTATGCCAGAGGTAAGGCCTGTGGTGGAGAGAATTGCTCCAACTCCGGTGAAGTCGGATGAATCGTTTGAGTTAGATTTCGCTAAGGTTTGGTTTGTGCGGATCGGGATTGTAATCTTGCTCACCGGTTTGGTATTTCTGGGAAATTACGCCTATCAAAACTGGATCAGAGACATGTCCAACGGGGTGAGGTTGACGGCACTATTTCTCTGTGCGGGTGCACTTGCTGAAATCGGTAGGCAGTTAGCTAAGAAAGAAAATCTGCAACGATTCGGTGAAGTGGTATTGGCAGGCGGAATGGCGTTTTTCTATTACTGCACGTATGCAGCACATCATGTCGCAAGACTCAAAGTGATCGACAGCCAAACGCTTGGAGCAGGGTTGTTATTTCTATCAGCAGGAGCGATCACGGCGGTCTCTTGGATGCGACAAGCCAGAGTCACTGCAACATTCAGCTTGGTGCTAGCGGCCTATGCAACCATGCTGCAACCCATTGGGTGGATGTCTTGCGCGTCTAATCTGCTCTTGGCCTCCATTGGATTGATTTTTATGTTGAGGCCGGGTTGGTCTGGCCCGGGTTGGGTTTCCATGCTTGGTGCTTATGCAGGCTTTTTGGGATCTCAAATTTTAGCATACATGGAATTTGGCGAGCTCTCAGATCCACAGGCGATGCTGTGGTTCTTGCCTCCGTTGTGGATGATGTTTGTCATTCCGGGATTGTTTGGAAGATACCGAGAAAATCTAACAGAACGTAGCTGTGCATGGTTTGCAGGGATCAACAACGGTCTGTTCTTGGTATTGTTTGCTTACCTGTGGATCGATCAAAATGGATCTGCAGATTTTTGGAAAGTATCTGCAGTATATGCATACTTCTTTTGTTGATTGGGATCATCGGAAGGCGGCAGGATACGATTTCTGGTGGCGTAAATATTTCGCAAGGGCTTGCGGTTGGGACATTGGCTCTCGTTTTAAAATACGATGGCCATCAACTCGGTTTGGTTCTTGCGATGGAATCCTTAACGCTGGCCATTGCCGCATGGAGATTCAGAGGACGGAGCGAAGTGGTATTCTCGCTAATTGCAGGTGCGATTAGCGCTGGGCTAGTTGTTACAGCAGGTGATTCATTTTCGAATATTCCGGCCTGGAGTATGGCTCTATCAGCGTTGGTTGTAGCAGCGGCGTCTGTTGTGTTGGTCAGGGTAAAAACGGATGATGTAAATTTTCATTTTATCGTCCGATGCGCAGCTGCATTGCTTTTAGTTGCCGCAGCCTGCATGGCTCATTATTTATGTCTTTTCCGCTTGGAAGACATGCATGGCATGATCACGGCGGGATTCCTTGCTACTGCTCTCACCGCGGCCTGCCTAAAATTTGGCTCCAAACATCATCAACCTGGACTGGCATGGG
Source organism: Luteolibacter sp. (assembly GCA_021298895.1). Classification (GTDB taxonomy): domain Bacteria; phylum Verrucomicrobiota; class Verrucomicrobiia; order Verrucomicrobiales; family Akkermansiaceae; genus Luteolibacter. Next base: position 24,950 of record JAJTHK010000100.1, read on the forward strand.
TTTCGCTTTGGTTTTTAGTTTTATCGGCATGGATTAGTTTGAGTGTCGATCATCTAGCAGCGCTCCTATCTGTCATGGTGGTGTTGTTTCCCGCGTGTTGGCTCTGGCACCGCCAACCGACAGATCCCAAGCAACGTGGCGGTGTGGATTTCACCTATCAACCTGCTCTTCCGGTATGGCTATTTTCTTTAGCGATCCCATGCTTCATCTGGCAAATCGCAGCTGGATCGTGTGCTGGCTGCCACGCTCCTTACCTTATCGTTCAATGCTGCACATTTGTATTGGCAGTATTAGCATTATTGATTCGCTGCGAGCGCTTAACCATCAGCTCCGCCATTCTATCGATCTTTACGTTGCATCTGCTGGTTTATGCATCAGATAGATCTACCGCACACATTTTCATATCTGTATTAATCGCTTTCGCCGCAGCTGTGTTGGTCGGAAGTTCATGGGGGCGTAAATATATTTCAGAAATCGCAAGCAAAGCCGCGTGCATCTTATTTCGCCTAACAGGATTTATAGCGTTCATAATTGGATTTTACGATTGGTCGCCAGAACTATGGGGGGATTGGATTGCACTTAGCGCTGGTGTAATCATTGTGCTGTTTGGATTCCTTGAACGTAAATGTCCCTTGGAGTGTCTGGGATGGATCGTGATATCGATGTTATGGTTAGCTTATTTCACGACAAATGGGACATGGGAGATCGTGAACGACATACAAACATGGCGAGGCGGAATGGTGGTTCTGGCGCTTGTGGTGCTTACACTGGTTGGGAAATGGCGCCCTGTTAGTTTTTATCAATTCGAAGATCCCAGAGCGCTCACCGCTTTATTTGCAGGTCTCATGTGCTCGTTTATGGCAGCTTGGGCATCACAAATGTTGGTTTGGCGCTTTGATTGGAAACCTGCAGCCGTGTTGTGGACGATCCTAGGGTTTATATTTGTCAGCGCGGGGTTATGGCAACGCCTGCATATTGTCAGAGTCTTTGGCTTCATTCTGCTCGTTGCTTCTTTGGCTAAACTATTCATTTCCGATGTCTGGGACTTCACCGCATTCATGCGCGTGGCGTCGTTCATCATCCTTGGCGTCGCGTTGATATTACTTGGGCTCTTTTACAACAAATTTGCACCCACCATCAAAGCGCTGTTGGATTCTGAAAAGTAATCGACCAGAAAATGCATGGTCTTTTGAAAAATCCTGCTAGCCTCTGCCGCAGATGAAATTGGTAAAGCTTTTAGCAAACCTCGGTTACGGGTCGCGTAAAGAGGTCGATAAATTGCTGCGCAGTGGCGCGGTGACCAACGCTGCTGACGTTCCCTACAAGCACAAGGACGATGCCGAACCGGATGACGTGAGAGTCGCCGGCGAGCCTTTGGATCCGATATTTCCATTGGTAATTGTGTTGAACAAGCCAGAAGGATTTACCTGCAGCACCGAGGATCCAGACGAAACGATTTACGATCTTCTGCCACCACGATTTTCCAAACGAAACCCGGGACTCAATCCTGTGGGTCGGCTCGATAAAGACACCACTGGCATGCTGTTGATGACCGATGATGGGAAATTTCTCCACCAAGTCATTCATCCAAAATCCGCTTGCTTGAAAGTTTATCATGTCTGGTTGGATAGACCGCTTAATGGCAATGAGGCTGAAATTTTTGGCTCAGGTGAAATGATGTTAGAAAGCGAAACCAAACCGCTTTTGCCCGCGGGATTTGAGGTGATAGGCGAGAAAGAAGTTTTGGTGACCTTGCATGAAGGGCGATATCATCAGGTGCGCCGCATGTTTGCTGCCGTCGGTAATCATGTGCTATCGCTGAAACGCATTTCGATAGGTAATTTCAAACTCCCAGAAGAACTCGAAGAGGGAGAATGGCGGGAGGTCACTGAAGCGGAGATCGCGATGCTTTTTGGGAGATGAAGAAGTAGGTCTCGCGCAAAGACGCAAAGACGCAAAGCAAAATTAGATCAGGCAGATTGGACTAGTGCTGAACCTATAATTGCTCAGATGGAATTGTGAGCATTTTTTGATTAAAAGCATATCAAGCCCAGCTATTCCTCTTTCTTTGCGCCTTTGCGTCTTTGCGCGAGATATTCTTTCACCATATCCAGATACGCATCCGAACTTTACGGTGATGACAGGGGTTGACCGCGGCGTAGTTGGGACTAAAGTAACCGCGTTTTTAAACCACCAACACCAACTATCATGTCAATTAAAGTAGGCGATCCCGCACCCGATTTCACCCTAGTCACCAAAACCGCCACCGGCCCAGCACTGGTCAAGCTCAGCGAGGAAATTAGCAAATCCAATGTCGTTCTCCTGTTTGTGCCAATGGCTTTCACGGGCGTTTGCACCACCGAGCTTTGCGATGTTTCCAACGGGATCAGCGCATACGAGGCGCTCGACGCGAAAGTCTTCGGTATCTCTGGCGACGGCCCCTTCGCCCAGGAAGCATGGGCGCAGCGCGATGGCATCACCCTGCCTCTACTCAGCGATTATGAACACACCGTCGCTAAGGACTACGGCGTGGCTTACGAGCAGTTTGTCCCAGAAGCTAATTTGATCATGGGCGGCGTACCAAAACGTTCGGCATTTCTCATCGATAAACAAGGCATCGTCCGTTTCGTTGACGTGAAAGAGAATGCAAGAGAGCTACCCGATTTCGACGCGTTGAAATCAGTTCTCGCAAGTCTGTAATATATTCTAACAAAAAAATTAGCGTGGATCTGGAAACGGATCCGCGCTTTTTTATGAAGAGGATTTCTAACCACGAATTTCACAAATGGCACGAATGTTAAGAAAATAAATCTGTTTTCTTCGTTATCACAGACCGCTTTTGGATCCCGGCTTTATTCGTGTGATTCGTGAAATTCGTGGTTGGAACTCTTAAATTCAGTTTGCCTGAGGATTCTTATTCATGCTAAACGCTACGTTATGGATCGTCTCAACGAATCTCATTTTCCCTTCAAATGCCCGATGAGTTCGGAGGGCATGCAAACAACGGCTTAGAAATGAAGCGTGGACTTGTCATTTCTGATCTTCACCTGTTTTCACCGCGATCTGAGGGGAACCGATTGTTGTCCGAACGCATGGACGAAGTTACCCAAGCCGATGTGTTGGTTCTCAATGGTGACGTGTTCGATTTCCGCTGGAGCGAACTTTCCGATCAATCCGTAACGATCTCAGCAGCCATCGATTGGTTAAATCAATTATTAGAAAAATTTTATGGCGAATCGATTCATTACGTTCTTGGCAACCATGATTGTCTGAGCGCATTCACTTCGCGGCTTGATGATCTAGCCAAAGCGAACCCTAAATTTTCATGTCATGAGCATCGACTCATTTTAAACCGTTCATTATTTCTTCATGGCGACTGCGCGAACCGCAAGATGGATGAGAATATGTTTAAGCAATATCGTAGCGCTTGGAGCAGTCATAGGCAGCGAGGAAAGGTTGGCAAAATTCTTTATCAGCTCGCTGATGCCACAGCTCTGTCGCGACGCTTTCATGAGCAACATTTTCCTCAAGAATAAACTGCCAGGCATACAACACAGAATAAACTGCCAAATAAACTGCCATGCCAAATAAACTGCCAGGCATACAACAAGTTACATGAGCAACATTTTCCTCAAGAATAAACTGCCAGGCATACAACACAGAATAAACTGCCAAATAAACTGCCAGGCATACAACAAGTTATGGGCTAAGATTTTTGGCATTCATGTCTTGAGTGCCAAATAAACTGCCAGAGTGCCAAATAAACTGCCAGGCATACAACAAGTTAGCAGATGACAGAGATCGGCTTGTTTTCAACAAGGTGTAATTTCAAGAGCCTGACTTTTTCCTCGGCGGAAAAATGGCGGCGTGAACGGGCGGATTCGGATTGATTGACTTTTGGTTTCATGGTCGGTGCGGGTTGACCGGCCATAGTTTAACTCAGTGTGTCA
>JAJTHK010000095.1 GCA_021298895.1 Luteolibacter sp.
CAGCCCGCTTCTTCGACGAGTTTCAGACCCATTCTCGAATCGGCCTGTTGTGGGCAACTTCCAAGAACTTCGCGCCGATCTGAAGCGCTCAGAAGCCAGTTTTAACCCACAGATTTTGCGGAAGAGGCGCAAAACTCGACCTGATGGATCGCGTTTAAAAATGGCATACTCCTCGACACTGGTGATTGCTACCGAAGGTTTTTTAATCGGAAGTTTCTCGGGTTCGGGGCACTGGCAATACGAAGCGACAGGACACATCTCGCAAGCTGGACGACCGGGTCGGCATATCGCCTGTCCTAATTCCATCATCGCGTGATGGTGAATTCCCGGGCTTTTTGGATCACATAAGGCCAGAGCCCATTCACGATGTTTTCGAATCACTGCCTGCTCATCAATGGGCGACGCATCTGCCATCATCCGCGATAATACCCGCGATACATTACCATCGACCAAACCCGATGGGGTTCCGAAAGCAAACGCCATTAAAGCCGCTGCGGTGTAGGGACCTATGCCTGGTAAATCGAGCAAAACCGCTTCGTCTTCCGGAAATCTTCCATCATGTTTTTCTAAAACCGCTCTAGCAGTTTCCCTAAGCATGCGAGCTCTGCGATAGTATCCCAAACCCTCCCATGCTTTCAGTAAACTCTCATCATCCGCTTTCGCCAAGCTCTCTATATCCGGAAATTTTTCTAAAAACCTCGTGTAGTAACCTTTCCCAAGAACCGTTGCGATCTGCGTCTGCTGGAGCATCATTTCCGAAACTAGAATCGGGTATGGCTCACAGGTTCTTCGCCACGGGTAATCTTTCCCCACCCGCAAAAACCAATCCGCAAGCGCTTTGCGAAACTTCGTTTTCGCGGCGAGCGCAGATATTTTAAAGCGCGGCTTAGATCTGTCCATCAGCGTTTCTTACGAAGACGTTTTCCTGTAAGTCGCGTGGCAATCAAATTGGGGCAGCGTCCGTTCAACCTGAGTTGCTCGCAGTTCGCCTCGATTTTGATCGATTGACGCACGGTCTTAAATCCCAAGCTCCGACTCACGGAATCCGTCTGAATATCGACGTTGTCGTCTTCAAATTCGACCACTTTCCCACAATCGATGCAGACCAAGTGGTTGTGCGATGGCTTGTTTAGGAAATTTGGATCATAGGTCACTTGGTTTTCGCCTAGATCGATTTGTCTCAAAAGATCGGCCTCCACCAACAGCCCGAGTGTCCGATAAACGGTGGCGCGTGAGGTTTCGGAATCCACTTTACGCACCCGCTCAAACAGTTCCTCCGCCGTGAAATGCTCATCCCGCGAAAAAACGACGCTGACAATTTGTTCACGCTGAGTCGTCCTGCGTAACCCTTTGCGGCGAATGAACTCATCCAACCTCTGCCTGATTTCAGCCTCCATGCAGGCAATTCTTAACCTCTGGTCCTGAAATGTAAACCCTGCGGATAAGCTCCAAGCCTGATTCTGACATTGCTTATACCGGCGCACCGCCCCATGATTCCACTAGGAAAATTTCTGGCATTTTACATGAATAACCAAAGCGCCACCCCGTCCAACCCTGAGCAAGATCCTGCCGAAACGCTAAGTATGGGTGAAAACGATCCAAATGAAGACCTTCGATGGGTCAGTCTTGCGCAACAAGGTGACATGAATGCCTTCAACCAACTTGTTATACGCCACCAAGGAAAAATCTACGCAATGATACGGAATATGGTCAGAAACGAAGCGGATGCTTGGGATTTATCTCAAGACGTCTTCATCAAAGCATGGAGAGCCCTGCCAAGCTTCGAGTCTCGCTCCCGCTTTTCCACATGGCTGTTCCGTATCTCCCACAACGTCGTGTATGATTGGATGCGCAAACGCAAAATCGAAAGCTCTGGCGAATTGAATGACGAAATCTTTGATCGAGACAGCATAGATCTCTCCGCTAGAACCGCCCCAGCCCTCATCGAATCCCCGGATGAGGCGCTCAGCAACTCGGAACTCCGCATCAAAATCAGCGCGGCTTTGGAAAAAATCAGCCCAGAGCATCGCGAGATCGTCATCCTCAAAGATGTTCAAGGCCTATCTTACAAAGAAATCGCCGACGTGATGGAATGCTCACTCGGCACCGTCATGAGCCGACTTTTTTACGCCCGTCAGAAACTCCAAACCTTATTAAAAGATGAATACGAATCCCGATGAAACCAAACTGGCTTTGTGGCTGGATGATGAACTCACCGGCTCCGAACTCGCTGAGATGAATGCTTGGGCTGCCGCTCATCCTGAACATCTCAAAGCTCATCTTGAGCTACGTCAATTCCGAGAAATTCTTGCGCAAAACATCCCTGCCAACGAAGAACCTCCCTACCCTGATTTTTTTCTATCCCGAATCAATCAAGGCATTCGTGAAATGGAACTTTCCTCCACTCAAACCACGAAACTCAGACATAGCTCGTCTTGGAGAACTTGGCTTATGCCCCTCGCTGCCTGCGCCGGCATGGTGCTTTCCTTTGCAATTGGCAGACAAAGCGGCGCAAAACCACAGCCCATCGCAATCGAGAAACCTACCGAAACTCTTATCGCTCCCTTGGTTTACGCCCCCGAAGATGGTGTGCATGCCGAATGGGTACCAGCCGCCAAAAACAAGGCGACGGTCATTTTATTAAAAGGCGTCACCGCCATCCCCGACTCCACTGATTTTTCTGAAACCGTCTACCTTCCAACGCCAAAGGAATCCGATAACACCGCATCCTTGGAGTCAGAATCCGCTAAAGAACCGGTCCAATGATTTCGAAACGATCATTCCTCTGCCACCTATGCCTCGTTGTACTCCTCGCGATCTCGGCAACGATTACACACGCACAAACTGATCCTGCTGGAGCAGAAATAGGAACTATCAATGTCACCGTTTACTATGCAACCAACGGCGACCCCACCGCAGCAGGACAACGCGCCGAAAAAGTTTCCGAGAAAACAAAAACCAAACTCAGTGCCGCAAAGAGTCTGCAATTCAAGCACTATCGATACTTAGCTTCCGAATCCAAAGCCGTTTTCAAATCATACGAAAATTGGTCCCAGCCTCTCAAACCATCCGACGAAGTTCTCGTTCGATTTGAAACGCGTTTAGCACCAACCAAGAACGAAATACCTTTGAGTATCGACCTCTGGCTGAGTCGGAAAAAAGTCCTCAAATCCGATGTTACAATCAAAAGCGGGCAACCTCTCTATATCCTAGGCCCAGAATGGCGTGGCGGGCGATTGATCATCGCGGTCGAGCTTATATCCCAGAAGTCATAGTTTCATAATTTACGTCATGAAATCATTCGCATTTATTTTTTTTGCTCTAACAACCTTCTTGCATGCTGGGAGTGTGAAATTTGAAAAGGACCTTTACGAAGCTCACGCTGGAATCAAAGAAGAATTAGTCACTCGCGAGTTCAAATTTACCAACACCAGTGAAAAGACCATCAAAATCCGCGACGCAGATGCTGGATGCACCTGTGTTGCTGTGGAATTTTTAGGACGCAAAACCACCTACGCAACCGGTGAGTCGGGCGTCATGCGCGTCGCTTTTAAAGTCGAAAACGCACAAGGCACGGTTGATAAAACAGTGCTTGTTTGGCTTGAAGGTGATCCAGATGAAAAACCCTCCTCACAAGTTACCTTTCGCATCCAAATCCCAACCGCCATTACCTTGGAACCAAAAACCCTCAGTTGGGATCTCAATTCCAAACCCGAACCCAAATCCATACGCGTCAAAATCGATTACGAAAAACCGGTTCGCATCAAAAAAATTTCCGTAAGTAACGAAAACTACACTTCGGAAATCATCCCTGTCGAAGAAGGCAAATCTTACGACGTCCGCATCACTCCCAAAAGCACCGCCACCCCAGGGCTTTGCTTGATCGGAATCGAATCCGATATCGATATCGATAAATATCAGAGACAACAAGGATTCGCCAGAATTGTCAGTCCGGCAAAATAACCATGAAGTCCGTTTTTCAAATCGCAATTCTACTCGCGATCTCGGCCTCCGCCGCCAGCATCAGTTGGTTTGCAATAGCTAAAAATCCCAAGCCCGCTCCCGTAACGATTTGTGATCCCGCCATCATCAAAGCGGACGAAATTTGTTTCGATCAAGTCCCAGAAAACGTACTCTGGATTGATGCCCGAACGCGAAACGAATGGCAAAAAAATGGTTATCCAAATTCCATCTTGTGGAACCTCGACCCCAGCGAAGATGCCAACAAGATGGAGGCCGATGCGTTTTCAAAAATCGCTGAAAACAAATTGGTTGTCGTTTACTGCACCAGCCAAGCCTGTGACACCAGCCGACAGATTGCTAAGAAAATCCAGAAGCTTGAGCTCGGCATTGAAGTCAAGGTTCTACACGGCGGACATCCTTCAATACGGTTGAAGAATTAGAAATTCACCTCTATGCCACCAAAGATCATCCGTGGTGCGTTTGCACGCGGACCTTCAGGAATACGACTGACTATTTCCCTCTCGTCAAACACGTTCAACACACCAGCCAACAACTTGAAGTTGTCGTTAACCTGATAATCGGCTGTTAGATCAAACAACAGCAACGCAGGAATTTTTCCGTCACGAATCGAAGGCGTCAGATTTGCATCGTCGTTAAATCCGGAACCCCAGGTCGATCCCATGTAACTCGCATCCAAGCGAACCTCCCATTTTTCACCAGAAACTCCAATTCCAGCAGCAAGTTTCAATTCAGGTATATAGGGAATTTCATTACCGTCGCGCGCACCAGCATAAACGCCGTCACCACCGCCAGCCACCAAATTTCCACCTGTGAATTCCGCGACGGTGTAGGTTGCGCTCACATACATCGGCAAACCGAAAGCAAGTCCGTGCTCCACACCCGGATCGTATTGCACAATGCTCTCCAAACCGTAAACTTGGGCTTCACCGGCATTCTGACTGGTATTGGTAAATCCAAATCCTGCATCGGTGGAAATCAACTGGCTGAAATCTGTTAGGAATCCGATGATCTCGGCATTGAAACTATCTTTACGATATCTGTAACCCAACTCAAAACCTAAGCTCTCTTCGTTCTCTGTTCCTGTAACCAGATACGATTCTGGACCAGGAGCCGCAACTCCCTGATAGATCCCGGAAAACAAGGTGCTGTTATCTGTTAAATCATAGCTCGATCCGATACCTGCCGTGAACAGGTTTTCATTTCCAGAAAACTGAGTGCCCGAAGAATTCGTGAAATCCATATCCAACCACTCATATCTAACGCCCGGACGAAGCGTCAGCTTGCCGATTTTAATTTCGTCTTCGACAAACACCGCCGTCGCGAAGGTTTCGCTGATTCCGTTGAAGGTCAGAGCACCCGGCGCACCAAGAGTGAAATTTCCTACTCCATCCGCGATATAGGTGGAACGCAACCTGTTGGCATCCTGCCTGTCATAATGAAACCTGATACCCGCCGCCAAATCATGAGTGATCTCACCTGTCTCGAATTTAAAATTCGCTTGGTTCTGCCAGCCATAACCCTCGTGATCGCGAAGGTTATTCGTGGTGCGTATCGTACCCGGAGCGGTTCCATTCAAAACATTAACTAGACCCGGATTTAATAACGCCTGATGCAACGCAGTTCCGTTCACCTGATCCAACTTATCCCACTCGCGACTGAATTGATTGTAATAAAGCGCCGATTCCAAACGCAGTGCATCGCTCGGCTCAGCAATCCATTTCGCGTAGGTTCTCCAATGCTCGGAAGTGAATTGATCAAATTGTGTCGCCGTGTATCGACGATCCGGATTTGCCGCGAGATCAGATTCGGTAAGTCCCGTGTAACTCTCGCTCGAATCCATATCTGAGTAACCCACTTTGAATTCGATCCGCTGCTTAAGTGCCGTATTCGGCTCCCAAAACATTTTCAACATCGGCTCAACCAGATCAAATCCTGTATCTTGATTGCTGCCATCAACCTTACGGAAGCCATCGCTGATCTGCCCATGCATTTCTAACAAGTATCCAATTTTGCCTACCTTGGTTTCTTCCGTGTCACCAAACCACGTATGATTGAAAAAGGTGTTGTCGGTGCCGTAGGTTGTGCGTGAGTAAAATTTCTGCTCATCCGGAATTTCCGTCGAAAGATAATTGATCACTCCACCCGTCGTGTGCGGACCGTAACGAACCTGACTGGAACCTTTTAAAACCTCGATCCCCGACATCCGCGCTGGCTTCGGCGAGTAATAGGCCGCCGGCGCAGAGTAAGGCGATGGTGCGGTCAAAATCCCGTCCTCCATAACCGTCAGCTTCTCGCTCCGCGTGCCATCCGCTCCGCGCAACGAAATGTTAGGGAAATTTCCATACCCATCCTCATCCCGAACATACACTCCTGGAACTTTAGCTAAAATTTTACCAATATCGGTATGCCCACCCTCACTGATCTCTTTCGCCCCCACAAACGCTCCCGATCCAAGCAACTTGAACAACTCCTCTTCGCTACCCACCACTTTCAACGGCTCCAAAGTCTGCAACGCATCCTGCGCCAACACCATATTCCCCATCGCCATCCCAGCCATCGTCACTCCACCCATCCATCTGCCGATTTTCCCCTTCGTTTTGCTCCGTTTCATATTCGTTTCTATTTTTAATGAGACTCAGTCTCATTTGCGTGGGGATGTGTTCCCATGATTTGAGGGTCGGAGTCAAAGGAAAAAATGAGGAATTTCGTGGAAAGGAACCGCGATTTCCAATCGCGACCTCGTGAGCGAAATATCATGGAGTGCCGCGGTTCCTATGATTTTGAAACATCGCCCAGCCAAGCTCCGGAACAAGCTTAGACCGCTCGGGCTTTTCTGGATGAACAAGATTAGATTCCGAGTCCAACCAATCTTACAACGCCTGCAAGACTCGATCTCAGCTCACAGTAATCTCACAAAACCCCGCCACTCCAACCTTCACATTCATGCATAAAAAAATCCTGCTTCTGGCAACCCTCGTCACTACATTGATCCATCAAGCCTATGCGGAAGAAGGACAGCACCTCTTCGTCCTTTCCGGCCAATCCAACATGACTCCCTCTCTGTCTGCGAGCTTTGCGGAGTCGGTGGAGAAAGTGTTTGGTAAAGACAAGGTCATCGTCGTGAGGGTCGGGTGGCCGAGCCAACCCATCAAGATGTGGTACAAAGCTTGGGCACCCCTGAGGGCATGCAGGATCGATCGTCGGACAAAAACGGATCCACATATGACGCCCTGATCAAAAGCACTCAAAAAGCAATTTCCGGAAAGCAGATCGATAGCGTCACTTACATCTGGATGCAGGGTGAAGAGGACGCGCGGATGGGTTGGGGCAGTGTCTATGAGAAAAGCTTCAACGGTGTTCTCGATCAACTGAAGCAGGATCTCAATGTGACCAAAATCAACTACGTGGTGGGTCGGATCAATGACTATTGGACCACTGACAAAGGTTTGAAGGACGGCGATCTAATGCGCACTACGTTGATGAAATTAGGCGAAGCCGGCCCAAATGCTGCCTGGATCAACACCGATGACCTTAACCAAGGTGTCAATCCTTGGGGCGGCTATGATGAATGCGACGGGCATTTCCCGCCACAAGGCTACCGCGTGATCGGTCAACGCTTCGCGAAAAAAGCCTGCCTTCTCATCGATCCGAACATGAAGTTGGACGAAAGTGTTTTCACCGAGTCGTTCTTCGACTCCGCTGAACAAGTGAAATCGCACGCTGCAATCGGCAAATCGATTTCCGTAAAGGCATCTAATATCAAGCCCGATGAAAAACCGCCGGGCATGGAAATTCTGTTAGACGACCGCTTCGCCAGTCCCGAAGCGACCTACAAAGGATGGATCACTTTCCCTGCGAACGACTCATCGGTAGAGTTGGTCGTCGACCTTGGTGAGGTGATGCCGATTGATTCCACAGCGGTCAATTTGTTGGGTAGCCCAGGTGTGACGGCTTTTCCAAAGAAAATGACCTTTTCTATTTCCGAAGACTGCAAGACTTACCGCGTCCTCAACTCACGGCACAACAGCGTGGCGTTCACGAATTCCAAGACTGCAAAAGCCGCGTTCGATGACAAGACCCGCAAACCCCGTGGCGTGCTGGTATTGACCGACGAAGCTAAAACACCCGCCCGCTACATCAAGATCGAGATCGCGACAGCGGAGGAGAAAGTGATGCTGGATGAAGTGATCGTTAACCCGAAAGGTTAGAACCTAATCAATCAAATCATCGAAAGCACTTTCTCCACGATCCGTTTTGGGTTCGGGAGTTGCTCGTTTTCGATGTGTGGGGAGTAGATCGCTGGAGCGTCGATGGTGCAAACGCGTTTGATCGGCCCGTCGAGTTCGTCGAAGGCGTGTTCTTGAATGAGGTGAGAAACCATGGCGGAAACGCCGCCAAAAGGTTTCGACTCATCCACCAAAACCACACGGTGGGTTTTGGCGACCGTGGCGAGGATGGCATCGACATCGAGAGGACGGATCGAGCGTAGGTCGAGGACTTCGGCGTTGATGCCGTGTTCGGCTTGGAGAGTTTCAGCAGCAGCCAAGCAGTGAATGACCGAACGACCGTGAGCGATGAGGGAAATATCTGTGCCTTCGCGTTTGATATCGGCTTTACCGAGAGGGATCACGAAATCGCCATCGGCCGGATCTGGCACTTCGCCGACGTTTCCGTAGAGAAGTGTGTTCTCCATGAAATAGACGGGATCATTATCGCGGATCGCGGCTTTAATCAGGCCTTTGGCATCGGCTGGAGTGGCTGGCGAGCAGACTTTCAAACCGGGAAACGCAGCAAACAAACCTTCGGGGATATGTGAGTGAGTGGCACCGACGTTGGTGCCGCCGTTCGCAGGACCACGAACCACGATGGGGCAGTGGCAAAGACCACCGGACATGTAGCGCACGCAAGCGGCGTTGTTGACGAGCTGATCGAAAGCAACCGAGTGGAAGGACCAGAACATCAACTCCATCACAGGACGCACACCAAGCATCGATGCGCCGATTCCCATACCGATGAAACCTGCTTCGGAAATCGGGGTGTCAACGATGCGTTTGTCGCCCCATTTATCCCAGAGACCTTCGGTGACTTTATAAGCGCCATTGTATTGGGCTACTTCTTCGCCCATCAGGACGACGTTTTCATCGCGGGCAAGTTCTTCATCGAGTCCTTCACGGAGAGCCTGACGGTAAGTGAGTGTGCGCATGTTAGAAAAGAGATTAGAGATAAAGAAATTGGATATTGGATGAGAAGAAATCAGGCGAAGAAGTGATGGCCGATTTTTGACGCCTCAGTTTGGTTGTCGGTCTCCCAGTAAACATCAGTTGAGATGTCTGGAATGGTTGGAGCTGGGGATTCTTCCGCAAACTGCACGGCAGCGGCTACCTCTGCTTTGGCATCTTTGTTAATTTGATCTATCAGCTCGTCATTGAGGATTCCTTCCTCGATGAGCTTGTTGCGGAAAACGCTGATAGGATCGTGGCTTTTCTTATATTCCTCGATCTCCTCGGGTGTACGGTAGCCACCCTTGTGTTTAGAGTCGGCGACGGAGTGGCCGTAGTAGCGATAGGTATCGATCTCAAGAACCGTAGGCTTTTGCTGTTTATGTGCACGTTCGATAGCAATTTGGGTTTTCGCGCGTACTTCGTAAATATCAGAGCCATTAATGACATCCCATTCGATGGCGTAAGCTTCGGCGCGTTGGGCGAGGCATCCGGTATATGATGAGGAACGTTTTTGAGAGGTGCCCATGGAGTAACCGTTGTTTTCAATTACGTAAATCACAGGAATTTCGAAGAGAGCGGCAATGTTCAGCGACTCATGGAAAGCACCTTGGTTAACTGCACCATCACCAAGGAAGCAAAGGCAGCAGCCTTCTTTGCCGAGATATTTAAGCCCATAAGCGAGGCCAAGTCCGAGTGGAGTCTGGCCAGCAACGATACCGTGACCACCCCAGAAATTTTTATCCGGAGCAAAGAAGTGCATCGAACCCCCTTTGCCTTTTGAACAACCTGTCTGCTTACCAAAAAGCTCGGCCATACATTCGTTCATGTTCATACCAGAAGCGAGCGCATGAGCATGGCAGCGGTATGCGGTGATATTGTGGTCGTTTTCGCCACAGAGGGAAAGCGTGCCAACGGCGACAGATTCTTGCCCTATGTAAAGGTGCAGGAAGCCTCCGATTTTTCCGCCCTGATAATATTGCAAGCCGGTCTGCTCAAAGCGACGAATGCGAACCATCTGACTGTAGAGTTCAATTTTTCTCTCTGGAGTAAGGGACTGGTTGATGGGCGAGTTGGCGAAGTTCAGAGCGGACATGTGGAGAGTTCAGTTGGTGAAATCGGTTGCTGCGTAAAGGTAGCGGGGACGGGCGGCAAGTTTTATCTCGCTTGAGCGGTGGCTGGCTCAGGAGAAAAACTCGGAAGCGCGAGACGTGCCGAAAGGAAAATGACGGTGAAGATCAGATTTGCACTAACCATGTTTCTCAAGAAAACCCATGAAGGCATTGGGCTGCCAGGCGCGCCGGTCCAAAGCGATTGGATCGCACCTTCAAAGGTTTTTGCATAGGTCGGGCTGCCGATCCATGCGGCAAGATTGGTGATGAGATGGAAAATCAAGGCCGCAACTACGGCACCAACGAGAGTGGTCGCGATGTGTTTTGGTGCCAGCGATTTCCCAAAGAAGAAAACCACTCCAAAAGCCACTGCAGTGGTGATGAATTCCGCAGGCTCGAGAAAATGCAGATTTCCTGTGATGATCGCATTCACTGGATAAGTCACCAGCCAGGCAGCGATAGGAATCGCCCAACCCCGCCAGTCTTTCGCCATGATCGCACCGCAGAAGAAAAGCGCGGCGAGCGGTTGGAAATTTGGGAAAGATTCCGGATACGCACTGCCGATGCAGCGAAATACGACGACCAATAAGGTGAACAATGCCAGAGGCAGGTAGCGGTTCATGCGGGAAACTAGTCAGCTGGCAGCCTCGGGGGCGAGACGAAATTTCTACGGATTGAAATTTCCTTCCAGAAGTTCCCCAGAACCACAAAATGTGGCGATTTACAGATACCCACCCACATCTTGCGGTAGCTTTGAAAGATTTCTGGATTTCTCGTGACTGAAAGCTTGCCAAGACAAGGTGAAAAAAGAAACTCATCCCAAGACATAGCAATGTTGCCCCACTTATGAAGTTCAGTATCTCCAAAGAAGTATTCCTGGAAGGTTTGCAAAAAGTTCAGCACGTGGTGAGTTCACGGACCACCCTGCCCATTCTTTCCAACGTTCTACTCGTCGCAAAAGGCGGTCGTTTGATTTTTACGACGACCGATCTTGACGTAGGTATCACCGGCTCAGTTGAGGCAAGCATCGATAAAGAAGGCGCCACCACACTTCCAGCGAAACGTCTTGTTAGCATCGTGCGCGAACTTCCTTCCAGCGAAGTCGAAGTCACGGTCGATTCTAAAAACTACGCAACGATCAAAAGCGGTCCATCCACATTCAAAATCATCGGTCTCAGCGATTCCGAGTTTCCTCCACTTCCTAACTTCGAAGGCGCAAAGACTTTCAAAATTCCACAAGTGGAATTGAAGAACGGCTTGAAGAAAACTTCATTCGCCATCTCCACCGACGAGACACGCTACGTGCTCAACGGTATCTTCGCTTCTTTCCGCGGTGGCAAACTGGCCTTGGTTGCAACAGACGGCCGCCGTCTTGCCATGGCTGATATGGATCTTGAATTCCCTGCTTCACACGAAACCGATGTGATCATCCCGTCCAAAGCGGTTCAGGAAATTCAGCGTCTGTTAGGTGATTCAGGTGAAGTCGAAGTCAAACTCAGCGACAGCCAAATTTCCTTCACGGTTGGTGATACCTTACTCGCAAGCAAACTCATCGAAGGCAACTACCCGAACTACCGCCAAGTCATTCCTGGTGACAGCAATGAGCGCGTGGTCATTTCCCGCGAACAACTCCTCGAAACCGTCCGCCGCGTTTCTCTTCTCTCTTCCGATAAATCGAATTCCGTGAAATTGATTTTCTCGGAAAACCAAATCGAAGTTTCCGCAAACTCACCCGATGTCGGTGAAGCCCAAGAAACCCTCGAAGTCAGCTACACCGGACCGGATATGCAAATCGCTTTCAATCCTGAGTTCCTGCAAGCTCCGCTACGCGCGCTCGACACCGATAACATCTATCTCGATCTCATCGATGAAATGAGCCCAGGTGTCATCCGCATCGAAGGTTCTTTCCTCTACGTCCTCATGCCAATGCGCGTGACCAACTAATCCTACGACCATGGGAAGAGCGTTTGAGTGCAGACGGCGGGCAAAAGAGTCGCGGTGGGCGACGATGTCGAAAATTTTCCCTAAGCTGGCGAAGTCGATCACGCTTGCCGCGAAAAACGGCGGGCCAGATCCGGAATCCAACGCACCACTTCGTGTAGCGATCCAAAATGCGAAAGCTGCAAACCTTTCCAAAGATAACATCGAGAACGCGATCAAACGCGCCGCAGGCAAAGACGCTTCCGAAATCACAGAAGTATACTACGAAGCCAAAGGCCCGCACGGCTCGTTGTTTGTCATCGAATGCGCAACCGATAACACCAATCGCTCAGTCGGAAACCTGAAGGTCATCCTCGGAAAAAACGGCGGCGAGATCGCACCGAGCGGCTCATTGAATTTCATGTTCGAACGCAAAACGGTCATCGAGTTCCCCGTCCCCGCTGATAGAGATCTCGAAGAGTTAGAACTCGAACTCATCGATGCAGGACTCGAAGAACTCACCGTCGAAGAAGGCGTCGTCACCCTTTTCGGCGCATACACCTCTTTTGCAAGTTTGACCTCCGCCCTCGAAGCCCAAGGAATCCACGCCACCAAATCCGGCCTCCAACGCGTCCCCACCCAACCCATCGAACTCACCGAAGCTCAAATGGTCGACGTCGAAAACCTGTTAGATAAAATCGAAGACGACGACGACGTCCAAGCGGTTTATACGAATCTAGGGTAAGTAGGCTAGGTGGCTTTAATAAAAGCGCCGAGCTAAGGAGAAGGGACATTCCTGTCCCTTATTTTTAATCAAGTCACCGCAGGCTTTGGACTACTGCCGTGATTCGCAGCTCCAGCGCAAAAAAGGGTCTGTCCCTATCGCCATTCTAGCTGCGCCACCTTCCCTCTATCGCTCACCTCCATAATTGAATACTTGACGGGCTTAGATTAGGGTATAGATTCTATACCTAGATGGAGTTCGAGTTTGATCCGCAGAAAAGCAAATTGAACAAAGCCAAGCACAACATTGACTTTGAGCAGGCGCAAGCACTGTGGAATGACCCGGACGGCATCGGATTTCCCGCAAAATCAGAAGATGAAGACCGTTTCGCCCTTCTGGCGATGCTTAAAGGAAAATTGTGGGTCGCATTTTATACGTATCGGGATGATAAGATACGGATCATTTCGACCCGCAGAGCCAGAACCAACGAAAGGAATTTATATGAAAGCTAAGGACTTAGATAAAATTTTCGATGATGGGGAAATCGACATCAATGACTATTTGGATCTCACGAAAGCGTTCCGGCCCGGCCAGGAACAAAAACGGGTCAATGTGGATTTCCCTGTGTGGATGATTGATCGTCTTGATCGTGAGGCTGGTCGTCTTGGTGTGCCTAGACAGTCCCTCATCAAGGTCTGGATTGGAGAGCATCTCGAACGTGACAAGACCAAACAAACCAAAAAGAAAGCCAATAAGGCAGGATAGGCAGCGCATGCGGCGCCCTAACTTTTGAGATACTAGAGAAAAATCCATTGATGCGACGCCTGAGCAGAAAAATAATTTTAGTCGTCGCACTCTAACAGATAGTCCCGCTTTTCCTGATCGCAGCTTGGATTATGCCTACATTCTTCGAGTTATTTGGAGTCGATTGGAATGATACAACCTGGCGTAGTTACGCAGCCTGTATCGGTGGATGGATTATTATGGAGGCGCCACTTAGTATCTGGCTCATCTTTAAGAAAATAAAAGATAAGAAGAAATCGTGAATGTACGATTCATTCCCCCCTACTCCGGCCATCCGCGATGTATTTCTCTAACCGTTCTTTCATTTTCTCTGCAACTTCTGAGCTCCCTTTGATCACGTCGGATTTCTCTGAAGGATCTTTTGCGAGATCGAACAATTCGAACTTTTGATTTTTGCCGCCGGAGCTAACTAGCTTCCATGAACCGGCACGATAACCAAACTTTCCAGAGCCATTGTCTTGTTGGATCAAATGCTCACGGCCTTTGGCGTCTGGTTTTCCCAACAGAACATCAGAAAGATCGAAGCTGTCGAGAAACTCACCCTCTGGTAAAGGCGTTTCCGTAAGTGCCGCGAAACTCGCTGCGATATCGATCGTACAAACCACCTCGTCCGACACACCGGGCTGGATTTTTCCCTTCCAACTGGCAATGAACGGCGTGCGCGTGCCGCCTTCGTAAACACTATATTTGCCTCCACGCAACGGCCCGCTCGGCTTATGATCGCCAAGTTTTTCAACCGCCCCATCCTTGTAACCGTCATCCAGCACCGGACCGTTATCAGAGCAGAGAATCACCAAGGTGTTTTCCGCGATCTTAAGTCGCTCCAGGGTTTTCATGATTTCGCCCACACACCAGTCGAATTGCAGGATGGAATCGCCTCTGAATCCCAGTCCGCTCTTTCCTTGGAAACGTTCATGCGGCATGCGTGGCACGTGAATGTCGTGTGCCGCGAAAAATAAAAAGAACGGTTTATCCTGATGCGCTTCGATCCATGAGTTTGATTTTTCAATCCACTTGTCTGCAAGGTCTTCATCTCGGAAGCGTGCTGCTTTTCCACCCGTGTAGAAACCGATGCGGCTGATGCCGTTATGGATCGTCCCGTTGTGTCCGTGCGACCAATCCATTTTCAGCGTATTGCGATGGGTGATGCCGGTCGGATGGTCTTTTCCGGGAATTTCATCGCCCACCCAAAGCGGATCTTTCGGATCAAGGCCGACGACCCGATGATTTTCCACATACACCTGCGGCACACGGTCGTTGGTGGTGGGCAACAGGAAGGCATGATCGAAACCGATCTCCAGAGGGCCGGGTTTGATCTCTCCGTTCCAATCGGGACCGTTTTTGGCACCCAAGCCCAAATGCCATTTTCCTATCACGGCCGTATGATATCCGGCTTTCTTGGCAAGG
>JAJTHK010000099.1 GCA_021298895.1 Luteolibacter sp.
AGCTTCTGGTGGAGGCATCACTTCATCGGGATCCTTAGAGATGATGCGGCGGATGATTTCGCTCTTTTCGGGATTTCCGGGAACAATGGCCATCACTCCATCCCTATCAGCAATCGCCTGGTCTCGAATATCGAGTCGCAATTCCGCTCCCTTGTCTTTGGCGTCCTGACCATGACAAAAGAAACAATTTTCAGAGAGAATAGGGCGAATGTCCTTGTTGAAGCTCGGCACATCATCGCCAACTGCCGAACCCATGGCGCACATCAGTATGGCATTAGGTAGAAATTTCTTGAGCGAGGACATCTGGGGGAAATGTAGGTTAGCTTTTTCTTCAGGCGATGATTTTCGAGAGAATATGGCCGTGCACGTCCGTAAGCCGGAAGTCTCGGCCTTGGTAACGATACGTCAAGCGAGTATGATCGATGCCCAATAAGTGCAGTGCTGTCGCATTCAGATCGTGGATATGGACGGGATCTTTGACGACATTGTAGCTAAAGTCATCCGTTTCCCCAAAGACATGGCCGCGTTTGATGCCGGCACCGGCCATCCAGATGCTGAAACAGCGGGGGTGATGATCTCTACCGTAGTTGTCTGCAGTTAGTTCTCCTTGGGAAAAGACGGTACGCCCGAACTCACCGCCCCAGATCACTAGGGTATCTTCGAGCAAGCCTCGCTCTTTCAATTCCATGATCAATGCGGCACTGGGCTGATCCGTATCGTAGCACTGGCTTTTGATTCCGCTCGGCAAGTTGTCATGCTGATCCCAGCCACGATGATAGAGTTGAATGAAGCGCACACCGCGCTCGGCGAGGCGGCGGGCGAGGATACAATTCGCGGCGTAGCTTCCAGGCTTCCGCGCCTCGGGACCGTAGCGCTCGAACACCGATTCTGGCTCTTGTGAGAGATCAGCAAGTTCTGGAACACTGGACTGCATGCGATAAGCCATTTCAAATTGATCGATGCGATTGCGTGTTTCCGGATCCTGATACTGATCGAGTGCCAGATGATTGAGTTCGGAAAGCTCGTCGAGCATCGCGCGTCGGCGCGCGTCGGTAATGCCCGCGGGATTGGTTAGATATAACACCGGATCCTTGCCAGGCGTGAAACGAACACCTTGGTATTTTGCAGGAAGAAATCCCGAACCCCACATGCGTTCATGCAAAGGTTGCGCGTTCGTATTTCCACTGGGTCGCGAAACCAGCGCAACAAAAGTGGGCAGGTTTTCATTCATCGTGCCGAGACCATAGGACACCCAGGAACCGAGTGAGGGCCTGCCACCGATTTGATGACCGGTTTGTAACAAAGTCATTGCCGGATCGTGATTGATCGCCTCGGTATGCATCGAGCGGATCACACAGATTTCATCCGCGATCTTTGCAGTGTGTGGCAACAGTTCGCTGATCCACATGCCACTTTTTCCGTGTTGGGAAAAGTTGTAGACCGATGGTGCGATCGGAAACCGTGCCTGACCTGAAGTCATACCTGTTAGACGTTGCTCACCACGCACGGAGGCGGGGATGTCTTTGTCGAACATTGCCTTCAGTCCCGGCTTGTAATCAAAAGTCTCCAACTGTGAGGGAGCCCCTGCCTGGGTCAACCAGATCACGCGTTTTGCCTTCGGAGCGAAATTCGGTGCGGAGAATATCCCATTAGCGAACAACTGCGGATTCAACAATGATGCCAAGGCCGCCGAGCCGATTCCAAGACTCGTGCGTCCAAGAAACTGTCTGCGCGTTACATGTAGTGGATCGAGTGGATGCATCTTGTTAGGGTTTGGTAACGGTTTCATCCATGCACAGCAAAGTACTCGCAACGGTAGCGAATGCCGCCAACTCGACAAGATTGAGCTGTGGATCGCTAGGCGTATCTCCGACCGAGAGGAATGCTTTAGCTGAAGCCGGATCTTTGGTGAAATCCTCAAAGGCGCGACGGTAAGCACGATCAAGGATCACCATCTCCGTAGGTTTTGGTGTGCGGGCCAGCACCGTACGGAAGCCAAAAGCAAGGCGTGCAGCGGTATCGTCCGAAGACCGCATCATGCGTGCGGCAAGGAAACGGCTCGCCTCGACATAAGTCTCATCGTTCATCAAGTTGAGCGCTTGCAAGGGCGTGTTGCTGCGCGGTCTTTGCAGTGAGCAAACCTCGCGAAATGGCGCGCCGAAGGACAGCATCGCGGGATGGGGCACCGAGCGCTTCCAGTAGGTGTAAAGACTGCGGCGATAGAGATTCTCGCCCTTGTCTTTGACGTAGGTATTCACACCGCCTTGCGCGGTGACTTGCTCGTATAAACCGGGCGGATGGTAAGGTTTCACCGAAGGACCGCCAATCTTGTTCACCAGCAGGCCGCTGATGGCCAGAGCCTGGTCACGGATGAATTCGCCCATCAACCGATTGCGGGAACCGCGTGCGAGCAGGCGGTTGTCGGGATCCATTTCTAACAACTGAGGAGTGAAGCCAGAATGCTGGCGATAGGCTGAACTGGTCACAAGCATTTTCATTAAACGCTTCACATTCCAACCGTTGCTGACGAAATCCTGAGCCAACCAGTCGAGCATTTCAGGATGCGATGGAAGGTCTCCCTGAGTGCCAAAGTCCTCACTGGTTTTCACCAGTCCGTAGCCAAAAACCTGCTGCCAATGGCGATTCACGATCACGCGTGCGGTTAGAGGATTTTTCGGGTCGACCAACCACTTCGCAAGACCCAGACGGTTGCGCGGTAAATCGCTTGCCATCGCGCCCAATACATCAGGAGTGCCGGGTTCGACACGTTCACCGGGTGAATTGAACGCACCACGCATCAGGATATGGGTTGGTCGAGGAGCTTTCATATCCTCCATCACGAGTGTGGTCGGAATACTCAGCTCAAGTTCCCCGATTTTTTTCTTCAGCGTCGCGATCTGATCCGCTAGTTGGCTGGCAGTCGCTGCGGGAGACGGGGCATCGGTGAGTGCCAAGCGAAAACGTCCAAGCTGATGGTTAGCATGGAGCGAATGGAAGCTGAGGGTAAGAGTCACCGTCGAACCCGGTTCTATCGCGATCGGGGTATCCAGAGCGAATACCGCTGCATGCGGTTTGCCGAGTTCGGGTTGGATCGCCCAGCCGCTGCTTTGATCGGCATCGATGGCATGGGCGGCCGGAAATTGCTCTTGGCTGAAAGCGGCCACGGCGGCATTGAAACCCACGGGCCGAGCGGCCGCCGATGGTGGGTTCAACGCCATGCGGACATCGGTCATCACGAAATTACCATTCACGGCGCGTCCTGGGCCGCGGGCTGGCAACGAGTCGTCGGGCAGCGCCTCCACTCGGATCGCTGAGATGGTTCCCAAAGTGACCGCGGCAGTGACCGTGTATCTCTCTTGAGTCGGATTTTCACCACTGGCCAGAACAGCTCCATCGGGCTGGATCGTCAGCTTGGCACCACTGGCCGCCTGAAGTGCCGTGGGCACAAGGGTTGTCCAGGCAATCGTTGATGCCGCCTGATTTTGCGGTGCCTTGGCGGCTCCGGCGCTGGCGTTTTCGATTTGCAACATTTCCGCACGGAGCTTTGCGATCTCCGCCTCGATCTCAGGAGCGGGCAGTTTGATTTGCGGCGGGCTATTCACCCGAATGTTCGCGGTGTAATTGCCATTTCCGATTTCCGGAACGCTGTTGAAAAACGCTTTCATCGAATAGAAATCACGCGCGGTCAGAGGATCGTATTTGTGATCATGGCAACGGCAGCAATTGAAGGTCAGGCCAAGCCAGACACCCGCGGTAGTTTCGGCCCGATCTGCGGCGTATTCCGCACGAAATTCCTCGGGATCGATTCCGCCCTCTTCATTGAGCATATTGTTGCGGTTAAAGCCGGTGGCAATGCGTTGCTCGATCGTTGGATTTGGAAGCAGATCGCCCGCGAGCTGCTCGATGGTGAATTGATCGAAGGGCAAATTGCGATTGAAGGCGCCAATCACCCAATCACGCCATCCCCAGATCTCGCGATCGCGATCGACCTGGAAGCCATTCGTGTCCGCGTAGCGCGCGGCGTCTAACCAATCCACCGCCATACGCTCGCCGTAATGTGGAGAAGCAAGCAGACGATCCACGAGCTTATCGTAGGCATCTGGCGAGGTGTCTGCGAGAAAAGCTTCGATCTCTGGCAAGGTCGGAGGCAGTCCAGTGAGGTCGAGCGTGACGCGGCGAATCAACGTTTCCTTGCTCGCCTCGGGCGTGGGCTTAATAGCTTTCGCCTCAAGCTTCGCTAGCACAAAATGGTCTATTGGATTGTGCGGCCAATCGGCATTTTTGACCTTTGGGATAGCGGCGGCAGCGGGCGGCACGAAGGACCAATGTTTTTCATAGGGAGCGCCTTGCTCAATCCATATCCGCAAGATTTTCTTTTGAGCTGACGAGAGCGTTTTGTGAGTTTTCGGTGGCGGCATCACCTCATCATCATCGCTGCTGTTGATACGGTCCCATAGGGCGGATTTTTTGATATTCCCGGGAACGATCGCTATCACTCCATCATTATCCGCTAATGCACCTTCACGTGTATCAAGCCGCAAACCAGCTTCACGTGTTTTCGGATCGAAACCATGACATGCAAAACAATTATCTGAAAGGATGGGTCTTACATCGCGATTGAAACTTAATACCTCAGAAGCTATCGCAAAATCTATTCCCATGATGAGATTGATTAGTATTAAGAACGAAACTTTGCGGGACATGTTGGGTCAATTGAAATACGAAAGAATAGTCAACGCAAGTTTTACCTAAAAGCTTTCAAATAAATCCAAGTGTTAATGAGAATTTCTTTGGTGATTGAAGATATGTCATCGCGATCGTTGACTTTCACGACAGGAAGTTGGATTTGGTCTTCGGGGATTTGACCGAAGAATCGTTTGGGGGCGCAGAGCGGCACTTGAGGTCGGTAGGAACCCACGGTTAAAAAATGGTTTATCGGAGGCTTGCCTGAGTTACTCAATCGCCCATGTCGCACCGGCGTAGTCTTGAAAAAAGTTTCATCGTAAGCTTGCGGACCAAAGTCCCATAGACCGCTTGCGTCATAGGATGCTTCCGGGATGATGCGGGCGTCATTTTTTAAACGCTGATCTGGAATGGGGCCGATGACTTGGAAGTCATTTTTTGGCATATCGGAATCGTGGTAAATTTTTCCTGTGGTGAGGGTTCTGTAGGGATTGCATATCGGTTCTTGGCATTAGGCGTTGGTGAAAAGCGCAGCATGTTTTGCTAAGCGATCGATGTTAGGTTTTTTCGTTTGCGGATGAGAAAATTGGGGAAAAACTTCATGAGGTTGGAAAAGGGCTATGATGGTAATCTACTTTTTATCTTCACTCTTCGCTCTCGGCTCTCTGCTTTTCTCTATTGTTGCGAAACGCGCGCGTATTTCATCGAGAGTGCCGATGGTTAAATAGAAGTGATAGTCCACCACAGTCCCCTTTTCTAATTGAAGGGTACGAATGGGCGCAACGTATGAACAAGCTGAGCCATTCGGGCCTATGGAACCACTTCCTTTGTGTCGATAATTCACCGCTTCGTTTGTTCCGGGTGTATAGATTCCGACTCCGTAGTTTTTATCATCCACATAGGCCAACCAACTGGTATCGTAGGAGATTTTCTCAGGCTTGCCGTTTGTCTTGAGATCAACGGGCGCGTGTTTAACTAATTTCCCTTCTTTTTCGAACATCAGGTGAGGCAGATCATAATCGACAAACATCGCCGGCATTTCCTGATGGGCTTTGCGTCCGTGAGATTCGCCCGTGTAGTCGAGACGCATACGGATAGTCGCTACAGCTCCATCAAGTTTGATCCACTCCTGCATAATCGCCTCAGGACAGGTTTTTGCATTCGCCCAGTGCAGAGGTTCTACTTTTGCATAAAGCGCGTGATCGCTCTTTTTAAACTCAAGCGTCTTGGCATCTTCGCCTTTATAGCTTCCACCTTGCACAGGATTGTAGGTCCAGGGTTTTTTAGCCCACATCGATCCGTCCTTATCGCCGTAATAGGATTGTTGGATGAAACGTCCTTCATCGTGATGGTTGAGCAAATTACGTTTTTCTTTCGAGAGCGCGAAATAACCGATGGCTGAACCCCGACTTTGATCAACGCCGATGCAGATCACTCCATTATCAAGGTAAGTGAAGTTATCTTTCGGAGGATTAGCGGATGAGACGACAATGCCGAAGAACGACAGAATGGAGATGAAAACAATTTTCATATAAATGTTAGAGATGACTATTTAAGCTCAAGTTTGAAATATTCACGATACCATGATTTCTCCTGAGGATACCCTCCCCCATCTGGCACGCCAGCAGGTTTGAGTTCAGCAGCCCATGCATGCGAGGCAGCGCGAAGTTTATTGAGAATTTCAGGATACTTTTCTGCGAGATTTACATTTTCATGATCTTTACTGGATAGATCGAATAGAAACTCCTTTTGATTTCTAACAGATAAATATTTCCACTGAGCATCACGACAAGCAATCTGGTTCCAAAAACGCCAATGAAGCACTCGAGGCGCGAGGGTTACGGTTGCATCTTTGAGGACAGGCAGGAGATTCACCCCATCTAGCTTGCTTGCGGATTTTACATCAGCGGCAGCTAGCGCAGTAGCAGCGATATCGAGTGTTGATACAGGCATATCAATCACCCTACCTCCGGGAATCTTTCCTGACCAACGCATGAGGAATGGCACACGGATCCCACCTTCTGAAAGCATGCCTTTTTCTCCAACCCAAGGCGTGTTAAGGGACCCATCCCATCCACCCTCATCTGTATCGAGTGGGGAATCTTTAAGATTATGAAGCGGCGCACCATTATCACTCGTGAAAACAATCAACGTATTTTCATCAAGATTGAGTTCTTTTAGCTGAGCAAGGATACGCGCCACGCCCTTATCTACACTTGCAATCAGAGATAGCGCAGCGCGTCGACGCAACGGCATGTCTTTTGAAAATTTGTCCACATACGGCTTAGTGAGCTCGAGCGGGGTGTGCGGGGCAAAATATGCCAAATACAAAAAGAACGGCTTTTCCTTATTGCGACGAATGAAGGCGAGGGCTGCATCCGTTTGTATATCGACACGTGGTCCAGAGATCGTTTCAAACCCCGCAGCACGATCCTTACCCTCCAACGTGTAATTCGAATAATACCTCTTCATCTCGCCAACGAAGTATTCATCAAACCCCTGATTGCTCGGAAAATAGTCGACCTGATCTTTCACAGGCACCGTGATACGCCCCTTTGCATCCGGCTTTATGTCGGGTCGATTTTTTTTCGCCCAATCCACACAAAGGGCATTGGGCTCAAGGTGCCATTTCCCGACTTGACCGGAAAAGTAACCCGCAGGTTTCAGCATTTCAGCGATCGTTAATTCCTCGAGAGGCATTGGAATATCTGGAATGGTATCGATGCCTATTCGTTGTTGGTATCTGCCAGTTAAAAGACCTACCCGTGAGGGAGAGCATTGCGGAGCGGTGACATATGCTGCTGTGAAACGAACGCCTTCTTTGGCAAACTTATCAAGATGAGGGGTAAGGACATCCTTATTCTGACCCTGACATCCAAGATCCGCATAACCTAAATCGTCTGTAAATATGACGATGACATTGGGTTTTGTAGCGTGAAGAACGGATGCGGAGAGGATTAGCACCGATAGGAGAAGAATTTTCATTTATAGGTGATTCGCAGACACTTAAGGCATTTATGACTTGTGATATTTCACTCCGGTTGTTGCTGGGAAATACAGTGAAGGGTTCCGCCTTCCTGAACGAGGTCAAGGCAATCGACAGGGACGATCTCACGGTCGGGGAAAAGCTCGCGGATGATACCGAGGGCACGTTGGTCATTTTTGGACTGACGGAAAGTTGGGACGAGCACAGCGTGGTTGAGAATCAAAAAATTAACGTATGATGCCGGAAGAACAGGGAGACGCCAACCCGGGATTTCGCAGGCCTGCGGGAGATGGATGGGGACGATATCGTAGATTTTTCCTTTTGGAGTGAGAAAATTTTTAAGCCGTCCCATATTGCCCGCGAGTACCTGATGATTGGGTGAGTCGGTATCGGGTTCTTCACAAGCCAGGATGGTATTCTCGTTGGTGAAGCGCGCGAGATCATCGATGTGGCCATCCGTATCATCGCCCTCAATGCCTTTTTCCAACCAGAGAATTTCCGTGACGCCGAGCGAGTCCCGGAGTTTTCCTTCCGTTTGCTCACGTGACAGATGCGGATTCCGATTCGGGTTAAGAAGAACCGCCTCGGTGGTGAGGAGTTGGCCGCATCCATTGACCTCGATCGCGCCACCCTCGAGGATCATGCCACCGTTGTAGCGCGGCAATTGCAGCGAATTGGCAACTTTTTCAGGAATGGAATTATCAAGATCCCATGGCGCGAATTTTCCGCCCCATGCGTTGAACTCCCAATCTGTGATCGCGATTTCTCCCGTGGTGGAATGTTTCACGAAAATCGGCCCGTGGTCACGGCACCAAACATCGTTATTGGGATGGTCGTAGAGTTGGACGTTAGCAAGGTTTGCGTGAGCCTTGTTGCAGGCACTGATGATGGCTGCATGATTTTGTCCCGGCGCATTGATCCGAACGAATTGGTAGCGAGAAATCGCCGCGGCGATTTCTGCGAATTTGCTCCAGATGATCTCACGTTTTCCCCCACCCCAATGCCTCGGGTCATCAACAGGCCATGACAGCCAAATTGCTACTTGGCGAGTCCACTCGGCTGGCATCGAAAAACCTTTTTGTGCTGGAGTCATGCGTGGAACTTCGGATTTCCGCACAAGGATGGCAATCCTAAGCTTGAGCCCAGAATCCGAGCTCCAACGGCGGATTCTGGGAGTGATTGGTTAAAAGTTATTAGTTATTGGGAGAATTTCAGGATTCAGACTTATCTGGTGATTTTCATGCTTGTTTGGATCCGCCATCAAATTCAGCCTTTGACCACATGAGTGGGTTGGCAACGAATTACGAAGTATGCATCGCAGGCACTGGCAGCTATTTGCCCAAGACGATTCTTACCAATGAGGATTTAGCAAAACGCGTCGATACCAGCGATGAATGGATTTTTACCCGTACGGGGATCCGCGAACGCAGGATTGCGGCGGAAGGCGAATTCACCTCGCACATGGCAAGTGCTGCTGCGCGAAAAGCTCTTGAGCAAGCAGGTTTAGAAGCATCCGAAGTGCAATTGATCATCGTTGCGACCATCACGCCAGATACCTTCACGCCAGCCACCGCTTGCTACGTTCAACAACAACTCGGTGCGATGAATGCTGTCGCATTTGATATTTCCGCCGCGTGCTCAGGTTTCCTCTATGCGATGAAAATCAGCAAACAAATGATTTCCGATGGCGCTTTTGAAAACGCTCTGATCATCGGTGCTGAAAAACTTTCAGCCTTCGTAAACTGGGAAGACCGCGCGACCTGTGTGTTATTTGGTGACGGTGCGGGCGCCGCTGTATTGCGTCGCGCCAAGCCCGGCGAAGGCGCGATCCTCGCCACCGAAATGGGCACCGATGGCTCACTCACTCATTTGCTAAATATTCCTGGTGGTGGATCGGCATGCCCGATTACCGCTTCCAACGTCGGGGATCATCTCTGCACCCTCGCTATGCAGGGCAAAGAAGTATTCAAACACGCCGTCACACGAATGAAAGAAGCGGCAGAAAAAGTCATTGAACGCTCTGGGCTCAAAGCTGAAGACATCGCCTGCGTCATTCCGCATCAAGCAAATTTACGCATCATCGATGCCATCGCTGAGCGTCTTGCCGTGCCTGAAGGTCGTGTCTTTATTAACCTCGATAAATACGGAAATACTTCAGCAGCAGCTGTCGCCATCGCCCTTGATGAAGCCAACCGCTCTGGAGCATTCAAACGTGGCGACAACATCGTTCTCGTCGTATTCGGCGCTGGCCTCACATGGGCTGCTGCCGCGGTGAGGTGGTGAATATTTACTTCACCGGAGCACCCGTCGCTCCTTGAAACGGGGCTGTATCCGTGAGTTCCTCGGAATGATCCGAAAACGCCTCCAACACCGCTTTCGCGCGATCGGGCCGATCTTCCAATAAAATCGGCAGGGTCGCTTTATAGTATTTCAGGCGAATATCCCCTTCTCCCTCATGCCGATCCAGCCGATCGAGAAACGCTGCGATATCAATCAACCGCGCGCGCGCGTCGATGAATTGTAGATCAAGAAGTTCTTTTTTATTAAGCATGTCGGTTACCTCCTGCAGGGAGTTAAAAGCATTTTTCGAGAGATGCGAATTCCTTTTAGTATGTTTTGCAGATAAATCTCCCGCTCTCCCACTCTCCTAATCTCCATTCCTACTTGATCTCCCCGCCGGATCGCATTACCCCATCCCCGTGCTAACGATCAAACGACTGACCAAGACCCTCGGCGGAAGAACGCTTTTACGCGAAGCCGAAATGTCCATCAACTGGGGAGAGCGCGTGGCTCTCGTCGGCCCGAACGGGGCTGGTAAATCCACTTTGTTCCGGATGATCCTTGATGAAGACCAGCCAGACGAAGGCACGATCGATCGCGACGAATACGCCATCGTCGGATATCTCCCCCAAGAAGCTGGTGCACCTACCGATGAAACCATTTTGGAAATCGCAATGGGTGTGACTCCGGAAATGATCGGTTTGTTGCGCACCATCCGTGAGGGCGAAAAATCTGGCAACCTCTCCTCTCCCGAATTCGCCAAAGCCCAAGATCAATTCACCGCACTCAATGGTTACCAACTCGAACCCAAAGCGAAAAAAATTCTCGCTGGCCTCGGTTTCAAACAAGAAGACTTCCAGAAACCCGCTCGCGAATACTCCGGTGGTTGGGTGATGCGCGCTCACCTCGCTCAACTCCTTGTCATGGAGCCCGACCTGCTCATGCTCGACGAGCCCACTAACCACCTCGACCTCATCTCTCTCCTCTGGCTTCAGCGCTACTTGCTCAACTACTCCGGTGCCATCCTCATGATCTCCCACGATAGAGATTTCATGGATACCATGATCGAGACCGTCATCGAGATCGACCCCGATGCGATGCAGCTCATTTCCTACACCGGAAACTACACTTCATTCCTCGATCAACGTGAAAAACGTTACGAGCTCCAAGTCCAAGCCTACCGCAACCAAAACAAGGAAATCGAAGGCCACATGGAGTTCATCGAGCGCTTCCGTCAGGTTGGCTCGAAAGCAGCGCAAGTTCAGTCACGCATCAAATTTGTAGAGAAAATCGAACGCATCGAAAAACCCCGCGCCCCGCGAAAGCCTTTCAAATTCGCTTTCCCACAACCTCCACGCTCAAACCAAAAAGTCATCGAGTTTCAAAAGATCGGACAATCCTATCCAGGCAAACGCATCTACAAAGACCTCGATCTCACCATCGAGCGCGGAGATAAGATTGTATTGGTCGGCCCGAACGGCGCAGGTAAAACCACCCTACTCAAACTCCTTGCTGGTGAACTCGATATCGATTTAGGAAACAAGGAAGTTGGTTATCTAACAAAAATTGGCTACTACTCGCAACACCGTGGCGAAGCACTGAACGAGTTCAACTCCGTCCTAGATGAAGTCATGGGCTCCTGTCCGACCCTGCGTGAAGAAGACGCTCGCGCCATCCTCGGCACCTTCCTTTTCCGCCGCGCAGATGTGGAGAAAAAGTGTGGAGTCCTTTCCGGTGGTGAGAAATCCCGACTCAACCTCGTCAAGTTTCTCGTCGATCCTCCGAACCTCCTCCTTATGGACGAGCCGACGACTCACCTCGATATCCTCTCGATCGACTCCTTGGTCAACGCGCTCAAAGCCTACGAAGGCACACTGGTTTTCATTTCCCACGACGTGCATTTCATTCGCAATCTCGCAGAAACCACCCTTCACGTCACTCGCAACGAGAAAGATCCTGAGAAAGGAGCCATCGTCACCCGCTATACCGGCGGCTACGATTACTTCCTAGAAAAATCCGGCCTCAGCGATGACCGCGGGGCAGTGACGGCTTAAACGTGGCGGCAATCGGAGCAAAGCGAAGATGGAGGAACAATAATTTATCCATAACTTTCCTCAAATTTCATCCGCCCAGCCAAACCATTTCTGCAATCCATTCAGCCTTCGCCTCGTGAAATCCAACCGTTACCTACTAGCCCTGCTCCTCACCGCTGCGGTGACGGCATTTTGGTTCTTTGGTAGACCCAACAGCACGAATCAACTGGGTAACAGTGCTAATGCCCTCACATCAGAAATTCTCGCTCTGGGACCTCGCCCACCAGGAAGTGTAGCACTGAATCAGGTCCGTTCGCTATTAAGCAAAGAACTCGTAGCCAGCGGCTGGGTGGTCGAACTTCAAGAATTCGAACGCGATACCAGTGTGGGAAAAATCAAATTCGCCAACCTTCGCGCAAGGTTTAAAGGCAAGGATCAAGACCCATGGAAACGCAAGATCGATGGCTTACTCTGTGCCCATGTGGATTCCAAACTCTACAAAGATAAAGTTTTCCTCGGAGCAGATGACGCCGCCTCCGCCTGCGCTGCAATCGTGGTGATTGCTAAACACCTCGCCAACGAAAATCCCGAGCAAGCCTCAAAACTGGAACTCGTATTTTTCGATGGCGAAGAGGCCTTCGCC
The DNA here is from genome assembly GCA_021298895.1 of Luteolibacter sp. Taxonomy (GTDB): domain Bacteria; phylum Verrucomicrobiota; class Verrucomicrobiia; order Verrucomicrobiales; family Akkermansiaceae; genus Luteolibacter. The sequence goes on from JAJTHK010000099.1 coordinate 12,626, forward strand.
CAATCCATGACCACACTCGATGGACTTTATGGAAGTCGGCATTACGCCAACACCTGGCGAACCCGTGACGACAAACCCAAGTTCGGCATCTTACTAGACATGATCGGACACGAGAAACTCAGCATCCGCATTCCATCGGATTCACCGAAACACCTTGCCGAACTCATGTTCTCTGTCGCGAAAAAACAAAACGTGCAGTCCCATTTCGACACCGCTCTAGGCACGATCATGGACGATCATGTCCCGCTTAATCTCATCGGCATCCCAACTCTCGACATCATCGGCGATTTCACACGCTCCAAATGGTGGCATACTCCAGGTGACAACTCAGACATCATTTCGCCGGAATCACTGAGCATTTCCATAGGCGTAACGCTTGGGATGTTAGATGATTTGTTGGCAGAGAAGTGAGATTTCTTCCTCTTCATTCAAAAATCCAAAATCGTCATTCATCAATCGTCAATCCATCGTGTGGACGACACGATTTGATATTTCGGTTTGATTGACGATTGTTGAATGACGAATGTTGATTTTTGATTTAAATCTCCCCCTCACCCAATCCCCCAATCTCCCCCTCCTCTTCACCTCCCCCTAAACCACCCCGTAATACTCGCTCTCGTCTTATTCGCAGGCAGCACCTCGTGCCAGTAATCGCCTGAGTGAAAGCACACCAAGGTTCCCATCCTCGGCTCGACGATGATATGATCGCCTTCCTTCTCACCGGGTGTGGTCCAAATTTTCAGTTCTCCACCATCGCCCGACTGCCAATTAGGATTTAGATAAAGTATCACCGTCACCAAGCGATCACGCGATTCCCTATGCCTGTCCAAATGTGGCTTATAAAAACCACCCTTAGGATACACCGCAAAATGTCCCTCGAAATCAAACAATCCGATAAAGAAATTCCGATTCAACTCGATGCGAATTTTTTCTAACAAATCAAAATATCGTTGCTGTGCCGCAGTGATATTTTCGTGATTCAACCACATCACATGATCTGTCCGAACATCCTCGCGGATCACCAAATCCTTCCCACGCCCCACACCCGCGCGCCTAAATCCACCTTCTTTCCATGATTCCAAACTCTCTCTTGAAAGCTCCTGAGCAACATCAGACTCCAGAAACACCGGCAATACAAACCAGCCTGTCTCACCCATATGATCAACCAGCTGTCTGAATTTCAGTTCTGGAATGTCGGTATTCAGTCAGTGGTAAACTGTCAGATAACCCATGAATAGCGAATCATTTGTTCATCAACCACATCTCGGCATTGCCCATGGAAATTTTCCAGTCTAAGTTTACCCAGTCATGAGCGACCACGCCGCACTCCACTACTGCCCCGACCTATTAAACTTCTCGCGAAGAATCACCCGCGAGGTCAGGGTCGGAAATATTGGCATTGGCGGAAACAACCCGATCCGTGTGCAGTCGATGATCACTTCCGATACACGCGATACCCCCGCATGTGTCGCAGAGGTCTTGGCGCTCGCCGATGCTGGATGTGAAATCGTCCGCATCACCGCCCAGACAAAAATCTACGCCGCGAACCTCGAAAACATCGCCCGCGAAGTTCGTGCCGCCGGTTGCACGGTTCCTCTTGTTGCGGATATCCATTTCAAACCCGACGCCGCCATGGAAGCCGCGAAATGGGTTGAAAAGGTTCGCGTCAATCCCGGCAACTATGTCGATAAAAAGAAATTCGAAATTCGCGAATATTCAGACAGCCAATACGAAGCCGAACTTGAGCGCATTCGCGAACAATTCGTACCACTCGTCCATCTTTGTAAAGACCTCGGTAGAGCCATGCGCATCGGCACCAACCACGGCTCTCTATCAGATCGCATCATGAATCGCTACGGCGACACCCCACTTGGCATGTGCGAAAGCGCTCTCGAATTCGCACGCATCGCCCGCGATCACGATTATCACAATTTCGTTTTCTCAATGAAAGCCTCGAACCCGAAAGTGATGATCGAGGCGTATCGCTTGCTCGTCGCAAGACTCGATGCCGAGGGCTCCGACTGGAACTACCCTATCCACCTAGGCGTCACCGAAGCCGGAGACGGCGAAGATGGCCGCATCAAATCCGCCATCGGCATCGGTTCACTGCTAGCAGATGGCATCGGCGATACGATCCGCGTTTCCCTTACAGAAGACGCCATTCACGAGATTCCTGTTGCGAAAGCATTGGTGAGTAGCTGCCGCGTCTCGCGGCAGGCCGTGCAAGCTGCGTCTCGCAGCTTATCTGATGACGCAGCCAATATTCAAATCGGCTGGGACAAAGTTAACAAAGACGACGCAACATTTCTCCCTCATTGGAAAATCGATAGCGGAACTTATGCCGTATCATTTCGCCAAGCCGACTCCTTGCCCACAGTAGTCTTGAATCGTTACCGAGAAGCCCGTGATCTGATTTTAGAAAAAATCGAAATACTTACTAAACTCGATTCATCTCGAAGCCAACTCGATGACCTGTCATCGCTGCGTGAAGAATTAAATCATCTTGAGACTTCGATTATCGAGCCCGCTCTCAACCAAGGTTACGGGTCTTGCCTTTTTAATAATAATCAAAATGCAGAACTAGTCGCCAACGCCCTAAAACATTTCGATGGCACACGTTATGATCTGCTCGCTTGGTGCATCATGCCTAATCATGTGCACGTCATTCTGAAACTCGCCAAAGGTGAGGAGCTCGATAAAATTTTGCATTCATGGAAAAGCTTCACCTCCCATGAAATCAATAAACTCAACGGAACTTCCGGATCTATCTGGCAAAAAGAAAGCTACGATCACCTGATTCGAGATGGAAAAGATTTTAGAAACCAGATAGATTACGTTTTGAATAACCCAACGAAAGCTGGTTTTTCAAACTGGCAATGGACTGGTTGCGCTTATCCAGAACTTCTGGCGAGACGCCAGAATCACGGCCTGCCGCGAGACGCGGCAGCTACCTTTACCCCTTCCTACAACCCCTTCTCCTACGAGCGCCGTCATAGCAAACCATTATCCATTCAAGGCCATGAACTAGGTGGAGAAAAAACAGTTAGAGTTTTCACTACCCAATCAAACTGGAATGCTCTCGCTCACAAAATCTCACAGATGGGCGATTTTAAACCTGAGGTCATTTATGAAAAATCCGGTGCTATCGAAATCGATCCACGCGATGCCTCGGCGATTTCCGCACTTAACGATCGCACCGAGCCCACCATGATCACTGTAGCCGACCATGTGGAAATGGAACCAATTCATGCATTCCGCATGCTCGCATTTCAGGCGAATCCCATCCATCCGATCTTGCTTAAAGACACCCTACAACCACCGAGCGAGGAATCCGATTTTCTAACCTCCCTGCTCACCGCCGCAAAAAACATCGGTTCACTTCTCTGCGATGGCATAGGTGACGCAGTCCTTATCCGCGGCGAAACCGCTCCGGGGCAATCGTTACGCATCGCATACAATATCTTACAAGCCGCCGGTACTCGAATATTCAAAACAGATTACGTGGCTTGCCCTTCATGCGGACGCACTTTATTCAACCTTCAATCCACCACTCAAAAAATTCGTGCCGCTACCGGTCATCTCAAAGGTGTCCGAATCGCTATCATGGGTTGCATCGTAAACGGTCCCGGAGAAATGGCGGATGCCGATTTCGGCTACGTCGGAGGCGCTCCTGGTAAAATCAACCTCTACGTTGGCAAAACCGCTGTGAAATTCAATATCCCAGAAGATGAGGCAGTAAGCCGACTGATTGATCTCATTAAAGAACATGACAAGTGGATCGATGCCCCTACCATCTCAGTTTCCGCCGACTAAGCCATGTCAGATACTGCCACGATTCATCAAACCAAAGAACTCACCGAGACCCAAGCTCCTTGGAATGTGATCGTGCACGATGATCCCGTGAACCTCATGGGCTATGTCACATTCGTCCTGATGAAAATTTTCGGCTATAACGAACAACGATCCACCAAGCTCATGCTGGAAGTTCATGAACAAGGACTCTCTGTGGTATGGTCTGGAGAACTTGAAAAAGCCGAGTTCTACGCCCAACAACTCCAGCTCCACCAACTCAAAACCTCCATTGAAATCTCTGAATGAAAATCGCTCCCACCATTGAGGGAGGACTCAGAATCGACCCCGAAAACGATATCGACTGGCACCTACTCCGCTCCATCATGCTGGATGCGAACCCATCCAATCACGATCTCGCAGAACGTCTTGGAAAGCTAATTTCTAACAAGAAAATTGCCGAGGACTGGCAGGACATCGTCGTTCCGGATTTACGGGAATCCTTTTCAGATGATCTGCATCATGTCTACGCAGCCATTGAAACTGCTGCGGCCTTCCCCAAAGACAATGAAACACCCATCTGGATTTCACGATCCGATGCCCACAAATGGTATAGTGCACTAAACCTAGCACGCCTTGAACTGGAGGAAATTTATCACTTCGGCCCAAATCCAGAAACCGATCCAAAAAATCACAAACCCGTCCGCCGCGATGCACTGATCAGAAGTCGTTTTTACTGCGGGCTGCAGTCAATCATTCTGGATCGTGTGATGAGCATATAAAACAATCTCATTTGGTAATTTCCGCCGCATAGCCAAAAATCGATTCAAAGAAAACTTCCGTACTGACGCGATTTCCAAAATCACTCGGGTGACTGCCATCTTCGATGAATAGCTTATTGCCATTTCCTTCGCGGAATTGATCTTCCCATGTATTGCCTACCGGAATGATTTCGACTCCCCCCACACCATCAGCAGCTCGTGAATAAGCTTCTCTGATCCGCGCATTCATTTGATAAAAATCATCTCCTACCAAGCCTGGTTGGCCATCGCGCCTACCCCATGTCTGATAGAGCATGGGTCGCGCACCCATCGCACGCGCTTCTTTTACGAAAAAATCCACATATGGATACATCACCGTTTGGCGCCGACTCTCAGAATACGCTCCGTGCAAACTAAAGTCTTGGATAACCACGATGTCCCATTTTTGACTATGTATCTTTTTTAAAGTTGGTTCATGTTTCGAATGCATTTCAAGAGTCCATCCACCATGCGTGCAACTCGCTACTTTAACTTTCTTACCATTTTTATCAGCAAGCTCTCTGAACATTTTCGGGACATCGAAACTGTAACTGTTCCCAATAAATAGCACCTGCTGTATTTCATTTTTTTTGACAGGGTTTTCTTCATTCTTTTTGACAGGGTTTTCAGGGCGCGGAAAAACTCCGCAACTCGACAATCCGAAAAAAGCTAAAATTTTCGCAAACATCAGACCGAATCGATAAATGGTTTTAAGCTCTGGGATGTGCTTCGTCATATGCCTGCTTCATTCTTTCTCGGGTTACGTGCGTGTAAATCTGTGTCGTTGATAACGAGGCATGTCCTAATAATTCCTGCACACTGCGCAAATCAGCGCCAGCATCAAGCATATGCGTCGCGAAACTATGTCTTATTTTGTGTGGACTCACTCCAAAATGAATTCCGCTCAGCTTCAAATACTTTTTCAACATCTGATCCACAGCTTGTTGTGTGATCCTTGTTCCACGCACACTTCGGAATAAAGGCCCGTTTGTGACCACCGCCTCTTCACGGTATTTCTGAATCGCACCGATCGCCAAGCCACCAATCGGCACCATGCGTTGTTTGCGACCTTTTCCTGTCACTTTGACGATGCCATCCACGAAATCGACATCCACCACGTCCAAACTGAGTAATTCGGAAATCCGCAGACCCGATGAGTAGAACAGCTCCAGGATTGCAACGTCGCGGTATTTTAGCCATGCAGGACTATTTGCTTGAGCCTCTACCTTCAAAGGAGTTTCTAACAATGCTTCCATTTGTTTCAAACTCAGCACCACTGGCAGACCACGCTCAAGCTTTGGCATCTGCACCTCCGCAACCGGGCTTTTTTCCAAACCACGCCGCAACACAAGGTATTTATAAAACGAACGCAATGCAGCAAAACGCAACCGAATAGTCGAACGTTTCATTTCCTCTTTCATTAGGGAAAACAAGTAATCTCGAAAATGATCGCCTTGTTCTTTCCTCCAACAAGTGAAGTCACCACCGCGCCAAGCGAGATACTCTTTAAGCGCCGCAGAGTAATTCCGTATCGTCAACGGTGAAGCGTCTTTTTCCGTCTCTTGGAATTCCAAGAAATATGCGACATCGTCGTTCATTTAAAATTCAAGTTTCAAATTTCAAATTCCAAGTTTCACTCGAAGTTTCTTAAGCTTTTTGATAGTTGGAATCACAACTCTTCTTTGAGATTTGAAACTTGAATTTTCATTTCAAGAAAACTTCACGAGCCTTCGCCCCATCACCTGGACCGACAATACCGCGTTGTTCTAAAATATCCACCATCCGTGCTGCACGAGTGTAACCCAACCTCAACCGCCGCTGAAGCAATGAGGTGCTGGCTTTTTGTTCCTGTCTTACGACCTCAATGCATTTGATGATCAATTCTTCATCTGCATCGGAAACTTCCTCATCGTCATCCATCCCACCGTTATCTATCGATTCACGAATGTCCTTTTCATAACGCGGCTTCGCTTGCTTTGCGCAATGATCGACGATGCGCTCAACTTCCGCATCAGATACAAACGCGCCTTGCGCGCGCTCCAACTTCGCGGAACCCGGTGGCAAATACAGCATATCGCCTTTACCCACCAATTTATCGGCACCTTTCGTATCGAGAATCACGCGCGAGTCCAAAGCCGATGAAACCTGGAAGGCAATCCGGCTCGGGATGTTTGCTTTGATAATTCCGGTTACCACATCCGCACGCGGTGTCTGAGTGGCGATAATCAAATGAATTCCCGCTGCACGCGCTTTCTGGGCGATTCGTGCAATACACATTTCGACATCCGCTGGCGCTGTCTGCATCAAATCAGCAAGCTCATCGATCAATACCACAATGTATGGGAAACGATCCGGAATCTCTTCATCTTCGAGTTCCAACTCCTCAAACTCTGCTTCCGGTCCGAGATCGCCATCTTCAAGCGCAGATGCGATTTCTTCGATCTCTTCTAAATCAACTTCTTCTTCCTCTTCTTCGCCTTCTTCGGGCTCTAGCTCAGCCTCACTCGCGATATCTTTATCAGGGCGTGGTCGATTGTTGTAACCATCGAAATTCCTTACCCCTTCCTTCGCAAAAATCCGATAGCGCTTCTCCATCTCGTTCACCACCCATTTCAGCGCTGCGACAGTCTTCTTCGGATCCGTCACCACTGGCACGACCATGTGCGGGAGTTTGTTATACATCTGCATCTCCACCACTTTCGGGTCCACCATGATAAACCGTAGTTCATCGGGACCAAACTTGAACAAGATGGAGGCAATGATCGAGTTGATACAGACCGATTTTCCAGAACCCGTCGCACCCGCCACCAGCAAATGCGGCATCGCCGCGAGATCACCAATCACCGTCTTGCCGTATACATCTTTTCCAAGTGCGAGCGGAATTTTCTTCTTCGCCGAGCGGAAATCCGGGTCATGCAACAACTCATGCAACGGCACGGCGACTTTGTTAGAATTCGCTATCTCGATGCCCACCGTATCCTTGCCGGGGATGGGTGCCAAAATATTGATTCGCTCCGCACGGGTCGCACGTGCTAGGTCTGCCTCAAGTTGAGAAATACGTGAGACACGCAAACCCGTTGAAGGATAAATCTCATAACGCGTGATCGTCGGTCCACGGGTGATATCGCCTGGTGTGACATCGATGCCAAACGCTTTGAGGGTATCCACAATTGTAGTCTGTATCGAGAGTAACTCATCATGATCCGCCGCTTCCGCTTCTTCCTCAACTGCATCTAACAAATCAAATCCCGGTAACTCGTAATTCTCAAAACCTGTTACGGTGAGCGATTGATGTCCTTGCTTCTTCCTCTCAAAGGGCTTTCCACCAAACTCCATCTGCTCCACTGAGCGGCGTTGCGAAGCATCAATGATCTGAGGCACAGGCGTTTCCCGGATCGGCAGTTCTTTCTGGCCAGGCGTATCCGTTTCCGCATCTTTTAGTTTTGTAATTTCACGCTCCAATCGACGTTGTTCACGTTGACGCTCACGCTCATTCAAGAGTTCTTTCTCACGAGCCGCGGCACGACCTACCTCAGTCCGGCTCACTCGCCAGGCATCGAACTTATGTTTGAAAACCACCAAGCAAGCTTTAGCGAAAGCCAAGGGCGTTTGATTAGTTAACCAAACCAACCCCACCAAATACCCAAAGCTAGCTAGACCTATCGTTCCCGGTTTACCGATAGTTGGCACCAGCAGATAACCACCTATACCATATCCGATAACTCCGCCGGGACTTGGCATCTGGCATCGATCTGCCCAATCGGTGAAAAAACAATCAGCCGCGTGCAGCAAGACCGCGCCAGATATTAAAATCGTAATCAGACCTAACGATATTCTTGGCCAGATCAACCAACGGAACGCCAGTTTTGTTACCCCGAACCAAATAAAACCTAGCGAAAGCAACCAACCCGATGCGCCAATTAGAAGAATCTGCGCAAACCCCAATACCCCACCCACTGGACCTAACCAGTTTTCCCCGGCTTTATCCGTCTTATCTGCAAAATTTTTCAGAAACCCCAAATCCGGCAAATCACCTGGACTGTAAGAAAGCTGAGATAACAACAACACAAGACCACCCGCCATCCAACAGACCCCAGCTATTTCGCTGGACCATTTTTTAGGCTCCTCAATCTGCCCACGTTTCTTGTTTTCTTTATTGGCCATTGATTCGACATGCACAGCATTCCCTCCCCGCCTCAAAAGGGCAAGATTGTTTTCATACCGTGAAAATCAATAAAAGTTAAGGATTTAGGCTGAAAATTCAGTGAAAATGAATGCAGATGTTGGTTTTTATCCTAAAAAATCGGACTCTTCCCCCACTATCGGAAATATTCTTCTGAATCAATTCCAGGCGGCAATGTTTGCTTCAAGACACTTTTATCTTCAGAAATGCCAAGCTCTAGCTCCAGTAACCCGATTGCTTTTGCAACCCCATCCATCGGGAATTGCTCCCTGTTCCTCAACCAAATCTTCGAAAAGATCGCATAACTCACTTTTCGGGATGGGAAAACTTCATCCACTAATTCGAGAACTGGGCGCTCGGGATTGCGCTTGAACTCCAATACATAATGCAAGGTCAATGCTGATGGAGGTAGTGATTTTGACTCCACTTTAATTTCTAACAAAAGATCTAACGCTTCTTTTTCTCGCCCGGGAACACGTGCCAATGAATATAATGCCGCTCGTTTCGTATAGCTCCGAGCACCCCCCGTATCAAGCGCAGCCATAAACGCAGCATAGGATGCTTCATATGCCTCAGCTGAATCACCGAATGCTTGGATTCGATAAGGATCCGCCAATAAGTGCCCCAAACGCTCATACAACAGGGGATGTTCAGGATTATTTTTTATCCCTCTTTCTAAAAATGCACGACCCGCCTGAATGTAGCTTTTCCATAAAATCTTGCGGCGAAGCGTAGGCAGTTTTGAGTCATTGATATAATGTGAAGACGCATTGTTCGAAAGGTGCCAGGCTCCAGCATCCCAATAATATCTTGTCCGCGGCGCAAGATCCACAATCAAATCATACGTATCGGCAACATCTGCCCACTTTTGATTTTCAAAGTATCCATATGCGCGGAGGTTTAAAAAGGTCGCGATCAACGTGCGCAAGCCACCAAGAGAAACCGCATAGAACGTCTGACCCAGTTTCTCTCCCGTGCCGATTTCAAGTTTGGGTGATAACAATTTTTCTTTTTTAACATCCGCGGTGAGTTGTTGCTCAAATGGCATGCGCACCGCCCCAGCCACTAACATCGCCACACCCAGCACCCAGTATTTTTTTCTCTGAGTCATTCGATCAAAACTCCTTCTCTGCAAAAATAAACCACGAGGCGAAGAGATAAAATATAAAGTAAAACAATCCCAGCAAGGTCAGCTTACCCAAAACCCATAAAGGCATAATCCTACCTTGGATCACCTCATCAATGATATTGAAGAGTTGAAAATCGGGTAAAATCAATGCCACCAACAGAGAGAGCATTTGTGCGATCCAGCTATTACTGGTTCCCATTTCGCCCCCAAGATACATTTCCCGAGCATCTGCTTGGAAGTGGCCCATGAAAAAGATCAGGAAGCTGACAATCGTGGTAAACAAGGTGCTGGTCGAAAAGGTTGAGAGCAACAACGCCAACGATGCGATCACAGCGGCACGTAAGAACACCGCAATCACCGCGCCTTGCAATGAATACGTCGGTCCATGACCAAGGATTTCCGCTTTCAATACTACGATATCCTGAGCTGGCCAACCACGTTTCAACGCCAGCGCGGTCTGTTCTTCTAAAACGATATTGGTCCGCAATTGCAAAACCCCTACCATCAACACATCCATGATCGCCAAGGAAACGAACACCAACAGCAATACACCTAACAATTTCCCAGCTAAATAATCGATACGAGGAACTGGTTTCGCCAAGATCGTATAAAGCGTCCTGTCTTCCACATCCTTAGGTAGAAGTAGAGAAGTCGCCACAATCGAGATCACCAAAGAAAACAAAGTCATCGCAGCCAAGGACCATTCTTTGATTTTACTCAACACATGTGTCCCCACAGACTCAGGGCCCTCGTGTTGCGGCAGATTGAAAAAATTACTCGCGATCAAAATCACCGCGAAGAAGGCGAGGAAATAAAATACCTTCATCCTAACCAATTGAGTGAAGGTATGATGCGCAATCACTGCTGTACGCCCAAAATGAGCAGGGATTAGTTGGATAATTGAAATCAGGTTCATCGCTCGAATCATTTAATGGGTTTTTTCTTCCTTACTCGTTTCACGTAGGAACAAGCGCTCCAAGGTTGTCCTCGGTTTGCCTTTTCTAACCAATTCAACCCCGCCAGTCCGCTTGATCAATGCCTCAATCTCCGCGATCAGTTCCGGACTCGCGTCTTTCAAGACCAGCTCGGTCTGATCCTCGATCGCGATCAAATCATCCAATTTTCCTTCCTTCACCATTTTTCCACGGAAAATAATCCCCACATGATCACACACTTCCTGCACCTGCTCTAACAAGTGCGAACACAAAAACACGGTGATCCCCCGCTCTTTGAGTTTGAAAATCAAATCCCGAATCTGCCGCGAGCCCAACGGATCCACCCCCGCCGTCGGCTCATCCAAAATCACCAGTCGCGGCTCCTGAATCAACGCCTGTGCCAAACCGATCCGCTGCAACATGCCTTTCGAATACCCTCCAATCCTCCGGTTCCTCGCATCGGTCAAATCCACCAATTCTAACAACTCCTCCACCCTGCTTTTCAACTTCGCACCCCGTATTCCGCAAAGCTTTCCATAAAAACCCAAAGTCTCCTCACCACTCAGGTGTTTGTAAAAATACGGATTCTCCGGCAGGAATCCCACCTCATCCCGCGAATCCACCTGCAAGGAGTCTTTTCCAAAAATCGAACACTGACCCGCTGTCGGAGCCACCAATCCCAGCAGCGCTTTCATGGTCGTGGACTTCCCGGAACCATTCGGCCCGATCAGCCCATACACCTCGCCCGGCATGATACGGATCGACACATCATCCACCGCCCGCAACGGCAAACGCTTGAACGACGTTTTGAAGTCTTTCACCAAATGGCAGATCTCTACAGCTGGGACGGTTTCTGTCATGCTCCACGAAACTTGATGCGAGTCGCATCTCATTGCAATGCCTTTTGCTCATCACTCAAGGAGCCGCTGCATCCTTCTTCTGTCTGTTGATAGCCATTTCCTTCAATTTTCATAGATGTCGGCATCTTGTCAGTCATCATATCGTGGCCACAGCACCTCGCCGAAAACCCTCCGTAGCGGCGATCATCGATCGCCGTGTCCCCCTAAAAAGGTAGGGTCACGTGGCTTCAGCCGACCCAATTCAATAACCTCCAAAGCATGATCAGTATGATTGACGATTGACTCCGTTTCACTCCGTCCAAGCGGTAAAGACTTCGTCTTATTATGAAAGTTCGCTAGCGCTCACGAAGCGTTGATGATTGTTTATTTTTAATTTTAGAGGTCCCCGATTCGAGCGGTTTTTGTACTTGATATGAAAATCGCGATTAACTCGCCGCACTCTTTGATTGCACCGGATGTAACCAATTCATCAGCGAGCCCTTTGCGAGAGATGATTTTTAGCCAAATCACCGTTTCTCGCAGCTCTTTCAGCGATATTTTCATCTTGTGAATGAAATCTTTTCTAGATTCCGCGCTGCGCGCCTCGCCGTAATTTGGCGCTGGCGAAGTGCCTGAGCGTATCATCTGACCACCGATATGATTGCCAGCCTTCGAGCTTGGTAATGCTTCAACCACACCGATCACCATCACAGCAAAATCAATCAGCCTATCTTCTAGTTCCTGAGGTTTCATCTTTCTTCTCTTCCAAATTAAAAATAAAAAATTAACAATTATCAATCGTCAATAAATTTTCCATCCGTATGAATCGCTTGAAGTGTTAGATTTTTCGTTTTTATTGATGATTGACGATTGGCTCTGCTTTGCCCGCCTAAGCGGTCTGGACTTCGTCTTGTAATGATAGTTCGCTATCGCTCACAAAGCGTTGTTGATTTTTGATTTGTTAAGAATTCCACATCCTCATCCAACGGACTACTCACTCCCAACCCATGACTCATTGACACATGCCACGTAAAACCTTCGATCACGTGGTTTCAGTCGACCCATTTCCAAAACCCCCAAAGCATGATCACTCTTGCCGTCGTGTGATCCCGGAATCAACGGCTCTCATCACACGTGGTTTCATTTCGTGATACCCCTTCAGCCCAGGATTCTAATTTTCCCTCTTGAACTGTTCATAAGAACATATTACGCATAAATCATGTCTTCCCCACATGAACCGCATACTTCTCCGGCACGGCAACAATTCATCGAGCGCCTTACAGCGATTCATATCAAACCCGCCACTCACAACTACTACATCCGCTGGGCAGAATCATGGACCAAAGCTCGTGGTCACCATTCCACCCAACGCACCCAAGAATGGTTCGATGCCCTCGGCCGCTCCACTTCGGTTGCCGATTGGCAACTCCGCCAAGCCATCGACTCCGCCCGCATCCTCGCTTGCGACATCATGAAAATCGATTGGGCCACATCCTTCGATTGGCAGGCTCTATCAGACCAAGCGAAATCCCTTGAGCCCGAGCACCGCACCCGCGATCGTGAAACCATCACCGTCCGTGCCGATCTCCCTCCTCAATGCGACCCCGCAAGCCTGCCGGACACCCATGAAGAAGTTGCGCGTATCACCGATGCCCTCCGCCGTGCCATACGCCTCAAAAACATGGCGATGGCCACCGAAGAAACCTATGTCCACTGGTGCGCCCGCTTCACTCGCTTCTGCCTGATCAAACTCAAAAACCCACCCCAAACCGCTGTTCCCGCCGCCATCACCAACTACCTCGATTATCTGGCACTCGAACGCCACGTCGCCCCAGCCACTCAAAAGCAAGCGCTCAACGCCCTCGCGTTTCTAACCAAAAATATTCTAGGCCACCCAGAATTCACCCTCGAGAACATCACCCCAGCCAGAGGCCAACGCCGTCCTCCCGTCGTCATGACCCGTGAGGAAGTTCGCTCCGTCATTGCACATCTCGAAAACCCTTGGAAACTAGCCGCCCAACTCATGTATGGCTCAGGGCTCCGTGTCATGGAAACCCTGCGGCTCCGTGTCAAAGACATCGACTTCGGTCAGGGCACCATCACCATCCACGATGGCAAAGGTGGCAGACACCGAGTTGTTCCTTTGCCCAAAGCGTTAGAAGGCAGACTCCGGGAACACCTCGCCTCCAATCGGGAAAAACATCTGCAAGACCTCGCTGTCGGAGCAGGTGACGTCCACATGCCCGAAGCACTTCTGCGCAAATGGCCGAACGCCAGCAGAGAATGGCCATGGCAATATCTTTTCCCCTCCGCAACTCTCTGTCCCCACCCACGAACCGGACGCGTGGCCCGTCATCATCTCCATGAATCCTCCATGCAGCGTCAGATGAAAGATGCGGTCCGCAAAGCCGCCGTGCCCAAACGCGTCACCTGCCACACCATGCGCCATTCCTTCGCGACCCATCTTTTGGAATCCGGAACCGATATACGCACCGTCCAGTCGCTAATGGGACATTCCAGCGTCGAAACAACCATGATTTATCTCCATGTCATGAAACGCCCCGGTGCCGGAGCGCCGAGCCCCCTCGATCTCGATTGATCTTATCCCAAAACCAATTCCAACAAAAACAACCTATAGAGCAAGCACCCTCCACATAAAATCATCTTGCCCATCCTCCTTGTGATGACTAAAAAATCATCCAATGAACGGACAACCCAGAGCTACGCCCTTCCGTGCGGCATTTGCAGGTATTATACAGCGTGCTGCATTTGCAGGACAAATACCGCGTGCGGCTCAATAACACTGTTCGCCAAAAAAGTATGCCACGCATCAAGACAATCCTGCTTTCACTGATCCTTCAATCACCATTACTCGCCGGTGAGAGCCAAATGCAGCTATTGTCGCAGCCTATACTCGCGAATGGCGGCTCGGAGAGTTGGGGATCACCTGACATCGAATTTAAGGTCGTTGATGTGCCATATATTGATTGGCACCATCAGGGACATCCAGCATTCGAAGGTATTGCGCAAACCAATCAGGTGCTTACGAATGCCCCGAGGAGCATACCACCCATTGAGAGCAATTTAATCGCATTTTACGGTATCACGATTGGAAGATTTGATCCCAATACCAAAGAACTCTGGTTACGACTCGATTCAGCCAAAGCTGTTGGTGGATGGCAGACGACAGTCGATCAAGCAGCCTTTGCGGCGATTGAATGCATTCGAGTCGTTTCTGAGCGCTACAAGGTTCGCCCGATACTCCGAATATCAGCCCCTCGGGCAGACATCGATAAGTGGAAGGGAGTTGCTGACAAGTTCAATGCACACGACTTATCCGTGCCTTTTACTCCCGAAGACAAGCCTCCACAAAAATAGAAAACCAAGGCGAACAAGACGCACCATCCAACCGCTAGGAGCCGTTCTGTTGACATGATTTCCCGTAATTACAACCTCAACCCCGTGAGAGACTTCCGGCCCCGCTCCTAGCGGCGGATGTGCTTTACGTTCGGCTAAGAAACGAAACCTTTGACACTGCGATGAAGACAGATTGCGTCGATTCACCTGTTGCAGCCAAATCACCAGTGCTAGCTCGTGTGGTTTGCTTCGTGCTTGCCATTCCCCTTGGAATTATCGGCGTCTTTATGACTTTGGTTATGCTGCTGGCGAATATGAACATCAACTTCAGTTCCTCGCCAGGACAAGCGATGTTTCTTACGGGCTGGGCATTTGTTGGATCTTCATTTGTGGCCACCTTCCGTCTTCTTAGACGGCCTTGTTTCAAGAGCCTTTGGTATCTTGTTCCTCCCGTTATATGCATGGCCTTGGTTCAATGGCTTGAGACATTTCGGGAGAACCAACACTTGATGCATTGATCCGTGGATAGAACCTCCATGCAAACCAAGAAGCCGAACAAGCCGAGACACAGCAACCCCATCAGCCGCCCTGTTTACATGCTTTTCCACAATTTCAACCTTAACCCCGTGATCGACGCGCGCCCCCGCTGATAGGGTTGCATGCTCTTTGACGTTGGGTGGAAAATTATTCCTTGACGGCGTGTTGCGATTGCAACACATTGATTCAATGAAGACCGCAGCAGTTCACAGTCGTATTCAGCCTGAGATCAAGGAGAAGGCTGAGGGGATACTCCAGCGCCTAGGGCTAAGC
>JAJTHK010000036.1 GCA_021298895.1 Luteolibacter sp.
TCAAAAAAGAGAACTTTCAATGGTTTTTGAAGGAGTGTGAATGGCGCTTCAATGGAGGTAACCATCAAATGCTCTTGAAGCAGCTAAAATACTGGGTAAAACAGTCTCAGCAGTAAGCCTTAGCTAGTACAGCCCCTAATTATTTTGATTGATTCCATCAAATAACGCCATCCTCTCCAACTATTCTCAAGCAAGAAATTTAGTTGATTTCATTTTTTATGATTTACCAGTTCTTGAACAAGCGGAACATCCGCCACCGCCCAATCCAAATTAGGGAGCTCGGTTGGCTCGCACCAGCGGATTTCCTCATGTTCATGGGCGCTAGGCGAGCCTTGAAGGATCTCGCAATAAAAGCCGCGTAGACGGATAGAAACCGTGCCATCCGTCCATTCGACAATCGCAGTAAGTGGATTTCCAACTCTTACGGTGATGCTTAATTCCTCGTAAAGCTCTCTTGTAAGAGCAGCTTGATGAGTTTCTCCAGCGTCCACTTTCCCTCCAGGAAATTCCCATAACCCACCCAGATGCCGATCTAAGCCACGACGGCAGGCGAGGATCTTACCTAAGGGGTTTATGATGATACCACAGACGACTTCTTGCATGGTTCTTGGTTGGATAAATAGGTCGCATAGGACTTATAAGACCTATTTCTTCAAGCTTTCTGATAGATCTCTGCTCCCGCCTCCGCGAACTCTTTCGATTTCTCTTCCATCCCTTTCTCCAGAGCTTCTTCTTCAGAAATTCCCTGCTGAGCGGCGTATTGCCTGACGTCTTCAGAAATTTTCATCGAGCAGAAATGCGGGCCGCACATCGAACAGAAATGTGCGGTTTTCGCACCATCTTGCGGTAGGGTTTCGTCGTGAAATTCGCGCGCGGTTTCAGGATCAAGTCCGAGGTTGAATTGATCTTCCCAGCGGAATTCGAAGCGCGCTTTAGAAAGCGCATTGTCGCGGTATTGCGCCCCGGGATGACCTTTCGCTAGATCCGCTGCGTGAGCGGCTAGCTTGTAGGTGATCACTCCGTCTTTTACGTCTTTTTTGTTAGGAAGTCCGAGGTGCTCTTTCGGCGTCACGTAGCAGAGCATCGCGCAGCCATACCAACCGATCATGGCGGCACCAATACCGGAAGTGATGTGATCATAACCCGGTGCAATGTCGGTGGTCAGAGGTCCGAGCGTGTAGAACGGAGCTTCGTGGCACCATTCTAACTGTTTCGCCATGTTTTCTTCGATCATGTGCATCGGCACGTGGCCAGGTCCTTCATTCATGACTTGGCAACCTTTTGCCCATGCGCGCTTAGTTAATTCACCTTGCACTTCAAGCTCACCGAACTGCGCCATGTCGTTAGCATCTGCTACCGAGCCCGGACGTAGACCATCGCCGATGGAGAAGCTCACATCGTAAGCTGCGCAGATGTCGCAAATTTCATCCCAATGCGTATAAAGGAAATTTTCCTTGTGATGCGAGAGGCACCATTTCGCCATAATCGATCCGCCGCGAGAAACGATGCCAGTCATTCGGCTGGCCGTCATTGGCACGAAGCGCAATAAAACGCCGGCGTGAATGGTGAAATAATCTACTCCCTGCTCCGCTTGCTCGATCAAAGTGTCGCGATAAAGCTCCCATGTTAGATCCTCGGCCTTGCCGTTGACTTTCTCGAGCGCTTGATAAATCGGAACAGTGCCGATGGGCACGGGTGAATTTCGCAAAATCCATTCGCGGGTCGCGTGGATGTTTTTTCCGGTGGAAAGATCCATCACGGTGTCTGCTCCCCACTTGGTCGCCCAGCGCATTTTCTCGACCTCTTCTTCAATCGATGATGCGACGGCTGAGTTGCCGATATTCGCGTTGATTTTGACGAGGAAATTGCGGCCGATGATCATCGGTTCACACTCAGGATGATTGATGTTGAGCGGGATGATCGCGCGACCCGCTGCCACCTCACTGCGTACAAATTCCGCAGTGATTTGCTCGGGGATACGTTGTGGGAAACGTTTGAAAATTCCTGGGGTGTAAGGACTTTCTGGAGATTGGTGCGATCCGGCATGCTGTTTGTTGAGATCGTTGCGAACAATGTCGGTTTTCATATCTGCGATCTTTGCACGACGCATGTTCTCACGGATCGCAATGAATTCCATCTCCGGAGTGATGATGCCATTGTCTGCATACCACTTCTGGGTCACAGGCTTGCCTTTCGCTCGAAGCGGCTTACGGCGATTGGCTGTTAGACCAGGAAACTCAACGAAACGGTTCGCGCGCTCGGACTTGGACGCAAACTCTGCATGTTTTTCTGTTAGGTAACCATTGTCTTGCGGTTGCACCTCGCGGCCATCGTAAGCCTCTACATCGCCGCGTTTCAAAATCCATTCACGGCGCAACGCTGGCAAACCTTCTTCTGAGGTCCCTCGGAAATCCGGATCTCCCCACGGACCAGAACAATCATAAACAAGCACTGCCTCGTTTTTCTCGATCCGGCCATTGAACGCCTTCGTATCGCTCAAGGTGATCTCACGCATCGGCACTTGCACTTCAGGATGAATCTCACCTTGTATATAAATCCGGGTCGATGCCGGCAAGGGCGCGCGGGATTCATCGTGTTTCGATGTCGCAGTGGTTTCTTCTGGGCTGATCATAATAGTTTCTAGATTCGTGGTTAAAATCGCGAATCAGAAAGCCATTGGAAAACAAGAACAGCGACCGGCGTTCTCGACTCCCTCCGGCGGCATGATCCGCTTCAGGTTCGAAGGGTTTTTTCCGCGCGCCGGAAAGTCTCAGCCCTCCGTTCGGAAAGCTCCCCTGTCGTCTGGGCAGACTCAATCAGCACAACCCGCTTGTCAAGAATGCGAAAACTGCATTGCGTCTGCGATCACTTCCTAGGTTATTTCGGGCAATTTTAACAATG
Source organism: Luteolibacter sp. (assembly GCA_021298895.1). Classification (GTDB taxonomy): domain Bacteria; phylum Verrucomicrobiota; class Verrucomicrobiia; order Verrucomicrobiales; family Akkermansiaceae; genus Luteolibacter. Next base: position 2,902 of record JAJTHK010000036.1, read on the forward strand.
AGGGAAGGAGGTATAGGAGGACAGAAAGTTCCTTTAAATGCCCAAGAGTTAACCACAATGGGAGCGAAGTGGACATGGACGGAGTGAAACGTAGTCAAATTTCACGAATGGCACGACTGGTTGGATTGTAATACTAAAATTGGATGCCTTCCTCTTTGAATTCGAGAAATTCGCGTCATTCGTGGTTCGATTCCTCATATAGCGAAACCCAAAGTGTAAGATTCTCTTTGCTTGCCCCACTCGACTCTTCCCGCTACTCCAAGCACTCACATGAGCGAAGCATCCCAAGCACCCCAGTCAACTGAAGCAGAACTAATTGCGGTTCGCCGTGAAAAACTCGCTAAGCTCCGCGAATTAGGGGTCGACCCTTTCGGCGCCCGTTTCGAAATCACTGTGACTCCTGCTGCATTGCGCGCAGATTTCTTCGAAGGCAAACAAGTCACCACTGCTGGGCGCATCGTTGCTTTACGCGACATGGGTAAATCCGTCTTCTTTAGCGTCGGTGATGCCGAAGGCGCGATCCAAGGTTATCTGGGGATGAAAGAACTCGATGAGACCCAAACAGCAATTTGGAAATGTTTGGATCGTGGCGATTGGATAGGGATTTCTGGAGAAACTTTCCTCACCCGCACAGGCGAGCCGACGATTAAAGTTTCCTCCTTCACCGTGCTTTCCAAATCCCTTCGCCCCATGCCAGATAAATTCCACGGCCTTTCCGATAGGGAAACGAAATACCGCAAGCGTCACCTCGACCTCATGGGCAATCCCGAAAGCGCGACCCTATTCATCACCCGCTCAAAAATGATCGCGGAAATTCGCAACTTCCTGCACGCGCGGAATTTCCTCGAAGTGGAGACCCCCATGCTGCAATCCGTCGCCGGTGGCGCAGCGGCGCGCCCTTTCGAAACGTATCACAACGCGCTCGGCATGCCACTCACCCTGCGCATCGCTCCAGAACTTTTTCTCAAACGTCTTTTGGTCGGAGGTTTCACCAAAGTATTCGAACTCAACCGCAACTTCCGCAACGAGGGCATCTCTCGCCGCCACAATCCAGAGTTCACGATGCTGGAAGCTTACTGGGCGTTTTCCGATTTCGAGGAAATGGCAAACATGGTCGAGGAACTCACCTGCCATCTCGCCGAGAAATTCTGCGGTGGTTTGAACATTCAACACAAAGACGAAGAAGGAAACGTCACTCGCACTATCGATCTAACACGTCCTTGGAAACGTGCGAATTATCACGACCTCATCAAAGAAGCCGCGGGCGATGATTTCTTCGACATCACGCCTGCACAACGCCGCGCGAAGTGTGAAGCCATCGGCGTGCAGCTTTCCGAAAACATGGAGGACTACGAAGTCATCCAACAAGTTTTTGAGAAAAAAGTCGAAGAACATACCTTCGATCCATGCTTCGTCACCCGTGTCGCTAGCGAACTGGTGCCTCTCGCCAAAGTCACACCCGGCGGCAGAACCGTCGAGGTTTACGAACTCATCATCAACGGCCAGGAAATTTCACCTGGCTACTCCGAACTCAACGATCCCGACGTCCAAAAAGATCGCCTCGAACATCAAGCTGGTGGTGAGGAAGAACAAAAGGTCGATTACGATTTCATCGAAACCCTCGAACACGGCATGCCCCCAGCAGGTGGCATCGGCATTGGGATTGATCGCTTGGTCATGATGCTCACCGGTGCACCGACGATCCGTGATGTGGTGCTCTTCCCGCTATTGAAGAAGAAGGATTGATCAACCTCTTCAGCCCCAACGGGGCGGCATACGATAGCCTCTGGCAACGCCCTAGGTGATCAGATAAAAAATCCCGAGCCTTGACCCTATTTCGTGAAACAGGCAGGGACTTTTATCCTTAAAAGTCCATATCTCGCTGCCCTAATGTTAGAATGTTTTCGATGGGATTTTTAGCGCCGATAGATATGGACGCATAAGGATACGCGTCCCTGCCCTTTTGACTGACGGCATCACTCCTTGCTCGGAGCTGTTGGATCTTCTGTTTGAGGATTCGGGCAAACCTCAATCTCCTCAACCGGCGGCGGCTTAATTTTTCCCATGATCACTGGCTCTGGTGGTAACACGACCTGGCTTGGCGACTGCAACTCACCAACCGTCCGCACGGAATCCGGTTTCTGATTTTCTTTCTGGCAAGCCGCCGTTGAAAGCGAGATCGCCACGGCCGCCGCGCCCATCACGAGAATCGATCCACAGATCGACCCATGCTTCTGCTGCAGCGCGCGCACTTCATCGAGCGAACAATTCGTCAGATCGAAGACATCTTTCTGGCATTTACCGCAGAAACGACCGTTGTCAGTCGCCTGCATGGCATCCCAGTTCATCGGGCATTTGAATGAAAAGTTTTGGGGCTGTACTAGCTAAGGCTTACTGCTGAGACTGTTTTACCCAGTATTTTAGCTGCTTCAAGAGCATTTGATGGTTACCTCCATTGAAGCGCCATTCACACTCCTTCAAAAACCAGTGAAAGTTCTCTTTTTTGATGCCA
>JAJTHK010000091.1 GCA_021298895.1 Luteolibacter sp.
GGGCTTTGAACTCGGCAGTGAGATGTCTTCTCTTTCGTTTCATATGTCTGATTTCGGGGTAATTTGCCCCTCTCAGACCAGTCAAAGTTTTAATAAAACACTGGCTCCGTTTTGCGGGACCACTTCAGCCCAACCGAATCTCGTTGTTTCAAAACCAAGTAAGCAATGGATGCCGCGAGAAACTTCGCATATTCCAACTTGGTAACCTTCCCCGATCCATAAGTCATCGACGCACTGGAATCGACTAATATATGACAGTCAAAATTCGTCTCTGCTTCGTAGAGCTTGGTGAAATATTTTTCTGTCCGTCCGTAAACGCGCCAGTCGATAGAACGAATCGGATCTCCCGGAGAATATTGGCGGTGATGCGCAAACTCCGTACTGAAGCCACGCAGGTTACTGCGATGACTCCCTGCTCGTAAGCCTTGAACGACCTCGCGAGCGATGAGCTCAAGATCGCCGATTTTTTGCAAAACCTCAGGATCGAGATACTGCGTTTCTGGTAAATGAACGGACATAGTTCAGGCGTCGTCCTGTTGATTGACGATTGATGATTGTTGATTTTGGATTTTTGATTTAGTCCTTCGGATGCGTCTTTCTCTTCCCGACTGCTGATCCATGACTACTGACTGCTGTTTCCTGTCTCCTGATTCCTACTTACCCTTGGCAGGGATAGCTTCTAACAATTTCGCAACTAAGGTATCGGAAGTCATGCCTTCAGAGCGTGCCGCGAAGCTAGGAATGATACGGTGACGCAAAATCGGCAAGCAAACCTCACGAATGTCCTCGATGGTCACATGGCAGCGACCACGCAGGGCGGCTCTTGCTTTACCTGCGATGATGAGGTTAAGCGAGGCACGAGGACCAGCACCCCATGACATCAGCTTGTTAACGAAATCTGGTGCATCAGGTTGGCCTGGGCGAGTTGCTCTAATCAATGCCGCTGCGTATTCAAAGACGTTATCAGCAACTGGAATACGACGCACAACGTGTTGGAATTCGATGATCGTTGCGGCATCCACCACTTGATTGGTTACAGGCTCATTATCCGTCGTCACGCTGCGCATGATGTCGATCTCTTCAGACAAACTTGGATATTTAACCAAGATGTTGAACAAGAAACGGTCGAGCTGGGCTTCTGGGAGCGGATAGGTTCCCTCTTGCTCGATCGGGTTTTGGGTGGCCAAAACGAAGAACGGTGCGTCCAACTTATAATCCTCGCCACCTGACGAAACGCGTTTTTCTTGCATGGCCTCCAACAACGCCGCTTGGGTTTTAGGAGGCGTACGGTTGATTTCGTCAGCAAGCAATAGGTTGGTGAAAACTGGTCCTTTTTGGAACTTGAAGCTGCGGCGATGAGTTTCTGGATCTTCCTGCAACAACTCGGTTCCAGTGATGTCAGATGGCATCAGGTCGGGGGTAAACTGAATGCGTTTGAAGCCAAGTGACATGGTTTTCGCAAGTGAGCTGACCAACAAGGTCTTTGCCAGACCGGGAACACCCACCAGTAGGCAGTGGCCACGAGCAAAAATAGCGATCATCATCTCATCGATGACATCCTCCATCCCCATGATGGTTTTACGGAGCTCTTTTACGATCGCGTCTCTGGATTCGCCGAGCTTCTCTACGGCCTTAATGTCATCGGTTTGCTGTGCCATTGGTATTTGGTGTTTGTTAATTATCAATTAATGATTTGCTCAATACTGACCGCTATTTTCAAATCTTGCGAAAACATTTCATTCTTTAGCTGCCTAAAAATGTGACAGGTCGGAAACCATGAAATATTGCTTATCAGATAGAATAGCTAGTCAGTTACCGGCAAAGCCTAACGCCCCTCAACGCGCCGTCCATCCAGAATACCGATTGCTAGAATATTTCAGGGGTGCAAGAGTCCCTGAGAAAAATCAGTAAAGGCTCCAATTATGACGATCCGCTCATTTTGTATCATCACCGCAGGCTTTGTGACGGCATCAACTCAAGCGATTTCTGCCGAACCAAAACCGACCACAGTGTATCTATGGCCATCCAAAGTCGCGGAATTCGAAGATAAGCCTACCGAGGAATTATCATCGAATAACAAAGGCGGTGTCACACGCATAGGTAAGGTATTTTCCCCTTCCATCACCGTCTATCCGACTTCTCCCACAGATAAACCATCGCCAATCATCTTGGTCTGCCCCGGCGGCAGCTACAGCATTCTAGCAATCGACAAAGAAGGCACGGAAATCGCCGAATGGCTTAACTCCAAAGGCATCACTGCCATCGTCCTCAAATACAGTGTGCCTAAAATGAGAGATGAAGCTTTAAAAGACATTCAAAGAGCGATGGGAATCATTCGCCAAAACTCGAAAGAATGGAAAATCGACGATACCAAACTTGGCGTGATCGGCTTTTCCGCAGGTGGCCATCTTGCCGCTCGCCTCTGCGCAAACTATCAAACAAGAAGCTATGAGGTGATCGACGAAGCCGACAAGCTAAGCTGCAGGCCCAATTTCTGCATGTTGATTTATCCGGCATGGCTAGAGCCGGAAAAGGTTACTGAAACCCACCCCACAACATTCATTGTTCAGACCAAAGATGATTCCCTTGTTAAAACAACCATTCCCTATGCCGAAGCATTGAAGGGGAAAAACGTTTCCTCAGAATTTCACCTCTTTGACGTGGGCGGTCACGGATATGGTTTACGACCCTCCGATAACCCTGTTTCAAAATGGCCAGAGCTTTGTGAAAGATGGCTAAGAGTTACGATCAAACCATGATCAGAAGGCACCCTCGGAACCAAGCCTGAGCAAAGTAAAACCGAGATTGAACTCGAATCTTGAGCTTGCATGGCAATCCCTACAGACTGAATTTTTTTAGAAAAATTTCTTCACGGCAGGTAACAAAAGAAAAGGAATGAAATAGGCGCTTAACTTTCAATTATGGAGTTACCTTGCTCACTCCAATAAAGCAAATATTCGGCCATAGCTTTAACTTTTTCTGATATCTCAGAATCTAATTATGTTAGAATTTTAAAGAGCTGGGTAATCTAAATATCCCTTTGGTCCGTCACCATAGAATGTCGATGGATCTGGATCGTTGAGAGCTGCATCTATTCTAAAACGATGAACTAAATCCGGATTAGCAATCGCCGATTTTCCAAACGCCACAGCATCCGCCTTTCCAAGTTTAATCACTTCACGTGCTGTCTCTACAGTGAACCCTTCGTTCGCAATATACACACCACCGAATGCTGCCTTCATTTTTGGACCTATATGATCTTGTTGGAAATTTTCTCGTGCACATAAAAACGCCAACTGACGCTTGCCTAATTCCATTGCTACTTTTGTAAACACATTTGCCAAATCTGAATCACCCATATCGTGCGCATCTCCTCTCGGAGCAAGATGCATTCCCACTCGATCGGAGCCCCATACGCTTACGACAGCATCGACCACCTCTAACATAAATCTCATGCGGTTTTCCACGCTACCGCCATACTCATCCTCACGATGATTGGTGGAGTCTTGGAGAAATTGATCGATTAAATAACCGTTCGCTCCGTGAATCTCCACTCCATCGAATCCGGCCTTCTTCGCATTCTCTGCCCCGCGCTTGTATTGCTGAACCACCTCCTGAATTTCCTCAAACGTCAATGCATGGGGGATGACAAAAGGTTTTTCAGGCCTCACTAAACTCACATATCCGGATGGTGCGATCGCACTGGATGAAACTGGTCGTTTCCCATCAAGATATATCGGATCTGACATTCGCCCTACATGCCAGAGTTGGCACAAGATCAAACCACCCTTTGCATGCACACGATCGGTCACCTTTTTCCAACCCGCCACCTGATCTGCCGACCAAATTCCTGGGGTATTCGGATAACCCACGCCCATTGGGTCAACAGAGGTCGCTTCGGTTAAAATCATCCCGAAATCACTTCGCTGCTCATAATATTCCGCCATCATTTCATTCGGAATGCGCCCTTCCGAAGCCCGGCAACGGGTTAAAGGCGCCATCACCACACGGTTACGAAGCTCAAGGGCGCCTGCGATCAACGGTTCAAAAAGAGGATCTATCATGAATTTAGGCTACACCTAGACACCCAGACCACGCTCACGTCAAAGGACAATCTCACAAATTTTTCAATTTCCGTAATTTTAAATTTAGGATTTCATGCTTTTCGGACATATTGAAACCATGACCTCGTTCTTGATCACTTGCTGCCACGCAACCTGTGCGATTCCAGAAGCACAGCGTGAGCTATTTTCAGGACTCGAAGACCGCGTCACTTCTCCCGAAGGCTGGGAGCCAGGTGCGCTGAATCTCGCTCAAGGCTTAGCGATGAAACTCTCCACACCTCTCGTCCATGGCGATGTTTCAAAACTCCTATTCAACCTCGAGCAGGTAGGCGATGCCCAATGGAGTGAAATTTCCATCAACATTCCAGAAGCCTTACGCACGAGATTTGCGGACAGGCACAATGAAAAATTCCATCATCTAATCAATACAAAGTTGGATGAGGATTTCAAACGCCATACTTCCATCATCCATTTAGACATCCACACCGCACCCATAACGGATGGAAAAATTATCTTCGAATGCACAGGTGACCCACTTGCTGATAAATTCGCAGCGATGACAGCGAAAAATTTGACTATTCCGGAAATCGCCGCATCAATCAAAACGATGAAAGATATCAGCCCGATGCTGGAAGGAATCTTAAAAAAAGATGTTCCCGGAAAAATCGGTATTGTCCGCATCACGGTATCACAGTCGTTTTTCCTCAATTCCCAACCTCTCCGCTGGGAGACTGCCAAAAAAGCCATCATCATGGCAGTAGCCGCTGCAGCTACAGCTATCAATACAAGTCCTCCAACGAACTTACAGTTCGACTTTTAAGATTTGCATCACCACCCAAAAAGCTGGCTTCGCCACGCTCTAACCAATCCCGAATTCACCCAACACCTGGCCCCTTTCGCCAATGGTGGATGTCCAATCGTGTTCGACCACGTCGATGAAGCTTCGCAATCGTTCTTTGTCGCTCTCGCTTGCATGGCTTCCAAAGACCTCGGGAAAAAACGCCAATGGATCGTCCATGAATCTCCCCGCCAACGCGAACGCCTCGCTACCGAGCTCGAACTCTGGGGCATCACCGCCCTCGTTCTTCCGGATTCACCAGTGAATCCCGAAAACGATCTCCACGAAATCGCCGATCCCGAAACCGCAGCCGAATGGTTTTCCATTTTGGAAACTCTCGCCAGCTCGCATGCCTTCGCCGTAATCTGCGGCCCTGATTCCTTTTCCCAATACGCCCCCTCAGCGAAATCCCTGCTCTCCAACCGAACCCAGCTCAAATCCGGGCTCATTCTCGATCCCAGTATCTTCGCGAAAACCCTAACCGAACACGGCTACGAGCGTTTCCCCACCGTCACCGCCCGCGGTCACTTCGCTATCCGCGGTGGCATCCTCGATCTCTTCCCTTTCCAATCCCCCCGCCCACTGCGCTTGGAATTCTTCGATACCGAGCTCGAATCCATCCGCGAGTTCGATCTCAACTCCCAAGCCTCCACCCGCAAGATCGCGGAAATAGAGCTACTTCTAACAGAGCCACCAGCCGTGGCCAAGGTGGCGGATTATTTACGCCCAGGAGATGTTAAGATTTTGATCCTGACAGATCAGTCCGATCCGTCAGATCAGACGGATCTGTCAGATTCTTACAATTTCCTCATCACCGAAGGCACCTCCACCGCAGAAGAAAACTTCACCCTAGCCACCTATGGCTCACCCCTGGGCACTTTCGATGCCGGTGACTTCGTCCTCGATGAACTCCGCCGCGAGGCCTTTTTCAAACAACTCAACGAGTGGCAGCGGGATACATGGGACATCGGCATCGTCTTTTCCACCAAAGGCGAACTCGAACGTTTTACCGAACTCTCAGGCAAAGATCTCGAACGTGATCTCGGCCTCACGCCGGTGATCGGTGAACTCGTTTCGTCCTTCATACTTCCTGTCACGAAACTCGCTGTGCTCTCTTCTTCCGAGCTGTTTGGCCGATACCGCACACCCGGAGCGGCACGTCGCTCATCCGTGGAAAAAGCCCGGGTCATCCGCGCGCGAGCCACGCTCGACGACATCGAACCCGGCGATCTCGTCGTCCACTACGAATACGGTATCGGGAAATTCAAAGGCATCGCCCAAGAAGAGGACGGCGAGGAGCTCCAGATCGAATACAAAGACGGTTCCATCCTTTCCGTTCCATTAGAACAAGCGCACCTGTTAGGAAAATACATCGGGGTCGGCGGCAAAACTCCTGACCTCAATAAACTGGGCAACGCCACTTGGCAGAAAAACCGCAAGTCCGCCGAGAAATCCATCCTCGATTACGCCGCCCGCCTGCTCCGCATCCAAGCGGAGCGCGAACACGACCAAGGCCACGCCCACCCACCCGACACCCGCTGGATGTTTGAGTTCGAGCAATCTTTCCATTACACCGAAACCCCCGATCAGAAACAGGCGATCCTCGATACCAAGCACGACCTCGAAGCCCCCCGCCCCATGGACCGCCTGATCTGCGGCGATGTCGGTTTCGGAAAAACCGAAGTCGCAATTCGCGCGGCCTTCAAAGCGATCACCGGTGGGAAACAGGTCGCGCTGCTCTGTCCGACCACCGTCCTCGCGGAACAACACTGGCGCACGTTTCGCGAACGTTTTTCCGACTACCCGATCCGCGTCGATCTCCTCAACCGCTTCCGCTCACCCTCCGAAGTCCGCGCCACGATCCAAGGCTTAGCCGATGGCTCGGTCGATATGGTCATCGGCACGCACCGACTCATCTCTGGCGATGTCGCTTACAAGGACCTCGGTCTCGCAGTCGTCGACGAAGAACAACGCTTCGGGGTCGCGCATAAGGAGAAATTCAAAGAGCTGTTCCGGCAAGTCGATGTTCTAACACTTTCTGCCACACCCATCCCGCGTACGCTTTACATGGCACTCATGGGCGCGCGCGATATGTCGACCATTGACACCCCGCCTCCCAACCGACTCCCGGTTTCCACCACCGTCACCGCCTACGACGAACGCATCATCCGCGATGCGATCCGCCGTGAAATGAAACGCGGCGGCCAGGTCTTCTTCCTCCACAACCGGGTCAAGACCATCGAGATGGTTCACAAAAAACTCAAAGAACTCGTCCCCGAAGCCCGCGTCCTTGTCGGCCATGGCCAGATGGAAAAGCACGATCTAGAAAACGTCATGCACGCCTTCGTCAACCACGAGGCCGATGTCCTACTCGCCACCACCATCATCGAAACCGGCATCGATATCCCTAACGCAAATACCATTCTCATCGACCGCGCAGATCGCTTCGGACTCGCCGATCTCTATCAGCTCCGCGGCCGCGTTGGCAGAGCTGGAGAAAAAGCCTACGCCATTCTTCTCCTCCCCCGCGAAATGATCACCCAAGGCGATGCCCGCAAACGCATCCACGCGATCAAACAATACACCGCCCTAGGCTCCGGATTCAAAATCGCCATGCGAGACCTAGAAATAAGAGGCGCCGGCAATCTCCTAGGAACCAAACAATCCGGCCACATCGCCCAAATCGGCTTCGATCTTTATTGTCAGCTTCTTCGGCAGTCCATTGATCGACTCAAAGGCAAGAAGGATCCCTCAATGCAGGAGACAACCTTTAAAGCTGATTTCATTATCTCAACGGAAACGCAGTGGGTCTACCGAGACCAGATGCTAGAATCCAGAGACCAGAAAGAGAAAGATTCTTCAAATTCACCATTCACTATTCACTCTTCACCATTTTCGCAATTGCCCGCCTTCATCCCCACATCCTATCTCAGCGACGCGAAATTGCGAATCAACGCCTACCGCGAACTCGCGGAAGCCAACAACCCGAAAGCAATCGATACATTAGAAATAAACTGGATCGACCGCCACGGCCGCTTGCCCGAGCCAGTCAAACACCTCCTCACCATCGCGAGGATTAAAACAGTAGCATCCGCCAACAACGTCTCTTCCGTGGAGATTTCCGGACAGAGACTCATGCTGCAAAGAAACGGCAGCCCGATTCTGCTAGATGGATCAAGGTATCCGAGGCTGATGAAGACGAAGCCAGCGGAGATGTTGATGGAAGCACTGGAGATGCTGAGGAACTTTTAGGAGCGGCCGTGTCTTCACGGCATGAGGCTGAGCATCGTCACTTGCGAATAATCTCAACTCGCTAGGACGGCACGTGACTGCCACTTTGTAATTTTTCCAGAACACTCTTGAGATCGGACTCATCCAGCGGACTACCCTCCGAAATCTTGTTGCCGAATATACCCGTCACGACGCCTTTCTCAACATTTACGCTGACTTTACCCAACATCCCTTCCGCAACCATTGAAGACACCACGGTATTTTCAGGCAAAAGCTCGTGGCGGGACGGTCCAACTACCGTGACGGACAACACGTCACCATTATCCGGAGCCTTGAAAACGATTTCCTGGATATCTGTGTCAGGAGGTATGGTTACAAAATCAAGCACCTCACCTGCTTGAGTAAATGCAATCGCAGTGGCATGGCGGTCTGTTAGACCCGGCAGGGATACTTTACCGGGTGCTTCACCGGCATAGGTAGGACCGATCAAATACCATGTTCCGTCCACCTGTCCCGCCGCCATATCCAGATTCAAACTCGCACCATTACCCGCCCCATCCTTGTTCGATGCTTTCACGATGATCCAATGGCTGGGTTCTTTCAACCATTTGAGCGGTCTTCCGTTCATACTACCCGGCAAGTCACCTGCTGGTTGGTAATCCGCAAACGCACGGGTTTCAATTTCGACCTGTGACATCTCCTTGAAAAGCATCATGTCCATCATCTCACTCACAGCGCATTGCGCCAAGTAGAATGACACCGGGGA
>JAJTHK010000050.1 GCA_021298895.1 Luteolibacter sp.
CCCTATCCCCTATCCCCTATCCCCTATCCCCTATCCCCTATCCCTCCCTGCTCTCCGCTCTCCGCTCTCCGCTCTTTGCTCCATACTCTCCGCTCCTAAAACTCACCTTTGAATGAGCATCGGGCGGTCGGGGTTTCAAAAATAACGATCTCGGCTAGACCTGGGAGTTGGGGCGCGAGTTTCTTCCAAAACCAGCCAGCCATGATTTCTATGGTCGGACTTTCCAGTCCTTCGATATCATTTAAGTAAGCATGATCCAACTGTTCGAGCAGCGGATTCATGGCATTGGAGATCAATTTATGATCATAGATCCAACCGATAGCGGGATCGACCTCGCCCTCAATGGAAATTTCCACCTTGAAGCTATGACCGTGCATTTGCCGGCATTTATGCCCATCCGGCAGACTTGGAAGTGTGTGTGCTGCCTCGAATCGGAAATCTTTGGTAAGTCGTGCTTTCATCGCTTGCAGAGATATAGCCATTTTTCCTGTATCAGAGGAAGGGAAGATTTTTATGATGAAAAGAATCGGGCGTATGCGTAGCTTTTTGCCGTGAAACTATCCCGAACTATCCTCTGCGCAGCCTTCGCTGCTGTAATTTCTTCCTGCGGGAAAAATGAGTCATCTTCCGTCCCAACCCACGAAAAAAAGGACGGAATGATCAAAATACAGGGAGGTGAGACAAGCATGGGATCTGCGGGCGATTTCGAAACCCCATACGGCACCAAATATTTCCCAGAAGAATCCCCGATTCGCAAAATCGAAGTCACGGGTTTCTGGATGGATGAAACGGAAGTCACCAATGATCAGTTCGCGGCCTTCGTGAAAGCCACTAGCTATGTCACTTACGCCGAACGTGAGGCAAAAATTGAAGATTTTCCAGAAGAGGCCAAACCCTATTTACCAAAACCGCCTTTTCATCAGGGTTCCATCGTTTTCACACCCCCTAAAGAATTCAAGGGTAGCCTAGAGGATCCCAGTTCCGCACTCAGTTGGTGGCGCTGGGAACATACGGCGAACTGGCGCCAGCCGCTCGGCGAGGGATCGGATATTTCTAACAAAGGTAGTCATCCGGTTGTCTGCGTGAATTTCGAAGACGCCTCCGCTTACGCAAAATGGGCAGGCAAACGTTTACCTACCGAAGCAGAATGGGAATTCGCGGCACGCGGTGGACTGGTCGGGAAAATGTACGTCTGGGGAGATGAGATGAAAGTGGATGGTCAATGGATGGCAAATACGTTTCATGGCGAATTCCCTAACAGAGATAGCGGTGAGGATGGTTTTGTCGGTTCATCGCCTATAAAAGCCTTCGCACCAAATGGATACGGCCTCTACGACATGGCTGGCAACGCATGGGAAATTTGCTCGGATTTCTATGATCCCGAATACCCAAGCAAATGCGAATCATGCGATCCCAAAGGTCCTGAGACATGGTTCAACCGTACTAGCGGTCGCAAAGGCCAGGGCGCCGCCCACCACGTCACAAAAGGAGGATCCTTTCTCTGCCACATCTCCTATTGCATGCGTTACCGCCCTGCCGCCCGTCACTCGATGGAAGAAGACTCGCCGGCAAATCACACGGGATTTCGGTGCGTGAAAGATCTTTGATCGAGAGGCCAGAACAAAGAAACCAGATACCAGAAATTTAGGATTTCGCCATCAAGGCGGCGACGTGTTTTGCTAACATGTCGGCTTCTAAATTCACACTGTCGCCAACTTTTGCCGAGCTAAGATTCGTGTGCGAAAACGTATGCGGTGTGATCCAAAAAACAGCCGATTCATTTTTCAAATCTGCTATCGTGAGAGAAATGCCATCGATCGAAATCGAGCCTTTCGAAACACACAAACGCCCGATCTCTGTAGGGAGTGAAATTTCTAACACATGATCTTGACCGTTTTGCGAGAGATAAAGAATTTTTCCGATTGCGTCAACGTGACCTTGGACGAAATGCCCACCCAATCGGTCTCCCACTCGCAACGCGCGCTCTAAGTTTACGATCGAACCCGCTTTCAACTGCCCCAAAGAAGTCACTCGTAAGGTTTGCGCCAATACATCAAATCTCACACCGGCTTCACCGAGTTCTGCCACAGTCAAGCAACAGCCATTCACCGCCACCGAATCGCCGAGCTGCAATTCCGCAGCAAACGGGATAGCCAATGTCAGCCACGCTTGCTCTCCGTGATTCTCCAGTGAAACCACGTTTCCCAATAATTCGACCAGTCCAGTAAACATAAAATCCGTAAATTGAGTGACGGACGCAACTTGATCGTCCACGCAAAGACTCATCCCACATCACCTGCCTGCTGTCACCCACGGATTCAATTAACGAGCTAATCCTGCAGCAAGAGCTTGCCAATTACATTTCATCAAAAGAGTCGAATTACGCCCCGCTCCACCACTTGCGTGGCTTTTATCCCCCCCGGGAAACGGGGCGCAATTCGAAATTTTTTGTGGAGCTAGCCCCAGAGAATGTCTGCAATCACGACAGAAGTTTGTCGTAACAACATCTAAATTGCCCAAATTTCATGATTCGTCTAGTGACTAATTTATGGCATCTGTTACCCAAAAGATAACAATAAAACCCATGCCCCAATAAAGAAAAAAACTCACCTTAATGGATGAGTCGAGTGCTGAAAAACAGAATACCGAATTGCGCCCCGTCCCGGCCAATTTGCATTGGCCATTTTATCCCCCCCGGGAAACGGGACGCAATCGGAGATCTGTCTTGGTTAAGAAAACTACGTCACCTATTGGCAACTCAGAAAATATGTCTCCTACTAATCCGACCGTCTAGTGTATGTTTTATTCTTACTATAACCCGAAAGATCATAGAAATTCGCTTTAACGTGATAATCCACCAAGTTACGAATGGTAAAACACCACAGCAACCCTAGCCATCACCATTCATGACTCCACGCCGATCTCTCGTTCTCATCATGTCATCGCTAGTTTGCGTGTTAACGTCTCATCAAACGCAGGCAGAAACTTCAAGAAACGATAAGCTATTCTATTATCGTCCTACCGAAGCAGGGAAGGCTGAGACGATGCAATATGATATCGCAGTTTACGGCGGCACCCCAGCTGGCGTCACCGCTGCGATCCAAGCCGCAAAGTTGGGAGAGAAAGTGATTCTCATTTCACAAAACCAACACGTCGGAGGAATGACCTCAGGCGGGCTCACGGCAACAGATGTTGGTAAAGAAGACAGCATCGGCGGCTTGGCTTTGGAGTTTTATAAACGACTCGGCAAGCTGGTCGATTACAGTCCTTCGGAAGCCGAGACGCTATACCTGAAAATGCTCGATGAGGCTGGTGCAACTATCATGTATGGCAGTTTTTTGAAATCGCTTCAAATGAATGACGATCGCATCGTTTCCATCATCCTTGAATCGGGCAAAACGATCAAAGCAAGCGTTTTTATCGATTCCACTTACGAGGGGGATTTGCTTGCTGCGGCAAATGTTTCGTATCGCGTCGGGCGTGAACCCGTTGCCGCATTCGGGGAATCGCTAAACGGACAATGGCAAAATGTTTCATGGCAGACTGTCTATCAGTTTTGTGGATTAGCTGTCAGTCCCTACCTTAATCCAGAGGATTCGAAGTCTGGACTGCTTCCGGGAATTTCTTCGGATTCTTACGGCAAACCCGGCGAGGGGGATTATCGGGTTCAGGCATACAATTTCCGAATGAGACTTTCTAACAAAAATGGGAAAATTTCATTTCAAAAGCCGAAGGATTACGATGCCATTCAATACACGTTACTTGCGCGTTTTATGCATGCGAATCCGGATATCAAATGGACGCTAAACTATACCATTAAGCCAATGACTGATGGGCCAGTCCAAATGCGCAATGGCGATAGCAACAACGCTGGCAGCATGTCTTCCAATTTGGTAAATGGCAGCCATCGCTGGCCGGATGGGACATTTGAACCCGTGTCGTTTGAAAAACTCCCAACACCACGCCGTGGACTCAGCGTGCCGCTCAATGAGCTCTATCAAATCCGTGAAAGTCTTTTTCAAAAGCACCTCAGCTACCAACAAGGATACATGTATTTCCTCGCGAATGATCCACAAGTACCGGAAAGCCTCAGGGAGCGCGTGAACACCTTCGGTTTATGCCCAGATGAATTCAAGGAAACCGGACATTGGCCCCACCATCTCTATGTCCGGGAGGGCCGACGCATGGTTTCGGATTACGTCATGACCCAAAATGACTGTGAGGCGAAAACTGCAGCACCAGATTCTATAGGTCTCGGCTCCTATAGCATGGACTCGCATCCCTGCCAGCGCACCGTTGTGAAAATCGATGGCAAGGATGTTGTTAGAAACGAAGGCGCATTTGGTCATCCATGCAGAAAGCCATACCCGATCTCATACCGCTCCATCGTTCCTAAAAAATCAGAATGCACCAATCTGCTGGTTCCGGTTTGTTTGTCTGCTACACACGTTGCCTATGGCTCCATCCGCATGGAACCCGTGTTCATGATTCTTGGCCAAAGCGCAGGCATGGCCGCCAGCATGGCAATCAAAAGCAAAGCCGCCGTCCAAGATGTGGATTACGAAAAACTAAAAGCGAAGTTACTCGAGGCAGGCCAACGCTTATAGGCGTAGTAGCGACAGTCTCAGGCAGGGACGCCTATCCTTGGCGTCCCTGCCCAGTAAACTTCGCACAGCATGCAATGATTGACCAAGAGGCGGTAAGAGATTAGCCAGCGACATGGATGCATGGTCTGGAGCTATTGGTTTACCTTTATTGGGTGCGGCATTGCATCCGATTATTGGAGTGATGGTGCAGCGGGCTTCACGCTTGGGTGCACGTCTTCCCATATTATTAGGCTGCGCGAATGTCCTGACTTTTATCATTTTTGCGATCTATCTGAAACCTGACTTCAGTGCTCCATTTCAGAAATACGATGCGTTAGCTATCTTTAACGGATTCCTATTTTTTTGGGGGCAATGGTTTTCAATCCAATCCGTACAGCGCGGCGACCTTGTGGTGCATTCTTCGGCACTGGGTTTCAAAGTCATATTGGTCGCCATGCTCTCCGCTAGCGTTGGCTTGGAAAAAGCAGGTGTTGGATTACTAAGTGGTGCAGTGCTCGCAACCATGGCGGTTTATCTGGTAGCAGGCGCTACTTTCGAACGACTCAAAATAAATCGCCTGACCTTATGGCTGACGTTGTTGGCGTGTATATTTTTTGCCGTCAATGATTTTCTAACAGGTTGGAAGAGCGATGAATCAGGTGGTCCGAGATGGCTAATGATCATGATGGCAACCTCAGGACTGCTATCTGTTGGAATGCTAGCGATACGTTGGAGAGATGTTAGTGAAACTTTCACAAAAACCGATATAGCTTTACCAGTCATTGGGGCAGGTTTTACACTTGGTGTGCAATCCTTACTCGTAAACTTAGCGTTTAGCAAATTCTGCGAGCCAGCACTCAGTAATATCGCCTACAGTTCACGTGGTGTGATGGCGGTTTTTTTTGTTTGGATTCTCGTGAAACGCTGCAAAGAACCGCTCGGTAAAAGGCAATTAATCGGAGCGGTTTTAATGGTGATCGCGTTGGGATTGGTGCTGGTTTAGATCGGCGTCTGTCATCACTTCGCGGGCTTTTTCTTAGGAGTATTATTTTCCTCAGTCGCGTTAGGATTGTACCTTGGATTTGGTTCACTTGGGATCGGCGCATTCACCGATTTATGCCATGCTAACAAGTCATTCAGCAGCTCATCACGCTTTTGGATTTGAGTATCCGCAAGATCTTTATGTTCGCCGATGTCTTCCTTCATGTTGTAAAGTTCAACTGCGCGATTGGTAGCGATTTTATCCTTGCCGCCATCGAGCTGCCACTCCTCGAGGAACAGATGGAGTTTCCATCGCCCTTGCGAATCACTGAAACTGGTCGTGAGCGGAAGCCCGTGCGCACATCCAGATCACGACCACGAATCACAGGATGATCGAGATAACCCGGGAAATGCCAAAAAATAGATTCACGCTTAAATGATCCTTCCTGCTTGAGAAGCGGGAGCAAACTTTCCCCATCGAGTTGTTTGTCTGTCTTTGCTCCAGCGGCAGCCAGAAATGTGGGAAATAAATCCACATTGATGACAGGCACATCACATGTTGTTCCAGGTTTCACCGCCGCAGGCCAGCGAACGATCATTGGCTCGCGAATTCCGCCCTCATAATAAGCTCCCTTGTTTCCTCTCAGCGGCTCTTGGGATGATTGATTAGTACTACCGTTATCACTTGTGAAAACAATCATGGTATTTTTCTCGAGGTCGAGCTCTTTGAGTTTCTTCAGCAAAATGCCAATTCCATCATCAAGATCATAGGTGCAAGCTGCGTAGAGCGGATCATGATGTTGTTTTCCGGGAGCTTTTGCCTTGAAGCGCTCAAGCGTGGACGCACGCGCCTTCAATTCGGTGTGAATCGCATAGTGAGGCAAATAAATTAGAAACGGCTTATCCTTGTTCTTTTCCATGAACTCTCCCGCCGCATGGGTTAGCGAAAATATACCTTTGGGATTATCGCCCTCTTTGCCGCTCCAACCGCCGTGGGACTGAAATACAACATCAAATCCTTGCTCCTCAGGACTTGCTCCATCAGGCCCATCTAGATGCCACTTGCCGAAAATTCCTGTGACATAACCCGCGGACTTCATCGCATCGGCAAACGTGATATTTTCTTTTGCTAAGCCGCTTTTGTTAGGAGTTGGCAGAAGACGCATCACGGACTTCTTCCCACGCTCCGTGGTGCGAACCGCGTAAACGCCATGACGTGGAGTGTAATTTCCAGACAACAAGCATGCGCGACTCGGGGCACAATTGCCACCAGCAGCGTAAGCATTGGTGAAGACCATGCCTTCTTTAGCCAATCCATCAAGCACAGGCGTCTCCATGAAATCGCTACCCTGATAACCCACATCCTTCCAACCAAGATCATCTGCAAATATAAGAATGATGTTTGGCTTTGATTGGTCCTCAGCTGCATAAAGCCACGAAAACTGTATGATCATGGCAATACTGCCGAAAATAATTCTTATTGGATTCCCACAACGTTTCATAGCCGTGAGACTAACCTTTGAACTCGTTTCGCCAAGTTTATTGGACGAAGATTATCACTTCCCCTTCGCCCACGAATCTTTTAGAGCAACCGTGCGATTGAAGACCGCTTTTTTACCAGCGATGTGATCTTTGGTGTCAGCGATGAAATAGCCGTTGCGCTCGAACTGGCAGGAGTAATCGGCTGCTTCGTTAAACAAGGATGCCTCGATTTTTGCGGTGACCGTTTTTACGGAATCTGGATTGAGCACGGAAAGGAAACCACCCTCCGCGGCATCGGGATCTTCGACGGTAAAGAGTCGATCGTAGAGTCGGACTTCAGCATCGACGGCGGTTGCGGCATCGACCCAATGAATCGCAGCTTTGCAGACCACACCCTCAGGCGAATCTTTGCCGGTGGTATCGGGTAAAAGCTTCACGCGAACTTGGGTGATCTCCCCTGCTGCGTTTTTATCAAAGCCCGTGCATAGGATGATAGGGCCGCCACGAAGACGGACATAGCGCTCGGGACCGAGGCGGAAGAATTTTTTCTCTGGCTCTTCCTGGAAGTCCTCGCGCTCGATAAAGATTTCCGAAGAGAACGAAACCGATCGTTCGCCAAACGATTCGTCTTGGGGATGATTCGAAACTACTAGATTTGCCGTAGGTTCTTCTGAGAAATTTTCGATGACAACTTTGAGTGGATCAAGCACCGCCATGCGACGTGGTGCATGGGTGTTGAGATGATCGCGAATATCATATTCAAGCAGCGCGACATCGGTGGTGCCGTTGTATTTGGTGATGCCGATGCGTTTGCAGAAATGCCGAACTGCTTCAGCTGGATAACCACGACGACGTATACCGGAAATGGTTGGCAAGCGCGGATCATCCCAGCCACTGACATGGCCTTCGTTGACGAGTTGCAGCAGCTTGCGCTTGCTCATGATCGTATAAGTCAGACTGAGGCGAGCGAACTCGATCTGGCGTGGTTTTGAAGGCACTGGGCAGTTCTCGATGAACCAATTGTAAAGCGGCCTATGGTTCTCAAACTCCAAGGTGCAAAGCGAATGCGTGATGTGCTCAAGTGCATCTTCCAATGGATGCGCGAAATCATACATCGGATAAATGCACCATGCATCGCCGGTGTTGTGGTGATGCGCGTGCATAATGCGGTAAAGCACCGGATCACGCATGTTCATGTTCGATGAAGTCAGGCCGATTTTTGCGCGCAACACCGCCTCGCCTTCTTTGAATTTTCCGGCGCGCATTGCCGCAAAGATTTCGAGATTTTCATCAACTGAGCGCGCGCGGAATTTCGATGGCGTTCCGGGTGTCTGAACGTTGCCGCGATGAAGTTTGATTTCCTCGGGACTTTCCTCATCGACGTAAGCGAGGCCGTTTTTTATGAGATGGACCGCGCAGTCGTAAAAGAACTCAAAGTAATTGCTCGCGAAATAGAGATCACTTCCCCAATCGAACCCGAGCCATTTCACATCGGCTTTGATCGACTCAACATATTCCGTCTCCTCTTTCTCAGGATTCGTATCATCGAAACGAAGGTGGCATTTCGCACCAGCATGTTCTTGTGCGATCCCAAAATTCAGACAAATCGATTTCGCGTGACCAAGATGAAGATACCCGTTCGGCTCTGGCGGGAAACGAGTGATCGTGGTCTGGTGTTTCCCCGAGGCAAGATCTTCGGCAATGATATCTCGGATGAAATCGGATTTGGGAGTTTCGGACATGGGTAGAAGTGGAAAGTGATCCGCCGTCGCATAAAGCTATGGCGGACAAGTCAGTGGAAGATTGGGTGTTGCGGGGCGAAGATAGAGTGCGAATTTTGAACCGCCAAGGCATGAATGAGGGAGGGAGGGAAAATCCCCCTAAAATCAGGCATCATGCCATGCAAGGCGTGGATCGAGGGCGTTGGGTGGGGCGTATTCGAAATGTAGGATGCGTCTCCGGCTGGGTTTGGTGCTGCGGTGGGAGGAATGAAGTAACAAAGGTGACATCAGCAGGACATCTCCCGGCTCACAGACGCAGTTAAAGGCTGGTTTCATCATGAGATCCGGAATGGATGCTGCGGGAATTTTCCCGAGCAAGTGCGAGGCTGGAACAACCATCAGCGCGCCGTTTTCCTCATGAGTGGGATCGAGGTGGATGCGCGCCGTGACCATTTGCTGCAAAAGTCCAGTCGGCGCGTGCGCATGAGTAACCCCGTCTTTCACACTCCATGGCCCATAGCCTTCGCATGAAATTTCCGCTTTCGTCGCAATCGTCAGATCCTGATGCCACGCCACCGGCCAGTTCTCTTGTGGCGTTTTATCAAACAGTAAGGAGCGAACCGTTAAGTATAGTGCCTTGGGGAAGATTTCTCTGAGCTTGGGTGAGTTCGATAATTCACGAAAAAGCTCCGAGCGCGCATTTAGATTCCGAACACAAGCCGACCCAGCTTCACCCGCAACCCGATCCGCTTCTTCCCGCAATGCTTCGATTTCAACCGCAGAGAAAACACTGCGATGAATTTCAAAACCGTCTTGGGTGAGACATTTCATGGCATCAGCGTATTACGCAAAGCCGAGGTATCAAGAAAACATAGGCATCAATCTACCGCATTAAGACCGCACTTTCACGGCGATTCGGTCTTTCTGATCCAAGCACATTTCATCGAGGATTTTTCGCGAGATTTCGACATCCAGAAATGAACCGTTATCAAGACGGATGCTAAGGCTGGCGACGGGCCCTGCTGAAAACAGATGTTGGATTGTGCCGAGTTCATCGGTCGACGGATCGCATTCCGCAGCAAAGCGAATTTCGACTTCGTGAGGTCGGATGTATTGATGGGATCCGCTGGTATCGGTGAGCTTGTTGACGTTACCAAGAAACTCATAAACGAAAGGGCTGCGCGGGGTATCATAGACCGCCTGAGGTGAACCGATTTGTTCGATCCTCGCGTTTCTCATCACCACGACTTCATCGGCGAGTTCGAGAGCTTCTTCCTGATCGTGAGTCACGAAGATCGTGGTCAGACCGATTTCATCATGAAACTGTCTGAGCCAACGACGCAGGTCTTTGCGGACTTGAGCGTCGAGTGCACCGAACGGCTCGTCTAACAGAAGAACCTTGGGCCGGATCGCAAGCGCGCGGGCGAGCGCGACGCGCTGGCGTTGCCCACCAGAGAGCTCGTGAGGACGGCGTTTGTCCAAGCCTTCGAGTTTGACCAGACCAAGCAGTTCCTTGACCCGATCGCGGATCTCATGTTTCGACGGACGCTTGCCACTAGGCAACACACTGAGTCCGAAGGCGATGTTTTCAGCGACCGTCATGTGGCGGAACAAGGCATAGTGCTGGAACACAAAACCCACTCCGCGCTTTCCAGTGGAGATTTCACTGACATCTTCGCCATGAAAAAGAATCTTTCCCGAACCGGGATCGGCGAACTCCAGACCTGCAACAATACGGAGTAGCGTGGTTTTCCCCGAGCCGGAAGGACCTAACAACGCGGTCAGCGAACCATTGGGAATTTCTAGGGAAATATCTTCCAAAGCGGTGTAGGAACCGAAGGTCTTGCGAATGGATTGAATGGATATGGACATAAAAGGTAAGAGCTGAAATTCGAAGTGCTGAAAAACTGAAATCAATGTTTGGCAGAGGAAGAGTGACCGGAGAGTTGTTCAACGACGCTTTTGATTCCGAGAGTGAACAACGCGAGCAAAGCGAGCAACGTAGCGCAGGCAAACGCCGCACTGAACTGGTATTCGTTGTAGAGCACTTCGATGTGTAACGGCAGCGTGTTGGTCTTGCCACGGATATGGCCTGAAACAACAGATACCGCGCCGAATTCACCCATCGCACGGGCATTGCAAAGCAGCACGCCATAAAGCAAACCCCACTTGATATTGGGCAAGGTCACACGCCAGAAAATCTGCCAGCCACGCGCGCCGAGTGTGACAGCAGCCTCTTCTTGATCGCTGCCTTGGCTTTCCATCAGCGGAATTAATTCACGAGCAACGAAGGGAAACGTGATGAAAATCGTTGCGATGATAATTCCAGGAAACGCGAAGATGATTTTGATATCGTGTTCTGATAGCCACGGACCGAACCAACCTTTCGCTCCAAACAACAACACGAACACCAGACCGGCGATGACGGGAGAAACCGCAAACGGCAGATCGATCAATGCGAGCAGTAGTGAACGACCTTTGAAGCGAAACTTCGTGATCGCCCATGCGGCAGAGATGCCGAACAGCGTGTTGAGCGGAACCGAAACCAGCGCGGCCATCAGGGTCAGCTTCACAGCGGAGAGCGCGGCCTCGTCATGCAGTGAAGCGAGAAACACCTCCCAGCCTTTTCTCAGAGCTTCGACAAATACAGCAGCCAACGGCAGCAGCAAAAACAAGCCGAGCACGCCAATGGCAGCGGATATAAGAAGCCAGCGGACGGGTGCGGATTCGGCGGTGACATTTCTAACAGACATGAGGTATCAGCGGTTTTGCCAGTCGATCCGGCGTTGAAGAAGATTGATGAGAAAGAGTAGGGAAAACGATACGACCAGCATGCCGGTAGCGATGGCAGCTGCGGCCTCGTAGTTGTATTGTTCAAGCTGGATGATGATGAGGTGCGGCAGGATTTCGGTTTTCATTGGCAGGTTTCCTGAAATGAAAATCACCGAGCCGTATTCCCCGATGGCGCGGGCGAACGCCAAAGTGAATCCCGTGATCAGCGCCGGAACCAATAACGGAAACACCACACGCCGAAATACCGTCCACCGCCCCGCTCCGAGTGTGGCGGCCGCTTCTTCGATTTCTTTTCCCATATCCGCCATCACCGGTTGCAAGGTGCGCACGACAAATGGAAAGCCGATGAAGGTGAGCGCGATGAAAACTCCAAGCCAGTTATACGCCGCTTGAATTCCCAAGCTCGCGAGAATCTCACCCAGCCAACCGTTCGGCGCATAGATTGCACAGAGCGTGATCCCTGCAACGGCAGTCGGCAGAGCGAAGGGCAGATCGATCATCGCATCTAACAATCTTCGACCCGGAAACTCGTAACGCACCAGCACCCATGTCACCAACAGTCCTAGCACAGCGCTGACAGTTGCAGCTGCAGCGCTTGCTCCGAAGGTGAGTTTCGCCGCAGCGATCACCTGAGGTGAACCTAACAGCTCGCGCCACTCTTCCCATCCCAGACCAGCAGCCTTGATGAACAAGGCTGCCAGTGGAATGAGAATGATGAGACTCAGCCATGTGATGGAAAAGCCAAGGCTCATACCGAAGCCGGGAATGACACGTCGTTTGGACATTTAAAAAAGATGTTAGCGTTGATAAATCCGATCGAATGTTCCGCCGTCGGCGAAATGATTTTTCTGAGCTGTCGCCCAACCACCGAAGTCGGCATCAATCGTCACCAGCGGCAATGCCGGAAGTTTGTCGACGAACTGCTTGGCGATTTCCGGATTGCGTGGGCGGTAGAAATGATTGCCTGCAAGAATCTGCGCTTCATCGGTATAGAGGAATTTCAGATAGGCTTCAGAAACCTCATAAGTGCCGTGCTTTTTCGCGTTTTTTTCCACAACCGCCACCGGTGGCTCGGCGAGGATGCTGATTGACGGATAGATGATCTCTGTTTTACCCGGAAACTCCTTTTCGATCAGGTAGGCTTCGTTTTCCCATGAGAGAAACACATCGCCGATGCCGCGTTGTGCGAAGGTCGTGGTTGAGCCGCGCGCTCCGGTGTCGAGCACGGGAACATTTTTGAACAGACGCTTCATGTAATCGAGCACCTTGCTCTCGTCTTTTGCGAATTCCTTATCCGCCCAAGCCCATGCCGCGAGGTAGTTCCAACGTGCTCCGCCGGAGGTTTTCGGGTTCGGAGTGATGACGCCGACACCGGGGTTGACCAGATCGCCCCAATCTTTCACGCCTTTCGGGTTTCCTTTGCGCACCACGAACACGATGGTCGAAGTGTATGGGGAACTGTTATCGGGAAGTTTCGTTTGCCAATCTTTCGGAAGCAGTTTCGCTTCGGATTCCAACACATCGATATCTCCAGCGAGCGCGAGCGTGACGACATCGGCTTCCAAACCGTCTATCACGGAGCGGGCTTGTTTTCCCGATCCTCCATGCGATTGCTGGATGGTTAATTCCTGTCCGGTTTGTTTTTTCCAGTCCGCAGCGAAGACCCGATTGACGTCGACGTAAAATTCCCGAGTGGGATCGTATGAAACGTTGAGTAATTCGATCGATTTTTCACTACCGGATTTCCCACCGCATGACGCGATGATAACCAGAGTGGCTAGAATGCTTGATAAAAATAATAATTTGGGTGCTTTCATGAATTTCTGCAAAGCGACTGCGGCCGGTGTTACGGTACGCTTTCGCAGCTAATTTGAAGGCTCCCAGGTAAGGGTCGCTTGATAAGGTGGTAGATCTTTACGACCTAATGAGGCTTCGATTTTGAGTCCGATGTGAATCGGGTTTTTTCAATGCTTTCGACGAGTGTGACCCGGCCTTCGTGGACCGTGATCTGCACTGAGCCGAAGCGGAGATTTTGGATCTTGCTCAACACGACATCCATCCATTCGTTGTTGGATGCAGAAGTTTCGTTCTGTTTGGAATTGGTTGTTGGGGTGGACATGGCGTTGACTGGTTATTTCTCCGGAGTGGAGAGAGCGATTTGTGAAAGGCTTGCAAGAAATCCATCTGCAGGATCCGCTTTGCGTTTGTGGCTCACGGGAGCTTCATTTTCGGCAATCAGTGAGGCGAAAGGATGTGGTAAGCCGTCTCGACGAAGTTTGCGCAGCGTGACTTCGACGACGTTGGCGATGGTGTAGCGGTCGAGAATATTGGCGATCGCGTTGCGCACATCGATCATGACCATGCGCAGGCCGCAATGCTCCTCGTCGGGACAGCTGCAGCGCTGATAGGCATTTTCCGATGCACAGCAAATCGGTGCGAGGCGGCCATCCATCAAACGGACAATTTCACCGATACCGATTTGATTCGCAGGTTTCGCGAGAAAATAGCCTCCAGATTTTCCCCGTTTGGCATCCACGATTCCAGCCTCGCGAAGTTCATTGAGAATGCGCTCGACGAATTTCACCGGCAGTCGATTCACCTCCGCGAGATCGATGGCGGAAATCGTGTGCAATCCGATCTCGCTCGCGATCCCCAGATGGATCGTAGCGCGGAGGGCATATTCAGCTTTTTTGGAAAGGTTCATTTGAAAGGAGACAAACTAGTAGGAATTAAGCGCGGTCTTTTCAAGGATTATTTTCGGAAATTTTCCGCAAAGCTAGAAAGCTTATAGAATATGGAATAAAAGCCATTTATTGGTAAAAACAGGAGGAGCTCAGCCCAAGAAATTAACGTGAAGCATCGTATTTAACCTTCAATTCTCCCTGCCCGAGCTATCCAATAATCGAACACCTTCTGCACGCTTTTTCCCTTTCCACCCCCTCTCAATTTCACTCAATGTGACGCGTTTTCAAACCCTGACTTTCTTTCCAATCACCCAATCCAATAAACCTATATGAAATCATTACACACTCGTCTCAGCATCATCGCGCTGACTATTATCGCCGGCTTCGCCGTCCATGCCGCCGAATTGGAAAGCACCACCCCTATCGCAGCCAAAACCAATGGTGAGGCATGGTGGAATGGACAGTGCAAAAGGATCGATGACGACATGACAAAAATGGAGGGGAAAATCGATTTGGTTTTTGTCGGCGACTCGATCACTGCGCGTTGGAGAGGAAGTGAAAGCTGGACCAAGCACTGGGGTGGCTACAATGCGATCAACATGGGCATCGGCGGCGACCAAACTCAACACGCTCTATTTCGTCTGCAGAACGGTGACTTGGAAGGCTACAAGGCGAAGATGTTTGTCGTCTTGATCGGCACCAACAACATGTGGGCAAAAGACGCCGATCCGGCTAATGCCGCGGCAGGAGTCAAAGCGGTGCTCGATTTGATCCAATCCAAACAACCACAGGCCAAGATTCTCCTGCTGAGTCTATTACCTCTTGGTGAAAAACCCAATCCAGGTCGTGAGAAGAGAATGGAAGTGAACAAACTGATCTCGAAGTTCGCAGGCGGAAACGTCGAATACATGGACATCAGCGCCAAATTTTTGGAAGCCGACGGCACCATCAGCAAAGAGGTCATGCATGACCACTTGCACCTCGCTCCAAAAGGCTTCGACATCTGGGCAGAAGCCATCAAAGGCAAGGTCAAAGAAATCGTGGGGGAGAAGAAGTAGGCTCCCATTTTCAGACCGCCGGAGGCTTTGGACTGCTGCGGTGATCCGCAGCTTTTTGGGTGATCTCGTTTGTACGGATCAATCCCGTATTACCTATCGCTGAGAGGATCAAAGCTGCACGTAAAAGCTGGGAAGAATCCCAGCAGTCCAAAGCCTGCGGCGCAACCTACTTCGCTAACTCCTCAAGTAAGGCCTGATTGAGTCGAATTCCTGCTTCAAAATTTTCAATAGGGAAATTTTCGTTGGGCGAATGGATTTGCGCATCGGAAAGAGCGAGTCCGAGAAGCAGGGTATCGACGTTAAGAATTTCTCGGAAGGCTTGGACGATAGGAATCGAACCACCTTCGCGAATCAACATGGGCTCACCGGGGAAGGTGCGTTTCAAGGCGCGTTGGGCGGCTTTGCCGAAATCGGAATGAGGATCGCAGGCGTAGGGTTTGCCATCGTGACCATCTTCAACGACGAGTTTCACGCCTGGTGGGCAGTGTTTTTCTAAGTGAACTCTGAGACGTTGCAAAATGATCTGTGGGTCTTGATCGGGAACGAGTCGGAATGAAAATTTCACGAAAGCCTCTGAAGGAATGACCGTCTTCGAACCCTCGCCTTGGTAGCCGCTACCAATGCCGTTGACCTCTGCAGTCGGACGGGCAAAAACACGTTCGGCTGAGCTGTATCCTGGCTCACCAAAGGACGCGGGCGAACCAGTCACCTTCAAATAATCCTCATCGGAAAGCCCTGGAACTTTCGCCCACATTTCACGTTCCCATGCTTCAAGCGGACGAACTTCGTCGTAGAAACCTTCAATGGCGACCTTGCCATCTGAATCGTGTAAGGAAGCAACGAGGCGAGCGATGGCGGTGGCAGGGTTAGCAATCGCGCCACCGAAAATTCCAGAATGCAAATCTCTAACAGGTCCGATGATTTTCACTTCCGCACAAGTGATTCCGCGCAAGCCGTAGCCGAGGGTTCCGGTATTAGGTGCGACCATTCCCGTATCGGAAATCGCGATGATGTCGCATTTCAAATCGTCGCGATGCTTTTTGAGAAACGGTGCGAGGTTGGGAGATCCGATTTCTTCTTCGCCTTCGAAGAGGAAAATCAGGTTCACGGGAAGTTCGCCCTTTGCTTCGAGAGTTTTTGCGACACCGAGGATGTGAGCGAGCATTTGGCCTTTGTTATCGGTCGCACCGCGCGCCCAGATTCTACCGTCGCGAATTTCAGGAGAAAATGGTGGCGACTGCCAGAGCTCTAATGGATCGGCTGGTTGGACATCGTAGTGACCGTAAATTAGAACGGTTTTTCTATCCGCCTGATGTTTGTTTCTCGCGATGACAATTGGATGACCCGGAGTCTCATGAAGCTCGGTGGTGAGCTGCATCGCGGAAAGTTTTCTAACAATCCATTCCGCACAATCGCGGACATCCTGCCGATGCTTGGAATCGGTCGATACGCTGGGAAAAGAGAGAAAAGTGAAGAGTTCTCGGAGTTCGGGTGTCATGCTGAGAAGAGACTAGGTCATCAAAAAGCGAGAGGGAAAGGAAAACGGTGGCGAAGGCGATTTTTCTACAATCGTAGAAAAATAACCGCAACGAGCACAAAGCTCCCCTAGTAACCAATAACCTCTAACTTTCAACTTAACCCCTACTCCCCACCCGCTTTAATCCGCGCAGGAACTTCGTTGATTTTTATCCCCGCTTTACTTAACGCATCCCAAACCTGCAACAAGCGCTCCAGCGGTAGACGACGATCCGCCTCCAGTTCAAGTTTGCGTCCGGGATTTTGATTCTGGAATGCGGTCAGATACGAACCCAACAATCCTTCAGGCACCGGCAAAGCATCGAGCGTGATGTTTCCGGATACATCTACCGCAATCACTGAACGCGTATCGGCGACTTTGCCAGTGGCAATTTCCTTCACCGTGGGCAGCTCAATTTGCAAAACCTCGCGTGGTTTTTTGAACGTCATCGTGACAATGAAAAACACCAACAAGATGAACAGAATATCGATCAACGAAACGATAGGAACCTGAGCGGTTTTACGTTGGATACGGTAAAAATTCATGGTCGGAGAATCACTTTAAATTCGCGCAGATCGATGTGAAGCCCGTGAGTATGGATTCCATGCGGGCGGTGAGCTGTTCGATGCGTCGCATGAAATAGCTGTGCGCGATGACACAAGGAACTGCAATGACGAGACCGAAGATCGTGGTGCTGAGTGCTTCTGCAATACCACGCGCGATGGCTAGGTAGTCGGTGGTTTCGCCTAGTCCTTGGAAAATGGTGACAAGACCGGAGGCGGTTCCAAGCAAACCCAAAAGTGGTGCAATGGTAATCACCACATCCAACAAACCAATGCCTGCATGCATTTTCACCGCCTCTTCGCGAGCCATTGCCTCAACGGCTTGGTTGAACTTGGTGGCGTCTTTATCCTTATTTTTAATGGCCACCGCAGCCAAACGTGAAAGCGCGCTCGGATACTTTTCAATCTCTTCAGTCACTTGTTTTAATGCAGTGGCGTTATCAAGGATAGTCTCAAGCGGACCTGGCACGATACGCGCGCGAGAGAGCGATAGAAATTTGAATACGATCGCCGCTATCCCCGCAATAGAGCATGCTAGAAGCGGATAAATAAAAACTCCACCATCTTTGAAAAATTTCAGAAGGGCCTCGGTAAATGAAATCGCTAAGTAATCCATGTAATTTTATTTGTTAGAAGTAAAAGTTGAAAATAAGTTCGAGAGAATCGCCATCCATTTCTTTTCGAACATCCGCAGGCATCGGCGGTATCTCAGCTGCGCGGATCGAATCCAATGTGAAACCTTTTTGAATTTCCTGAAGATTGTCGCTTTTGGTTTCGCCGACCAGATTCACACTCGTCACCCGACCTTGCGCATCAAGAAAAAACCTTGCTGTTAAATAACCAGGCACGATGAAATCGCGCCGTCTCACGCAATTGCGTTGCCATTCCAGCTCGACAGCTCGACTGATTATCGCATGGTAGCGCCCCAACGGTGTGTCCACCACATCCAGTGCGCTGCGTCCAGTGCGTGAGATACTACCGTGAATGGCTGTCTTGGACTGATTTCCGCGAAACACCGGATCATTTGATGTAGCAGATGACGGCTTCTTAGCTGACGTTGGGTCCTGAATGGGTTTTTTCAACACCACATCCTGAGGATCGCCGTTCTGAGTTTTCTTCTCATCACGCGGCTTGATGTTTTCTTGCACATCAGATTTAGGAACTTCTTTTTCCTTGATATTCGGACCATCTAACAGTTTTTCACGTATAGCGTTTTGGGAAATTTGAGCATCACCCGGATCAGGCTGTTTTTCTCCTTTTGTAGTTTCAACCGGAGGCGTAGTAGGATCTTGGATTTCAGTAGGTGTCGTTGCAGGTGGGCTTGGTTGTGCCGCTTGGTTTGGAACATCCAACCTTCCATCTTGATATCGACTTTCCGTGGTTTCGATTTCTTCCTTGAGTCGGGTTTCACGACCCGCTTGTGATGGCATCGTCACATCATCACGGGTCGGATTGCGATCACTCGTTGCCTGGGTATTGCGCTCACCAATGTAACGACGGCTTTCAGGAACTACCGGGCTGACCTGATCGTCAGAAGTCCGAACGGATTTAGATTCTTCGGGTTTAGGATTTTCCACCACTGGCTCAACCTCAAACATATCTGGAGAAATCGTGACAATGGATTGTTCAGCAATTGCCGGGAGCGTAATTTTTTTCTTAATTTCTGAGCTAATGACCTCAAGGGTGATACCCGCTAGCAGCAGGCCATTGAGCAAAAAGGATATGAAAAGCGCCGCCATCCAAAGGCGAGCCTCATCTCCGTCTTGTCGTGTTTCCGTGGAAGTCACAGCCTTAGCTAGACTTTTTCGAGGACTCTTGCAATGCCTCGCTTTGTAGCGTCCCCCGCAATAACTGGACAGGAAATATCAGCTTCCTGAAGTTCGGGGAACTGCGTAAAAAACATCAAACTCACAGCGGGCGTGCTCAAGCTGACGACAGCTTGTCCGGGTCTGGGGCGGAGAGCC
>JAJTHK010000021.1 GCA_021298895.1 Luteolibacter sp.
ATGCAATCGCCCTGCATTTTCGAGTCCCTCACCAACTCCATCCTTGATCTATTATCCATGATCTACTACCCATCTCACGCATCCAAGCACCAAAGCTTAGTTTAGCCAATCAGTGGCCGGACTTTGGGGGCCAGCTCACCAAATGAATTCCATGGAGCTTTTGGATCTCGAGGAGAAAATGTCAGACACTCATCCACCTCACAACGGATATCAGTCATTAAACAAATGTATCTCAGTGCAGCTGCGACAGAAACATTCCGCACTCTAAGCTCGGGGATTCTCTTAGCATCAGCACTCTCTATTCCACCACCAAGTAAATCCTCGCCAGCACCTAATTCTCCTACTGCAGGAGCCTCACCGCCCTCTAAAGCATTACCCTTAGGCCGACGAATTACCATACTCACTCCTTTTCTCGGAAACTCGGATTCGGTATGATCAAGCTCAACTATTCTAAGGCGTATATAGTCCAAGGCTTCTTCAACTGTGCGATCCTCAAAATCCAATCTAGGTATCATAATACGACTTAACTTATCCGCAATGATCGCTTCAATAGGATCCACCTCAACCTCTTCAGCAATCTGTTCATCAACCACTTCTTTATTTCCACTAAAAGGATCTTCCTCAACCACCGCCTTTTTCTCCACATTCTCAACTTTTTCAGAACACCCACAAAACACACCCGTCAGCAACCCAAGACCTATCCATCGATAAAAAAGCGTTTGCATCATCCAACCATGAACAAAAACCCAAACTTGTCGATCTTCGCTTCACTGAAACCCCTTTGCGTCTCTGCGGCTTTGCGCGAGATTCTCCCCCAACCCAACTAGCTCCCCTCTTCTTGAAATTTGAAACTTGAGATTTGAAATTTAATTCAAGCGGATCCCCTCTTCCGTCTGCGTGATCAATCTCTTCTTCAACAACGCTCCCAGCGTTTGTTTGAAAGTCCGCTTCGAAACTCCCAGTTCATTGTAAATTTCCTCAGCCGGGCTTTTGTCGGTGAGCGACCAGAAGCCGCCGCGCGCGACGAGTTCTCCGATGATTTGTTTCTCTAAATCATCCACTCTTGCCCGTCCCGGTGGCGTGAGGCTGAGATCGATTTTATCATCGCCTCTAACAGCCGATACCCAACCTTTGAGTTTTTCTCCGAGTGAGAGCTTTTGAAAAACCTCATTCGCATACAACAAGCCGGTATGAGCATCGTTGATAATGGCTTTGTAGCCCATGGGGGTTTTACCGTAGACAGTGAGTTGCACTTCTTGGCCGCATTCGTAAACCGCAGGTGTGAGATCGAGATAACGGGCGATGCGTCCACTTGCCATCAGGCGATGGCTCTTTTCATCGACCAACACCCGAACCAGATAACTCTTTCCGGGTTCCATGCGAGTTTTCTGCTCACGGAACGGAACCAACAGATCTTTACCTAAACCCCATTCCAAAAAAGCACCGACACCTGTCACTGCAACGCATTTGAGTTTCGCAAACTGCCCGGGCATTGCGCGCGGCGTTTTCATGGTTGCGACCAATCGATCTTCGGAATCGAGATAGATAAAAACATCCAACTCCTCACCAATCACCCACTCTCGCGGCATCTCACCGCGTGGTAGCAAAATTTCACCGAGATTTTCCGCATCCAGAAACACCCCGAACGGTTGCTCGCGGACGATTCGAAGATTCGCTCTGGTGCCTATTGTGATCATTATGTTGTATCGAAAGGTCTTAAAGGTTTATCGTGCCTTAATTTACAGGGAGGGATGAGAGACAGGAGGAGAGGAGGATTTTTTACGATAAGGAAGCCATCAAAAATCCCATTCTAATCTTGTGTCTTCTGTCTCCAAGTCTTGTGTCTTTATTAAGGCGTGTAGTCTTTAGGAGCGAGGAGGATTTTCTCGATTGGATGTTTCGTCACGATATTGCCCAAACTACCCCGTGCTTTAATCCCGAATTCCGCGAAATGCAGCGGGCGTGTGAGATTACGCAGGCGCAGACCCGATTTCATGTGAATGATCAACATCTGTGCCGAGCTTTCCTCGTTGGTGCTATGCCATTTGAAATACAACACCTTGCTACCTGGAGTGCCTTTGGTGAGATCGTATTCTTTGTCGCGCGTGATGCCGCCGATTGTGAACCGCTTCGCCATTACATTGCCGTCTTTGCCATCGCGGTAAATCATGGAGTAAATCAAATCCTCTTCCTTGCGTAATACCGCAACGCGCAGCGGCTTGGGTCCGACGAAAAACTTCTCGGCGACTTTGACAACCTTCATCTTTCCATCAGCAGAGATGATGATGACGTCATCAAGGGTTGAACATTTCTCCAACGGCTCTTCCTTTTTCAGACCTGTGCCTGCGAAACCGTTCTTCGCATCGAGGTAAAGCGTCTCGCTTGCAGCAACCACTTGGGTTCTGTCCACTCTTGAGAAAGAAGTGATTTCGGTCAGGCGCTTGCGGTCTTTGCCGTATTTCTTCCCAAGCTCCTCATACCAGCGGATCGTGTAACGCGTGAGGTTTTTAAGATTCTTTTCAGCCTCGGCGATTTCACCCTCGATCGCTTTGATCTCTTCGTCGGCTTTGAAGGAGTTGAACTTGGAAATGCGTTTGATGCGGATTTCTGTTAGACGAACCAAATCCTCTTCGGTCACTTCACGCTTGAGCAATTTTTTGTATGGCTTCAGTCCTTTATCGATTGCTTGAAGCACCGCTTCCCACGTTTCAGCCTCCTCGATATCGCGGTAGATGCGTTTCTCGATGAAAATTTTCTCCAAGGAGGAGAAATGCCACTTGTCGCCGAGTTCGCTGAGCTTGATTTCGAGTTCCAGCTTCAACAGCTCTTTGGTCAGGTCGGTGGAGCGTTTCAGGATTTCAGTCACTCCGAGAAATGCGGGTTTCCCATCCACGATCACGCCCGCATTCGGTGAAATGCTGAGTTCGCAATCGGTGAACGCATAAAGCGCATCACGCGTATTCTCCGGATCCGCTCCTGCTGGCAAATAAACCAAAATATCTGCATGAGCTGCGGTGTTATCCTCGATCTTCTGAATCTTGATCTTGTTCTTATCCGCCGCCGCCACAATCGAATCCATCAACCCACCCGTCGTGGTGCCGAAGGGAATTTCTGTGATTCGAAGGATGCCTTTTTTCTCAGCATCGATTCTTGCACGAACGCGGATTTTTCCCCCACGCAAGCCATCCCGATACTCGCTCGCATCCATGATGCCAGCAGTTGGAAAATCAGGCAGCAGCTCAAACGGTTCTTTCCGCAAATAAGCCACCGCAGCTGTGATCAGTTCATTGAAATTGTGCGGCAAAATCTTGCACGCCAAACCCACCGCAATTCCCTCCACACCCTGCGCGAGCAAGAGCGGAAATTTCATCGGCAAGGTCAGCGGCTCCTGATTCCGTCCGTCATACGAAGGCAACCAATGGGTCGTCTTCGGATTAAACGCCACATCCAACGCAAATTTAGTCAAACGCGCCTCAATATACCGCGGAGCAGCCGCGCCATCGCCCGTGAGCGTGTTTCCCCAGTTTCCCTGGGTATCGATCATCAGATCTTTCTGCCCAAGCTGCACCATCGCGTCGCCAATCGACTGATCGCCGTGGGGATGATATTTCATCGTGTTTCCCACCACGTTCGCCACCTTGTTGTAGCGGCCGTCGTCGAGCTCACGCATCGAATGCAAAATCCTCCGCTGCACCGGTTTCAACCCATCATGCAAATGCGGCACCGCCCGCTCCAAAATCACGTAGCTGGCATAATCCAAGAAATAATCAGAGTACATTGCTCCCAAGGAGGCATGCTGGTCTGGCTCGTTACTCATAGTCGCAATGTGGTAGTGGACAAGCCGGCCCCGTGCAAGCATTGCTTCGTGGGAATCTGACGGAATCGTAAAAACCTCAGTCTTGAAACATGCGTAGCTTTCCCTACGTTCCTGTGGAAATGACTGAAACACGCATCGGACGGAGAAATTTAATCAAACTCGGGGGCCTCGGCGCGGTAGCTTCTCTGCTCGGCAGTTGCGAGAAAAAGCCCGAAATCAAGAAGTCAGATAAGGTAAAAGGCGTCGTGTTCATGGTCTCAGACGGGATGAGCCAGGGAGTCCTCACCATGGCAGAAAATTTTTCCCACATCGTCCACGGCAAAGGCACCCGTTGGTGGGAACTGATCAACGATCCCAAATCCACCCGCGGCCTCATGGAAACCAGCTCGGCTGATTCCTACGTCACCGATTCCGCTGCCGCTTCCTCCGCATGGGGAGGTGGAATGAAAATCAATAATAACTCCGTCAACGTCCGACCCGATGGCAGTGAGTCCACTCCCATCCACCGTCATTTGAAAAAACTCGGCCACCGCACCGGCCTCGTCACCACCACCACCATCACTCACGCCACACCTGCAGGTTTCGCTGCCGTTACCAAAAACCGTGGCGACGAACACCTCATCGCTCCCCAATACCTCGGTGTGGTCGACATCCTCCTCGGCGGCGGCTTGAAATTTTTTGATGCCAAACAACGCGTCGACTCCCGGGATTGGACCACACCTTACCAAAAGTCTGGCTACGAAGTTCTTTTAGATCGAGATTCGTTTTTAAAATCTAACAGCCAAAAAGTTCTCGGATTATTCAACAACGGCCATCTTCCTTTCGAGGTGGACCGACTCAATAACGCCGACCTCAAGAGCAAAACCCCGACCCTCGCCGAGATGTCAGAGTTTGCCCTCAAACGTTTCCTTAGTGGTGAGGATAAATTTCTCCTGCAGATCGAAGGTGGAAAGGTTGATCACGCTTGCCACGCCAACGATGTAGCGGGCTTGCTTTGGGATCAGCTCGCGTTCGATGAAGCTCTCGCAAAAGTGTTAGAAATGGTAGCTGATCGTGATGACATCTTGGTCGTAGTCACCAGCGATCATGGTAACGCGAACCCGGGACTCAACGGCACGGGCAAGAATTACACAAAATCAAACGAAGCGTTCAAATCGATCACCCGCATGACCGCTTCTTATGAGAACATCTTACAAACTTGGGGAAAATCCAAAACCAACACCGCCGAAGCCCTCGCCGCTCTCATCGAAGAAAAACTCGGCTTCAAACTAAGCCCTGAAGAATCTGCGGTCCTCTACACAAGCGTCAACAAAGGCGAAATCATCGAATGGAGCGACCAACTGGATAACCCCAACGGCCTACTTGGCCAAATCGCCGGAAACCATACCGGTATCGGCTGGACGGGCGTTTGTCACACCTCAGATCCCGTTATGCTCTCCGCCATCGGTCCACAAGCCAAACGCTTCTCCGGCATCGTCCCCAACCAGGAAGTTTATAAACACTTTGTCGAACTACTGGCTTAAATTCTAATAACTCGTTAACACTCTAAAGACTTTCTCCACACTGACCACACTGACCACACTGACCACACTCTCCCACTCTCCCACTCTCCCACTCTCCCACTCTCCCACTTCCCTCCACCATGCCAAAACTCGTTCGCGTCGAAATCATCGCCCTCCTCCCCACTCAAGCAGGTTGTGCGGTTTTTCTCGGTGATGGATCGAAAGTGATATTGATCTATATCGATCCCGCAGTCGGGCTCTCGATCAATACCGCGATGACCGGACAAAAAGCACCGCGCCCCCTCACTCACGATCTCTACATGCTCACCCTCCAAGCTTTTGGCGCAGAAGTTTCACGAGTCGTGATCAATGAGGTCGATGGCGATGTCTTCTACGCTCGCCTCATCCTCACTGCGGAGAACGAGATCATGGAAAAGAAAATCATCGAACTCGATGCCCGCCCCTCAGATTGCTTGGCAATCGCCGCCCGCGCTGAAGCTCCCATCTATGTGACGCGTGCCGTTTGGGATTCCCTGGAAGATCGCAGTCACTTCCTCGATCAAATGAAAAACCAAGGAGATAACGATCAGGCGTGATCACGCCAATTTCGGAACCTCCAATCGGAACTCGGGGATGCGTGTGAAGATCCATTCCCCATTTGCCATTTCCCCAAAGAAAGCACCATTCACCAAGGCACTTTTTCCAATCACGTGATAGCTATTGTAAGAAAAATGCTCACCCGGCTTGATCGTGGGTTGCTGGCCAACCACACCTTCGCCTTCCACCACAGTCGTATCGCCGCCATCCTCAATCACCACCCACTTTCGTGCACGTATCGTGACAGGAATCGATGAATCGTTAAAAATTGAAATGAAATAAACGAAGGGATGTGGCTTATTTGGCGGGGCATCCAAGTTCGGCATGTAAATAACATCGTCCACCTTCACACGAAGCTGGTGAAATTCCTTGATGTCATCTTGCATGTGGAAACCATTGGAAGTCGCAGACAAAGAATCAAGAAGCAATGAATCAAATTGAACCATGCCCCGAAACCATTCGAGCAATCCTGACGATCGCTGGTTCCGATTGTTCAGCCGGTGCCGGCTTGCAAGCCGATCTGAAAACCTTCCAACATTTCGGCCTCCACGGCCTGACGGCTGTC
Source organism: Luteolibacter sp. (assembly GCA_021298895.1). GTDB lineage: Bacteria > Verrucomicrobiota > Verrucomicrobiia > Verrucomicrobiales > Akkermansiaceae > Luteolibacter. Next base: position 6,482 of record JAJTHK010000021.1, read on the forward strand.
ACCTGCATCGTTTCTGAAACTGCCAACATCGTCCGCAGGGTCGATCCCGTGGATCCTTCCATGTTGCAAGATCAGATTCTGCTGATGCTTGATTCATTTCCTCTCACCGTCGTCAAAACCGGCATGCTCGGTTCCGCGAAACACGTTTCTTGCGTTGCGGAAATTTTCAAAAGCCATCCACACATCAAACTCGTCATCGATCCCGTTATGATCGCCTCCACCGGTGCAAGCTTGATCGAAGCAGACGCCATCGCAGCTTACCGCGAACAACTTCTTCCCCTCGCCCATCTCATCACCCCGAATCTTCCCGAAGCAGAAACCTTGCTTGGAGAAACCATCCCATCCGTCGATGCAATGAGCCGCGCCGCAAAATTTCTAACAGAAAAATACACTTGCGCGACCTTGATCAAAGGCGGTCATCTCAACGCTAAAGACTGCACCGATCTTTTATACGATGGCAAAAATGAACATCGCTTCACCTCCCCACGCCTCGATGTCAAAGCCTCGCACGGCACCGGCTGCACCTTAGCCGCCGCCATTGCCGCCAATCTCGCGATTGGGAAAGATTTACCGGATGCGGTCTCAGCAGCTAAGGATTACCTCAATGATTGCTTGAGACATTCATATCGTTTCATCCATCCAAATGGCGAAGTCATCGATGCACTGAATCAGGGAACTCGATTTTGATCACAACGACCATAGGCATACTCAGACCTTTTTCTGGATCTCCCCCTATTAGAAACTTGTGTAATAATCACAAAACCGAAAACGTAGGCAGATTATGAAATGGCTAATTCTTTCGCTTTTCCTCACTGGGTTAGTTACAGCAAAAGCCCCAAACATCATTCTCATCATCACCGATGATCAGGGATATCCCGCAGTAGGCGCAAACGGCACTTCGTGGCTCAGAACACCCAACATGGATAAGTTGCGTAAAACAGGCACAGCCTTTGATCGCTTTCTCGTAAGTCCAACCTGTTCCCCCACACGTTCCGCACTGATGACGGGTCGGCATCCGATGAAAAACGGAATCACACACACCATTCTTGAACGCGAGCGATTAACCCTCAATGCCGTCACCTTGCCGCAGACGCTTGCAAAAGTTGGCTACCACAGCGGCATATTCGGAAAATGGCATCTTGGTGATGAGGCGGAGTATCAACCCGAGAAACGCGGATTCGAGGAAACCTTCATTCATGGTGCTGGCGGCATTGGACAAGCATACGACAGTTCCTGCGCGGATGCGCCTAGGAATAAATATTTCGATCCGGTCATCCGCCACAACGGACGATTTGTAAAAACCAAGGGCTTTTGCACCGATGTGTTTTTCAATAAAGCAACCGATTGGATAGGCAAAATGAAAGATGGCAAGGAACCCTTCTTCGCCTACATCGCAACAAACGCTCCGCACTCTCCTTACATCGCACCCGATGGATCCAAGAAACGCTTCCTCGACATGGGATTCGATAATCCATCCGCAGGTTTTTTTGGAATGGTCGAGAACATCGATGAAAATATCGGCAAGCTCATGACCAAAATGGATGAGTGGGATCTCTGGAAGGACACGATCGTCATTTTCATGAGCGACAACGGCATGGCTGGCAATGTCTGCAATGAAGGAAAAGTGTTAGGAAAAGACGGAGAAATCGAAATCCTAGGCTACAATGCCAATACGAAAGGCCACAAAGGCTCATTGGACGAGGGTGGCGCGCGGGTTCCGTTTTTCATCCGCTGGGATGGACAAATCAAAGCAGGGAAAACGGTAAACCAAGTGGTCGCGCATATCGATATTCTACCGACCCTAGCAGAAATCGCTGGTGCATCTCTCCCAGATAAACAAGTCGAAGGCCGGAGCTTCTGGTCGCTTGCTAAAGAGGAAAACGCCGAGTGGCCTGATCGCATGCTATTTGATCACTCTGCTCGATGGCCAAAAGGGGCAAATCCCGATGATTTCAAATGGAAAAACTTTTCGGTTCGAAACTCGAAATATCGCATGGTTGGAAAAGAGGAACTCTACGATATGGAAACCGATCCAGCTCAGAAGAAAAACATCGCAGCAGAGCATCCCGAAATCGTCGCAAAATTGCTCAGCGCTTACGAAAAGTTCTGGAACGAGACGAGACCGCTGATGGTGAATGAAGATGCACCACTCTCCAAAGAACGTCCATACCACGTATGGTATGAGCGACAACTGGCTAATGGAGGAATTCCTCTAGACGATGGCGCAAAGTGAATGCCACAAAATGCATGCCACTGGGTGATCTTTAACTTAATTTATCTACAGCAAAAATAATTACGCCACCTGCCTGTCCACGTCTTCTCTCAAATTCTCGATGATGTATTCCTGGCGGCTCGGGGTGTTTTTACCCATGTAGAAGGCCAACAATTCTTTCACGCCTTTGCCTTCTTCGTATTCGACAGGATCCAAGCGCATGTCGGGGCCGATCATGAATTTGAATTCGTCAGGTGAAATTTCTCCGAGCCCTTTGAAACGAGTGATCTCGGCATTCTTGCCGAGTTTAGCGATCGCTTTCACGCGTGAATCTTCATCATAGCAGTAGATCGTTTCCTTTTTACTGCGCACCCGGAACAAGGGCGTTTGCAAAATGTAAAGGTGGCCATCGCGAATCATCTCAGGGAAAAACTGCAGGAAGAAGGTCAGCAACAACAAGCGGATGTGCATGCCATCAACATCGGCATCGGTTGCGATGACTACTTTGTTGTAACGCAGAGCTTCAATCCCATCCTCGATGTTCAATGCTGCCTGCAATAGAGCAAACTCCTCGTTTTCGTAAACGATCTTACGCGGCAGGCCGTATGTGTTCAGGGGTTTACCGCGGAGCGAGAAAACTGCCTGAGTCTCGACATCGCGACTCTTGGTGATGGAACCCGATGCGGAGTCGCCCTCGGTGATAAACAAAGTGCTCTCTTCGCGGCGCTTGTGCTTGGAATCGAAACGGACCCGGCAATCGCGTAGTTTCTTGTTATGCACCTTTGCCTGACGTGCTCGCTCGCGAGCAATTTTCTGAATCCCTTTCAAATCTTTACGCTCACGCTCGGCAGCGAGGATGCGTTTCTGGATGGCTTCGGCAACTTGTGGGTGCTTGTGAAGATAATTGTCCAAAGATGATTTGAGGAAATTACCAATGAACGTTCTCAGCGATTCACCTTCTGGAGCGATGGTTGCGGAGCCCAACTTCGTCTTCGTTTGTGATTCGAACACAGGTTCGATGATGCGCACACAGATCGCGGCTTCGATACCTGCGCGGATGTCTGATGGATCGTATTGTTTTTTGTAAAACCCACGGATCACCTGCACCAAAGCCTCGCGGAAAGCAGCTAAGTGCGTCCCGCCTTGCGAAGTGTTCTGCCCGTTTACGAAGGTATAATAATCCTCCGTGCTCTCCGCACTGTGAGTGAACGCGATTTCGATATCTTTTCCAACAAGATGAATGGGCGGATACAGCGCCTCGGTTTCCATTTCCTCACGCAACAAATCTAACAGACCATCTTTGGAGCGGAATTTCTTATCATTGAAAACTACCGTGAGTGCCGGATTGAGGTAGGAATAATACCGACACATCTTTTCGACGAACGCATCACGGAAACGGGTTTTCGCAGGGAAAATCGAGCGGTCGATATCAAACGCCAAGCGCGTCCCGTTCAGGCCACCGTCCTTGCGTGGTTTTTTCATATCCACGGTCAGCTGACCTTTGGAAAATTCCAACGCTTTGGTTTCACCTTCGCGCCAAGATTGGATTTCAAAAAAGGACGATAAGGCATTCACCGCCTTGATACCGACTCCGTTCAAACCGACAGATTTTTTAAACGCCTCACTGTCATACTTCGCACCTGTGTTGATCTGCGCGGCGCAGTCGAAAAGTTTTCCAAGCGGAATACCGCGTCCGAAGTCGCGAACTTCGACCCTACCCTCTTCGTCGATCTCGATCTTCACCTCTTTGCCATGACCCATGATGTGTTCATCGATCGAGTTATCCACGGCTTCTTTGAGAAGAATATAAATCCCGTCCTCAGGCGCGGAGCCGTCACCCAATTTTCCGATATACATTCCCGGGCGGAGCCGAATGTGCTCGCGCCAGTCCAAACTCTTGATGTCGTCTTCGGTGTATCCTGCTGCCATAATTACTACGGATTTCTAAAAGATCTTCCCCACGGGCGCAAGCACCCAGAATCAAAACATGAAAATGGGCTGAGATATCTTGTAAAGTCAGAGAAAGGTTCAGGCTTTTTTCAAAAATGAGGGAGGAGGTAAGGGAGGCAGGGAGCGGATTCTTTGAAAAATGAGAATTTAAATTTTCTCACTCCTCTCCTCCATTTCCTCCTCCCTCCCTGTAAAAAAATGCCAGAAACCCCCGATGATTTACTCGCTACCAATCGCTCTGCTATGACATCTTTTTATTCCGTCCAAGCCATCACGGCTTCCCCAAAATTCTAATTTCTCATAAACTCGCTCTGCCTTCACCCTTCACCCTTCACCCTTCACCCTTCAGGGCGTTTGCTTGGCTGGGCTATTCTTGGACAGGGCGTGCAGTCGTGATGAGTTTCACGGATTTTTCGCGATTATCCCGGTAATAATCGAAGGCGTCGTTGAGGGATTCGAACTCTTCGAAGGGGATGACTGCG
>JAJTHK010000120.1 GCA_021298895.1 Luteolibacter sp.
CTGGTTCGAATCCAGCCCTGCCCACCATTATTTTTCAGAAAGCGTTCATCACCACGATGAACGCTTTTTTGCTTCTGGCAGGGCTGGGTTCGAACCACTGCCGAATCCGCAATGGCGGTGAGGCAAATGGTTTGAGCCGTAGCGAAGCGAAGTCGGGGGATTGCAAAGTAATCGCCAATCCAGCCCTGCCCACCATTATTTTTCAGAAAGCGTTCATCACCACGATGAACGCTTTTTTGCTTCTGGCAGGGCTGGGTTCGAACCACTGCCGAATCCGCAATGGCGGTGAGGCCAAAGACAGGAACCGCGATTTTCAATCGCGACCTAGTGGGCGAAATATCATGGACTTCCGAACCTGTTGCCGTCGCGATTGAAATTGCGGGTCCTGTCTGATGATTCAAATGGCGCGTCCTTATTTACTTTGGGCTACCGCGGCTGTTGCAGTCGCGATTAAAAATCGCGGTTCCTTTCCGAGGGGGGCCTTCTGGGTAAAATTAGGAAAAAATCCAATTGCGAAAGATGGTCCAATAAGGTTTCGTAGTGTTCGAAATGCAAAATCCTAGTATAACCCAATCTGACCGTCGTGAGTTTATGAAAGCTGGTGCTTTAGTCACTGCGGCGACCTTGTTGCCGGGTATGGCCAGTGCCCAAGGCTCGGCCGGCAAAGAAATCAAAGTGGCCTTGATTGGTTGTGGCGGTCGTGGAACAGGTGCAGCGAGTCAGTCGTTGAATGTTCCAGGTACGAAGTTGGTCGCGATGGCAGATGCTTTTGAGGACAATTTGAAAAAAGCACACGATAGCTTGCAGAAGCAGTTTAAAGAGCGGGTCGATGTCCCAGCAGAGCGTCGCTTCGTGGGTTTTGATGCATTCAAGAAAGCAACCGATGCCGCGGATTTGGTGTTGTTGTGTTCATCCCCAGGTTTCCGCCCAGCGCATTTCGAATACGCAGTTCAGCAAGGAAAGCACGTTTTCATGGAGAAACCGGTTGCGGTCGATGGCCCGGGGATTCGCAAGGTGATCGAAGCAGCGAAGGCAGCGGATGCGAAAAATCTCAAAGTGGTTTGCGGGCTTCAGCGTCATTATCAAAATACCTATCTGGAGACATTGGAGCAGATCAAAGCTGGTTTGATTGGTGATATCGTCAATATGCAGGTTTATTGGTCAGGTGGTGGGGTTTGGACTCGTGAGCGCAATGAGGGTATGACCGAGATGGAATATCAAATGCGGAATTGGTTCTATTTCAACTGGATCTGCGGCGATCACATTTGCGAGCAGCACATTCACAACATCGATGTCGGAAACTGGTTCAAAGATTCACATCCAGTGAAAGCGGTAGGAATCGGCGGGCGCACCAAGCGCATCGGGAAGGATTTTGGCGAAATTTTCGACCATCATTACGTGGAATACACCTATGCAGATGGCACGATTATGAACAGCCAGTGCAAGCATTGGAATGGCACATGGTCGAAAGTTGCAGAGACCATCATTGGTACCAAAGGCACCGCTACGGCAGGCGTGATTAAAGATCTAACAGGAAAAATCATTTGGCGTTTCAGTGGTAAGAACAACAATCCGTATCAAACCGAGCATGATGTATTGATACAACACATTCTAGAAAACAAACCGATCAATAATGCGCATTACACCGCCGCATCAACGCTCTCAGCCATCATGGGACGCATGGCTACATACTCAGGTCAGGAAATCACATGGGAGCAGGCATTGAATTCCGATTTGGATACGATGCCAAAAGTACTCGCATGGAACGCAGATCCAGGTCCGAAGATGGGCTCAGATGGGCTTTACCCAGCACCGATTCCGGGTGTGACGAAGGTGTTTTGAGGAGTTCCTGGTTTGACTACGCTTCGCTCCGTCCAAGCGGACAGAGCTTCGTTTAGGGTGGACGGCTCGCTAGCGCTCACTCGACTTTGTAGTTCCTGGTTCCTAGTTCTTAGTTATCTGTAATTTTAAAAGCCCACAACGAGCGATCGAGGTGGGCTTTTTTTGAAATTTGAAATTTGAAACTTGAAATTTAAACCTACTCCGTCGGGCCTGGGCCTTGGTTCCATGCTTTGTGCATTTCTTCGACGGAAGGAACGGTCAGCGGTCTAACAATTCGGAAGCCTAGCCATGAGGCGTTGGTGAAATACCAGAGGGATTTTGGGATCTGTGGATCGATGACTTTGAGTTCGGGGTCGGTTTTTCCACGAGCGGCGGAGCGGTGAGATGCGGCATCGGAGTCCCAGTGACCGCCGCGGAATATGGTGGGGTAGCGGTTTGGTGCTGGCACCCATGGGTTGGTGGTGCCGTCTTTGATCTTGGCGTAGGCGTCTGCCGTGTATTGGTCGAGGACAAGTTCGGCGGCATTGCCGTGCATGTCGAACAGACCCCATGGGTTGGGTTTTTTGGTGCCGACTTTTTGGTAAACGAATTCTGAGTTATCCATGAACCATGCGTATTCACCGAGCTTCGATGCATCGTCGCCAAAGGAGTAGGCGGTGGTGGTTCCGGCGCGGCAGGCATATTCCCATTCGGCTTCGGTGGGGAGGCGGTAGAAATTTCCAGTTTGAGCGGATAGCCATTCGCAGAATTTGTTTGCAGCGTGGTGGGTGATGCCCACGGCTGGGTAGTCTTTTGAGTAGCCATCGCCCATGGAGAAATGCATGGGAATGTAGGGAGGGGTGGGTTGGGAAACGGTATCGACCAAGGTTTCGCCATCCTTGATTTCAGGTTTCTCAGAAGTGGACATGTCGGCATCGCGATTCAACGTGCCGTCTTTGTTGCGGGCTTTGCCGTTTTCCATGTAGGGGCGGTAGATGTCCCAAGTGGTTTCGAGTTTCGCCATCCAGAAAGCTGGAATGGCGATTTCCTTCTGCGGGGCTTCGTCGGATTTGTGGGCGGGCGAAGCGGGGGCAGAGCCGATTTTATATTTTCCAGCAGGGATGGGGATGAGGTCGATTTTTGAGCCAGCGGCGAGGGGGACTTCTTGGGTGTAGGCCTCGTGCTTCGCGGCCTCGGCTTTTTGTTTGGCGATGATCTTATCGTAAATCGCTTTGGTCGTTGGGAGAAGGTGAGGATTTGGGAGTTCCTCTGCAGCCATGGCGATGCCGAAGAGGATAGGGATGATGAGTAAGTATCGTTTCATGTCAGAGAATACGGTGGGAAATAGACAAAGATTCAGTGAATCAAAGAGATTTTTTGGAGAAGTTGCCGATCAGGGAGGCGAAATCCAGTGGATCTGCCTTATCGGCGTTGATAATGGCGATTTTCTGCATGGAGAAAATTTCCGAGATGCCTTTCTGAGCAAGGCCGACCATTTCGGACATTTGAGTGGCCGTGAACACGGCTTCTTCGCCTGAGCCCTGGACTTCGACAAACTCCAAAGACTCGGTCATCACGATGTTGAAATCGACGGTCGCGGCCTTGTCTTCGAGGTAATTGAGATCCAACACGGCGGTGTTTTCATAAATCCCCGCAGAAACGGCGGCGACGAGTTTCTTGAGCGGGAAATCTTTGATTCTTCCCTCTGCCATCATGCGGTTGAAGGCGATCGCAACCGCAACACAGGCACCAGTGACCGATGCTGTGCGGGTTCCGCCATCGGCTTCAAGCACATCGCAATCGATCCAAATCGTGCGTTGCCCGATTTTTTGAAGATCCACCACCGCGCGCATGGAGCGGCCAATCAGGCGTTGGATTTCGGAGGACCGACCATCGAGCTTGCCGCGTGAGATGTCGCGAGCTTTGCGGTCGTGGGTGGAGTAGGGGAGCATGGAATACTCCGCGGTCAGCCACCCACCGGAAACTTTTTGGGCACGCATCCAGCTGGGGATGTTGTCTTCAACCGTCGCAGAACAAATCACGCGAGTTTTACCAAAGCAGACAAGCACGGAGCCAGTGGCATTAGGAGCAACATTGGGATGAAAGGAAATCGGGCGGAGCTGGTCATTGGCACGGGCGTCAGGGCGAGTCATGGAGGCAACATGACCGTGAAATTTCAAATTTCAAAGTTCAAATTCCAAGGAAGAGGTGGAATAGACTCCTAAAACGTATGTATATCAGAAATGGGAACGCCGAGTCTATAGTCGCGTGAGGCGCAGCCATTTACGCGACATGATAGGAGAGAATATCCTTTTCAGATTAAGAACTTTTCTATCAGATTTAGATTTAATGCGCGTTGGATATACTGTCCCGCCTCAAACGGAATGTCTGATTTGACACACTGAGTTAAACTATGGCCGGTCAACCCGCACCGACCATGAAACCAAAAGACAATCAATCCGAATCCGCCCGTTCACGCCGCCATTTTTCCGCCGAGGAA
>JAJTHK010000174.1 GCA_021298895.1 Luteolibacter sp.
CTCGCAGTCATCCCCTTCGAAGAGTTCGAATCCCTCAACGACGCCTTCGATTATTACCGGGATAATCGCGAAAAATCCGTGAAACTCATCACGACTGCACGCCCTGTCCAAGAATAGCCCAGCCAAGCAAACGCCCTGCCTAATTTATGCCCCTGCCGAGCGGTTCTATTCTGGCTGAAATGCTATGATCATCCAAATTTAATTGGTGCATGATGTTTATTTTACGCAACTATTCTCCATATCGACGGTTTCATTTCATCAATAACCCTTATGAAATTCACCTTTTTACTAATGAGCAGTATGCTCGTTTTTAGCTCGATTTCATCAATCGCAGCTCCATTTAACAAAAAATGGAAGGACAGGGAAGATGAGCTAAACGACAAAAAACCATTACCCGCCGACCCTTCACCCACAAGCGCCCCCGAATGGTATACTTGGACGGCATCCAGAGGTGAAACATTGGAAGCAAGGTTCAAAGCTCTGGAAAATGGCATCGTGACCATCGAAAAAAGAGATAAAACCCTAGCGAGATTTCCATTGAATCGGCTCAATGAGGCCGATCAAAAATTCGCCGAGGCGTGCAAGGCTGCTAAACCACGCGCGCCACTTTCACAGGTTGTCGTGAACCAAGCCGCTGCTCGTCTGGATGAAACCATCAATCTAGCGCTCAAGGCCAACAACGAACGAGCAAATCCAAAAACTTCCGATGCTGTATTTGTACGACGCATCTATATCGATACGATAGGACGCATCCCAACCGAAACAGAAGCGCGTGAATTTTTGGATGATTCTTCCCCTCAGAAGCGTTCAAACCTAATCAACAATCTACTGAATTCCCCGGGCTACACGATGGGAATGTACAATTGGCTCGCCGATATGCTTCGTATCAAAGACGACTACGGCAAAGGTGCGCGCGCTTTTCTTTATGAGGATTGGTTAAAAGACCAGATCGCCATGAACGTACCCTGGAATGCAGTGGTGCGCGACATGTTAACTGCCGACGGCAAACTCAACCAAAATGGAGCGGCAGGTTTTCTATTGCGCGATGCACAAATGCCTCTAGATGGCGTGTCCAATTTACTCACCACATTTCTCGGTGCCAACGTATCGTGTGCGCAATGCCATGATCACCCATTTTCGGATTGGTCACAGCATGATTTCTACAGCATTGCAGCTTATTTCGGCGCAACCGATGGCTTCCATGAAAATGTATTCCGTAAATCGCGAATGCTCCTCAAATCCGAAGAGCTCGCCTCAGTGAATAAATTTGTTCTGGGACAAATACTCACTCCGAACGCTTACAACTTAGTAGATCTCCCGAAGAACCAGCTAAAATTTCCGGTGGATTATAAATACAAAGACGCCAAGCCAGGACAACTAACCACGCCATCGCTGATCCGTTGGTCAGATACGAGTGACAATAATCCGGCTTATGACGTCGCCAAAGAAAGTTCCGATCAACTCCGCAATCAATTTGCCGATTGGATGGTACATCCGGAGAATCCCCGCTTCGCAACCGCAATTGCAAACCGCATGTGGAAAAAAGTATTCGGCCTCGCCGTGCAAGAACCCGTTACGGACATCGATGATCTATCGCTGGCGAGCAATCAGGAATTATTAAAACAGATCACGACTTATATGAAACAAGCGCAGTTTGATTTGCGTGAATTTCAACGCATCCTTTTTCACACAGCGGCATACCAAAGAAGAGCGAGTCAAACACCTGAAGATCCAAAAAACTATCGCTTTGCTGGACCCATTATCCGCCGCATGAGCGCAGAACAGGCTTGGGATTCCATTGTGACTTTGGTATCTGGCGATAGCGCAGACAACATCCTGCTACGTCGTGGCGATGATCTGCAAAAAACCGTAATCGCTGATGATGATTTTAACTCCAAAACCATCAAAAAAGTTGCCACCGAAATGCAAATCAATGGCATGCGCCCGGGACCAGGCGTCAAAAACAACGGGGCTAACGCCCGATTGATGGTCTCGTTCTATGAAGGAGGCAAACCCGACATGCACTCAGGCCTATTACTTGCGCGCGCCAGCGAAATCCAACAACCCGCGCCGGAAAACCACTTCCTGCGCTTGTTTGGTCAGAGCGATCGAATGGTATCTGATACGAACACCACCGATGGCAGCGTACCACAAATGCTGCAGCTCATGAATGGGCCAGTTCAAGACGCGGTCACAAAATATTCGACCGCTTTGCGCTCCGCAAATAAACAGAAAGCGGATTCCGATGCGATTACTTCGCTCTATCTGAGTTTTCACAGCCGCAAGCCAACCGCAGATGAAACAACCAAAGCCGTCGCTGCTCTCAAAGACGGATTGAAACTAGAGGATCTTGCATGGGTCTTACTAAATTCCAGAGAATTTCTTTTCCTCCCCTAACATCTAACATCCAAATCTTATTATGAAATCGGATCACACCAAACTTAACGAAGTCACCCGCCGCATGTTCGTTGAGCGTATGGCAAAATCAGCATTTGGACTCAGCCTACTACCCTGTTTTTCGCAGCAAAGCTTTGCTCAGGAGCATAACCAAATCGCTAACAAAGCTAAACCTGGATTCGGCAAGGCGAGAGCTGTGATCATGCTGCAACTTTCTGGCGGACTCAGCCAGATCGATAGCTTTGACCCTAAAACAGGCGCATCAAAAGGACCTGGCTCAATACTCAGCACCAAGGCAGATTTTCAGGTTTCTTCTTTCCTTCCAGAGACTGCTAAAATTGCTGATAAAATCACCGTGATCCGCAGCATGACCGCTAAAGTAGGCGTGCATGATCAAGCTCGCTATCTCATGCGCACGGGCTTTGAAAGACGAGGAACCGTCATGCATCCAACCCTCGGTGCATGGGCAGAAAAATATCTTGGGCCCAGCCACCCAACCCTACCAAGCAGTGTATGTGTGAACCGACCGGCCAACTCAGGCAATGGATTCTTCTCTGCAACCATGAGTCCCCTGCCGATTCTTGATCCGGACGAAGGACTCAAAAACTCCATTGCCAAAGCAGATTCTTCCGTCATGCAGAAGCGTTTGGCACTACTAAACCAGATGGATAACAAATTCAGTGGTGGCGTCAGTGATCCAAACGTGACGTCTTACAACGATTTTTATGAGAGCACTTTGCGTCTGATGAAAGGCAAAGACTTGCAATGCTTCGATCTCGGGAATGAACCAGAAGAACTGCGCAATAAATACGGCAAAAACAAATTCGGCCAAGGTTGCTTGTTAGCGAGGCGCTTGGTCGAGGGTGGTGTGCGCTATATCGAAGTGGAAAGCGGCGGCTGGGACATGCATAAGGATATCGAAGGTGGAATGGAAGATCGCGGTGCGGAATTCGATACCGCCTTCGCCGCTCTCATCAGTGACTTGGACTCACGGGGCTTGCTAGAAAGTACGATGGTTGTCGTAGCAACGGAATTCGGACGCAAACCCACCTTCGATGGCAGCGGACGTGGACACCACCCATTGGTGTTTTCCTGTGTGCTCGCAGGCGGCGGAGCAAAAGCCGGCTACGCCCACGGGGTCAGCGATGCGGCTGGTGGCGAAGTTGCTAAAGATCCTGTTACGGTCGGTGATCTGCACGCAACGGTTGCACATGCTTTTGGCTTACCTATCGAAAAAGCTGTGGTCAGCCCAAGTGGACGACCCTTCAACATCGGCAACAAAGGCAAGCCTGTCGCAGCAATCTTCGCTTAGACCGATTGTGGGGCTAGAGATTGGAAGTTATCGACCCGGAATATTGAGTTTACGTGGACCCGGAGTTGGAGGCTCCTCGGCGGTAGGAGCCGGAGCAAGTGGAGGCGCAACAGGAGGTGCGACTGGAGCACTGGTTACAGCAGGCGCATCATCTCCTGGTTTTGCTACTGTGCTCCATTTGACGTGAAGAACGCTGGTTGGCACGGATGATTTACTAATCGGTGTAGGAGGAACTATATTCAAGAGAGTAGCTTGATCATATATTTCATGTTTGAACTCTTCCCCAGGAGTAGAAACCAGATCCGCAAGGCAGATAGGAGCGCTATACATGCTCATGCGTGAATTGAGATTGAGCTCCTCTTTTGGATCGCGAATCTTACGACTGATCTGTCCTATTTTATTGAGGTTCTTTTCAAACATGCCACGCATGGTATTCTTATCGTCAGACCACAGAATGAAATACTCGATGTCAGGATTAACGAGAGTGGGATCTGCCTCCAAAGCGGCACCATAAAAGCGAATGGCTTGCAAGATCATGCCAAAGTAAAGCATGGCGTTCGCCATTGCCATGTTATGGCTAGGATTACCACGGTTGTATTCAAGCACAGCTGAAAGAAGTCGGATTGCCTTCCGTGGCTGAGCTTTACCCAGAATATGAATCGCCAAGGCGATATCGAGATCATTGCTTGGAATGTATCTAGCACTCCAGATAACTTCCGCGGCCTCAGCATAAGCCTCCTTTTCGTAGAGACCATCTGCCAAGCGTATGCGTATCTCCCACTCATCTGGGTTACCCCCAAGTCTCTCTCTCAAATAGTTTTCATCAAAGGGTAGGCGATCTTCACTCATGATAATTATTGGGGCTGTACTAGCTAAGCGAGGAAAAATCGCATAGTTAGACAAGCCAATGTATCAACGAAAAAGCCGACTTCCAGCTCGAAAACAAAGCGAGCTCATTAAACTTTTTGTAGCAGGTGTGACGGCACGTGCGGCGGCCGAGATCATTGAGGTCAACAAGCATACTGCGGCTACGTTTTTCATGAGACTGAGACAGCTAATTGCCTCCAAACTTCCCAGCTATGAACTCTCTGGAGAAGTAGAAGCCGACGAGAGTTATTTTGGCGGTGTTCGCAAGGGCAAGCGAGGTCGAGGTGCAGCCGGGAAAGTCGCTGTATTCGGCCTACTTAAAAGAGGTGGAAAGGTTTATACCGCTATTATTCCAGATGCTAAAACAGAGACTCTATTACCAATCATACGAGAAAAAGTAGAACCCGATAGCCTGGTCTACACAGATAACTTTCGCTCCTATAATGCACTTGATGTTAGCGAATTTCATCACCTCCGAATCAACCACTCAGAACTGTTTGCTGATCAGAGAAATCACATCAATGGAATCGAGAATTTTTGGAACCAAGCAAAGCGTCATTTACGAAGATTTAATGGCATCAAAAAAGAGAACTTTCAATGGTTTTTGAAGGAGTGTGAATGGCGCTTCAATGGAGGTAACCATCAAATGCTCTTGAAGCAGCTAAAATACTGGGTAAAACAGTCTCAGCA
>JAJTHK010000183.1 GCA_021298895.1 Luteolibacter sp.
GAGAGGCGAGCAGATGTGAGTGCATATCATGACTCGCCTAATCTGGCTGTTTTAGAGTGAAAGTCTAGCGCGAATCTTAAAAGCCTTGAAAGCTACGCTTTCAAGGCTCTGCGATGCAATCGCCCTGATAAATTAGGCTTCTGAGAACTTTCTTGCTTGCGAAAAATGAACTAGAATGTCGTTTTAGTAAATCAACAAAAAAATTATCGATCTACCGTGAGTGCTGAACGCCTACCCTTCAACGAATCTTTTCTCAAGGAAAAACTTAAAAACGACACGACGGCTTGGGAGACGCGTCGTGAGCTCGCACATGGACTTTACAACAAGCAAGCTTACGCAGAGGCGGCTGAAATCATCTGGAATGCGGATCAGATTCCTAGTACCGATCTTGATCTCGCTTTCGCTATACGCATTCTAGCGAAAGCTCAGCCACGTCGCGCGATAAGGCTTCTAACAGCTGTGCTTGAACTCAATGCTGGCAAGGCTGTGCAAAACATGGCGATGGCTAATGCTTTGCTTCATCATGGCATGGTTCTTCAAGCGGCTCGGTTTTATGGTGCTGCCTTGGATGCCGATCCTTCCCTTGCTAATTCAGATTTGGAGCATTTTATATTGTGGTCTGACGACGAGTGCACGATGTGGGGTTTGTTTGAAAAACATCGTCCTAAACTCGGAGAACTTCCTTGGATGATTCGCGATCCCAAAGAAGCTCTCAGACTTACCTCGCGTGTCAGCCTGCACACGACTCCAATTTATGTTCCAGATTTGCCAACCGTTGCTGGTGAAAAAATCAAACACGAACTCTATCAGCAAGAGCCTGCACACAACGCAAAAATCACGCCTCCTCCCGCTGTCACGATTCCTATTGATCGCGTTGATCCCAAAGACCGCTTGTTTGATGCGACTTACGGAGCTTCCGTGGTTAACAGTGCTCCCGCTAAAGTAGTTGCTCCTTTAGAACCAGCTGCGGCTACTACTCCGACCCCAATTCCGACACCCATACCTATTCCTGATGCAGTAATACTTGAGCCAGTAATCGCACCTCAGTCGATAGCTGCCTTCTTCGCAGATCCGACCCCATCTTCATCGGTTCAAGAGGCTGAGGTGACTTCGTTTTTTGCGGATCCAACCCCTTCCAGTCAGATTAAACTTCCGTCAATTCAGTTGGAAAATACCGAAGAAAGTAATCCTGCGGCAGTTCAGTCAGTTACAGAGAAAAAAAATACACCTGTGCCCGCTGCCATACCTATCCGTTCATCCTCGGTGCCTACCACACCCTTGCAAGAAAAATGGAGCACTGCGCCTGCTGGACCAGATGCAGACTTTGCACCCGTCACTGCTCCAGTTCCTGCGCCTAGGCCGTTCGTACAGCCAGTTTCAGCGGTTTCTCCAGCAGCACCGCAATCACCACCGATGGCTCCTGCAGCATTTGTACCAGCTGATCCGCATCAGGCCTCTGCTACAATAGTTTCTCCTACTCCAAAACGCGCACTCCTCCCTAGCGGAACGCCGCCAGTTAATCCAACGGGCACTCCAACTCGTGCACTCCTTCCTAGCGGAGCGCCTCCAGCCAATCCAACCGGCACTCCTACGCGAGTGCTTCTGCCAAGTGGGGCGCCTCCTGAAAATGCAGGAGCACCTCGTCGCCTTCTCCTTACGCCGAGCCGGCCAACGCCTCCCCCAGAAAATCAATAGGCTGATTTTCTAACAAGATTATTTCTGAAGTTTATTCCCTAGGTATAGCTGCGGAGATGTTATAAACGGATATAGACATGAGCGTCTTATGTTCGTAATGTAAAAGGTAGATGAAGAAATGCCCCTATTGTGCGGAGGAGATTCAGGAAGAGGCTGTGAAATGCAAACATTGCATGGAATTTCTTGATGAGTCGAAGCGACCTGTTAGCGTAGCAGCTTCAATTACGACTGATAATGACGTGCCATGGTATTGTCGCGCTGGATTTATTATTCTAACATTTGCAATGGTCCCGCCTTTTGCTCTGCCTCTGGTTTGGCTCCATCCAAAACTTCATGTGGTATGGAAATTGATCATTACGGCCATCATCCTCTTGGTCTGCTGGGTGACTTACCAAGCCATCGTCGCCTTCGCGAAGCAGTTTGATGAGGTAACGAAAATGCTCAATCAGATGCCGATTTGAGAATCGACATATTATTTTGGATCATTTTAATATTTGGAGAATTTTCACCATTTCGCGATGAATTAGCATTGACCTAACTGATCAAATTTTATTAATGGTAGGAATCTATAGTATGATGCTATGGCTTTTAAAATATATTAACCCCTTCAAATTATGATGTTCGATGCTATTTGCACTGCATGTGCTGCTGTGAATAAGACCCCGTCTCATTACGAAGGGATGTCTATTAAATGTGTGAAATGTAGCGGCAACTTTGTGGCGATCCATTCCATGGATAAGCTGTTTAAGTTTCATTGCTCATCCTGCGGAGGCCGGATCGAGGCGAAGGAAAAACTGAGAGGCAAGACGGCGCCGTGCCCACACTGCAAAAAAATCGTACCAGTGGGAGATTACACTCAGGATACAAAACCGCTAAATGAAAATTTGATTGATCCCAATGCCATGAATTCGCCATTGCCCGAGCGTGGTGGGTCCATCACTTCGAAACTCAAGCGAGCCATCACCAAGATGTTTGGCGGGTGATAAAAAGAGTGAATTTTATAGAGTGAATGGTGAAAGCAGAGCAAAGCTAAGCGAATTGTAACGAGCTGCTTGTTAAGGTGAATGCAATGATGAAACAATCGTTAAAATATGTGTCGTGTTTCGTTGTTGCTATAAGTTTAGGTGGCTTTGTGCGTGCTAATGATCGCCCAAATATAGTGATCATTTATGCAGATGATTTGGGTTTGGGTGATTTGTCCTGTTACAATCCAAAGGCTGCATACAAGACTTCCCATTTGGATCGCATGGCAGCGGAAGGGATCAAGTTCACTGATGCGCATAGTCCTTGCACGATCTGCTCTCCATCAAGGTATGGATTGCTTTCGGGAAACTTGGTCTGTCGAACTGGGCGAGGACCCACTGCATTTGAAGGACCAGGTGGACCGAGTTACCTCAAAGAAGGAGAACTAACTTTGGGCGACATGTTGCGCAAGCAAGGCTATCGCACCGGAGCTTTTGGGAAATGGCATCTAGGCCTGACGTGGCATGACAAAGACGGAAAAGTTTTAGGGGGTGGATTTAAAACCCCGCCTCTGATCGATTATGAAAAGAGCACGCCCTTGATCGATGGGCCGAACGCAAGGGGCTTTGATAAATCATTCATTACTCCGAACTGTCCGGGCACCGATCCTTTGTATGTTTTTATCGAAGACGGCATGGTTCCAATTCCGGCAAGCGAGCAGCACGATCCTAACAGCTTGCCAAATCCCGGAGGGAAATGGCGTTGGGATAACGATGCAGGTTGGAAATCGCCAGGTTATCGTTTTGAGGGCGTGGATGAATTGTTTTTTGAAAAGACCGTGAATTTCATCAAAGAGCATCGCAAGCAAACACCGGAAAAACCCTTCTTTGCTCTGCTTTCCACCCAGATTGCACATGCACCGGTTTTGCCAGATCCGAAATTCAACGGCAAAACCCAATGCGGACCTCGTGGGGATTTTATCTATCAACTCGATGATATCACGGGTCGGTTGCTAGATGTCTTGAAAGAGCTCAAGATCGACGATAACACTCTGGTTATTTTCAATGCCGACAACGGAGCTGAAGTCATGCACACCGTTTGGATGAGAGAAGATTATTCGCATGATGCGGTGGGTGGTTATCGTGGAATGAAGCGCGATGGTTGGGAAGGAGGACATCGCGTGCCGATGATTTTCCGGTGGCCGGCGAAGATTCCGAAAGGCGTAACTTCCAAACAGATGATCAACACCACCGATCTATTTGCGACCCTTGCTGCGGTGACAGGATATCATCTGAACGATGAAGATGCCGTGGATAGCTTTGATATGCTTCCTGTGTTGCTTGGTAAGCAGGATGAGAAGCAGTCGATCCGACCCCATATGCTGACGCAGAGTGCCAGAGGGGAGTTTCAGCTGCGAGTGGGAGCTTGGAAATATCTCGATCACGTGGGATCGGGCGGCAATAATTATCATAAGCCCGAGTTGGAGAAATATGTTCTTCCTGAAAAAGCTCCCGAGGCGAAGGGACAGCTATATGATCTAGCAGAGGATCTTGGTGAAACAAATAATCTGTATTTTTCACAAGCAGTTAAACGTGAAGAAATGCAGAAGTTACTCAGAATATTGACGGAAAAAGAAGGTGGGCGGACCGCGCCACTGGGTCGGTAAAAAGAGGTATTGATTTAAAAACGCCTTTTTTCTCATAACTGTCCTGTCGATAGAGACTCACTCGCTGTTTATTTTGACAAAAAGGTGGAAGAGCGGCTATGTCCCTGCCAACTTATTAACCCCATTCATTTATGAGCACAGCAACGACAGAAAAGCATGTATTCCAGGCAGAGATTCAACAACTGCTGGATTTGGTGGTGCATTCGCTTTACACCGATAAGGATATTTTCCTGCGGGAGTTGATTTCGAATGCATCGGATTCGATGGAAAAAGTTCGGCATCTTGAGGGTACTGAAAAGCATTTCAAAGATGCGGGTGAAGAGCTTCAAATCACACTTGAGGCCAATAAAGACGCCGGCACGGTGACTTTGACCGACCGCGGCATAGGCATGACGCGTGAGGAGTTGATCGAAAACCTTGGAACCATCGCTCATTCAGGGACGAAAGCGTTTCTCGAACAAATCAAAGCCAACGGAGGCAGCTCTTCTGGTTTGATCGGACAGTTCGGTGTGGGTTTTTACTCGGCGTTCATGGTTGCGGATAAAGTGGAAGTATTCAGCCGCTCATGGAAAGAAGATGCGGAGAGCCTGCGCTGGGAAAGCGATGGCAAAACCGGTTACGAGATCGAGCCGGTGGACGAACTTCCACGCGGAGTGAAAATCGTGCTGCATCTCAACGAAGCGAGCAAAGAATTCGCAGATGATTTTCGCATCAAAGGCTTGATCCAGCGCTACAGCAACTTCGTTGGCTTTCCGATTTTGATCGAAGGCAAACGCGTCAATGAGGTCGAGGCCTTGTGGTTGAAAAATAAATCCGAGATCACGGATGAGGAATACAAGGCGTTCTATCAGTTCGCTTGCAAGGGTTTCGATGATCCTACCTATCGCCTGCATTTTAGCGCGGATGCGCCGATCACGATCAATGCCTTGATTTTCACGCCGGGTGAGAATCCTGAGAAAACAGGCTTTGGTAAAGTCGATGGCGGTGTGGCGTTGTATTGCAAA
This sequence comes from Luteolibacter sp., assembly GCA_021298895.1. Taxonomy (GTDB): domain Bacteria; phylum Verrucomicrobiota; class Verrucomicrobiia; order Verrucomicrobiales; family Akkermansiaceae; genus Luteolibacter. The sequence goes on from JAJTHK010000183.1 coordinate 5,329, forward strand.
AAAGTGCTGATCGATCCCGAGCCGAAAGGCCTGTTGCCGGAATGGTTGCGCTTTGTGAAAGGTGTGGTCGATAGTGCGGATTTACCGCTGAACATTTCCCGTGAAACCATGCAGGACAGCGCATTGGTGCGGAAATTGAACGGCGTGATCACCAAGCGCATCATCAAGATGTTCGAGAAAGAAGCATCCGCGGATCCGGCGAAATATCGCGATTTCTACAAAAAGTTCGAGCGCTTCTTCAAAGAAGGAATCGCCACCGATTATTCTAACAAAGATGCATTGGCAAAATTGCTGCGATTCGAGACGTCGATGACGGAAGCGGGCGAAGTCTGCAGTCTAACCGATTACGCCGGTCGCGTGAAAGATGGTCAGGACAAAATCTATTATTTGATCGGTTCCAATCGTGATCAAATCGAAAGCGGCCCATACATCGAGGCATTTAAAGCTCGCGGCTTGGAAGTGATTTACTTCATGGATGCGGTGGATGAATACGTGGTCGATTCCCTGGGTGAATTTGAAGGCAAGAAATTGGTATCGGTTCGTCATGCCGGCGTTGAGCTGGATGATGTGGATTCTGATGCCGACGGACTCAGCGAAGAACAGGTCAACGCTCTGTGTGAGTTTTTGAAAACCGAACTGGGCGAGAAAGTCACCAAAGTTTCCAGCGGCAAACGCTTGGTGGAAAGTCCTGTGATCGCCCTAGTGCCGGAAGATGGAATGAGCCCGCAGGTGCGCCAGATGATGAAGGCGATGGATGAGAATTTCAAAGACGAGGTCAAAGTCGAACTCGAGATCAACCCGCGTCATGCCTTGATCAAGAAACTCTCGGAAACCCGTGAAAGCCATCCAGAAGTCGCGAAATTGGTCGCCGCACAAATGCTCGATAACGCCCTCATTTCCGCAGGCCTTCTTGATGATGCTCGCGAAATGATCCGCCGCATGAACGCGCTTATGGAAAAAGCGATGCAATGAACGGCTTCGCCATCTGACAAATTAGATCGCGATTGGGTAATTTGCAGATATCAATCCCGGCTCATCAACAGGCGCAGGACATACCAGAACAGCAACGCGACACTTGCGAACAGCGAGAGCGAGGCTGCGACGTACTGTGAGGTATGGTAGCGGTGGATCAGGTTGCTGGTATTATAAAGTATGCAAACGGACGCGAACACCACCATTGCGGCAGAGAACCAAAGCCCCAGACTGATCGGCAGGAAAAACGACGCGATGATCATCGCGAGAGCCACGAAGCCGACGATCTTGATAAATCCGCCAAGGAAGCTGAAATCCTTTTTGGTAGTAAACGCCACGGCAGTGATTCCCAGGAGCATACCCACGGTGATCATGCCCGCTTGTGTGATCAGAGAAGTGTCACCGGTCATCACCATCGCCATCATGATCAGAGGTAGGAAAATCACGGCTTCCGCAACGGTGTAGAGTATGAGACCAGCATACTGCATTTGCAGCGAAGTGTCGTTTGTCGCCCATTTCTCGGCAACCCATGATACGAGCATGAATCCTCCAATTACGGCTAGCCATGAATACTTGCTGGCTCCGAGGATTTGCAGGGCAACCGCACCCAGTCCCATGCTGATGAACATGGCCTCAAGCAAGACGAACAAGCCGATCGCCCCACCAAGATGCCAATAGGTCTTACGGATGAATTCGGCGCGCTCGTTTTCACCCGTATCGGATGCCATTGGAAGATGCTGGGAATAGATATCATTACTCATATTAGGACAGCGTCTACAGGAAGGGTGGAAATCCCGCAAGCTCATAAAAAATCGGATGTCTCCGTTGTGACCTGATAAGCTGGCAATCATTCACTTTAGATGCGCGCGGAAGTATGAGGGGGAAATCGCAGAGTTAACATTGTGAATAACTTGTGAAGAGCCTAGGGTTTACTATGAGGCTCTTTGTTTTTCCTTATATTTAAACGATTGCTTGGGCTTTTTGGTCGGTGATTTTTTCACAGTTATTCACAATGATTCATCAGGCATGGTTGCCTATCCTTAGGCGTCCATATCTCGCGGTCGCAATTTGGTCAGAATCCCTAAGGGTCATAGAAGCCTCTAGATATGGACGTTTAAGGATAAACGTCCCTGCCTGTCTGTGATTCGCAGGATTGACTCGAAATTAGAAAAGAGTAATTTGTAAGTATCTCAAAAATCCATGTTTCGAATTCTTACATATATTGTGGTTTGTATTTTTTGCACGAAACTGAGTGTGCATGGATTTACTGATGTAAAGCCCAAGGGTGATCCGGAGTATTTGAAAAAGGCGGCTTTGCAAATTGATACACTGATCGCCAATTTTTATCGGAATAAGAAACTGCCAGTTCCGGAAGTGACGGATGACGCCACGTTTATGCGCCGGGCTTTCATGGTGACGATAGGACGGATTCCGACGGCTGAGGAAGCTTGGGCGTTTATTGAAATTGAAGAACCGAACAAGCGTGTGGATTTGGTGGCTTACTTAATGAAGTCGCAGGGTTACTCGAGTCACATGACGAACTGGGCGTTCGATTTATTGAGGCTGCGTGATTATCGTCAGGGAGGTCAGGGAAATAGCGAGCCGTATCGCAACTGGATACGTGAGGCGATGGATCAGAACGTGCCATGGAATGAGTTTGTGGATCAGTTGGTAGGCAGTAGTGGAAATGGTTGGGATCCCAAGACTGCGGCGGTGGGATATTATACCAGCGACCGAGGTATGCCGTTGGATAATTTATCTAACACCATGCGCATCTTTCTTGGAACTCGTATGGAGTGTGCGCAATGCCATGACGATCCCTTTGGAGATACCGATCGTAAAGATTTCTATCATCTTGCCGCCTTTACCCATGGTCAGGGTCAGTTGAATCAGCACCTGATGAGCAAGCTCTGGGGGGAGCTTAGAGATGAGAGAGAGTCGCGAGGGATTGAATATCAGGTAGGGCAGTTGTTTTGGGATAGGATATATGGAATGTCACTGGGCGGGGGTGGAGATGGAAGGATAGAACTGCCATCGGATTATCAATATCGCGATGGGAAGCCCGGAGAAGTCTTAGGTGGTAAGACCCCGTTTGGAAAATTTACCAGAACATCGGATCGGGAAGTTAGCGATGATGGGCGCGAGAAGTTTTCCGAATGGATTACGGTGAAGACCGATCCCCAGTTTTCATCGGTGATTGCAAACCGGATGTGGAAACGTGTTATGGGAAAAGGCATTTACGAGCCTGTAGACGAATATATTGAAGCTTCGAAAACAGTTTATCCTGAACTGATGTTGTATCTTTCAACGCTCATGAAGGATCTCGATTATGATCTCAAGAAGTTTCAAAATGTGCTTTTGCTGACGAAAACGTTTCAATTTGCAACCAATCCCAAGCCATCAACACTGGATGGCGGAGATGATTTTCATGGACGAAAAATCGAGCGTCTTTCAGCGGAGCAGATTTGGGATTCTTTGATTACACTCTCAAATGGCGATCCAGACCGGTTGAAAAAACGCACCGTGGATAATCGGATCTATGTGGGAGGTAAGCCGGTATTGGTCGGTGAGATGGATATGGTGCAACTCTCAAATGAAGTGCTCGCATTGAAATCGGAAGCGCAGGTGAGAAAGTATTATAAGGAATTTTTAGAACGCGTCAAAAAAGGTGGGGGAGTGAAGAGTGGGGGTACACAGATGATGATGGAGGAAGTCCAGAAATACGGTGCTAACTCAGTTGTGAGAGCATCGGAATTACCATCGCCTGCACCACGTGAGCATTTTCTCTACTTGTTCGGCGCGTCAGATCGCGAGGTGGTAGAAGCGGCTAGTAAGGATCCAAATGTTGGGCAAATGCTTTCGCTGATGAATGGTTACGTGCAGAAAAATCTCGTCAATAAACCAGATGCTCATGTTTATAAGAGCCTTAAAGACGTGACGTCATCTCATGAGAAAATTCGCCGCCTGTATCTCGCGATCTTGAGTCGGCCTCCGACCGAAGAGGAGATGAAGTGGATGTTGGCCGAGGTCGAGTCTGCAGGTGATCAGGCATATCGCAACATCGTTGCGGCATTGGTGATGTCATCCGAATTTGTTTTTCTGCAATAATCTAACCATTTATCCGAGATATGAATATCCACCATTTGAATCGCACCGATGAGTTGACGAGACGGCAATTCATGTTGAATGCGGCACGTGCGTATCTCGGGGTTCATCTTTTCCCGATGTTGGGCACGTCAATTGCCAGTGCCGCTCCGGCAGCTGTGGGTGCTGGAGGAAAAGCGAAGTATGTGATCTATCTTTATATGTCTGGCGGGATGAGTCATTTGGACACGTTTGATCCCAAGCCGAAAAAGAAAGCGGTGATGGGCCCGACCGAGACCATCATGGGTAAGGCAGATGTGCCGATTAGTGGATATTTGCCGAAGACTGCACAGGTGACGGACAAGATGTGCATCATCAACTCGTTGAGTTCCACTCAAGGCGCGCATGAGCAAGGAACGTATGTGATGCATCATAGTTACACCCAGCGAGGGACGATACGGCATCCTGCGTTCGGCTCATGGGTGTTGAAGCTTGCTGGGCCAATACATCCGCAATTGCCTGGATTTGTTGCGATCAACACGCCTCCTGCAGTAACCTCAGGTGGATTTTTTGGTGCGAAATTTTCAGCGGCTCCCATTGGCAAGCCAGATGAAGGTTTGCTGGATTCGAAGCGACCCGATGAAATTTCAGAAGGGAATTTTGATCGACGTTTGTCGCTTGCGGATAAGTTGAATCAACAGTTCCACACGCGATATCCGAATGCGGATGTGAAAGCTTATGAAGAGCTATATCGTGATGCGATTGCGCTAATGAAATCATCCGATCTTGCTGCGTTTGATCTATCAAAAGAAACACAAGCCACACGCAATCTTTATGGTTCGGGGAATTTTGCTCAGGGATGTTTATTGGCGAGGCGTTTGATCGAGCATGATGTGCGTTTTGTGGAGGTGCAGTTGGGTGGATGGGATACGCATTACGACAATTTCACGGGAGTTGAAGGGCGTTGCAAAGAATTCGATCAAGCATACGCAGCCTTGCTTACGGATTTGGAAGCGCGTGGTAAACTCAAAGACACCTTGGTTGTGGTGGCGACGGAGTTTGGCAGAACACCTGAAATTAAAGCCGAGCATAAAGAGGGACGAGATCATCATCCGAACGCGTTCAGTTGTGTCTTGGCGGGTGGCGGGATCAAGGGTGGCGTGAAGTATGGACTGACAGATACTTCTGGAAATAAAGTGAAGCAGGATGTGGTGAGTGTCCAAGATTTCAATGCGACCATTGCGTATGCATTAGGCCTGCCACACGATTTGGTGCTGATGTCACCGACGAAGCGACCCTTTAAAATCGCGGATCAAGGTAAGCCGATCACTTCGCTTTACACATAGGCTTGCTAGCGGATTTTGAACCACGGATTGCACGGAATGCACGGAATGGGGAAATTTTGATGAAGTCAACGTTGGGCGCGTCAGCGGATTTTCTGTGTACTCCGTGTAATCCGTGGTTTAGAGCATTTTGCTCAAATCTGTAGCCGCTGGTTTTCATTTGGGTTTTGATTATGCGGCTGCGCCGAGCATTATCGGATGAGCGGAATCTTTCGGTCATTGCTGCGTTATTTCTCGCTTATGGATGTTCATTTGCCTGCGCTCCGCTCCGGCCAAGCGGGATGCTCCCTCCTCCGGAGGGCTTAGTAGAGCTAGCTTTATGCGCTCCAAACGCCTTGCACTGACCAAAATCTTCTCGCTCCAGCGGCTACACCTTTTCGCAAACTGCTCTAAATCACAGTAATTGGATAAGACCGGTCGAGAAGATGATTTTCGCGAATGTTTAGAGTAATCTTTACATCGCATCAATCCTGCGCACCTGCCGTTCATCGCTATCCTGATGACTGAACTCCAACCATTGGGTGTGTTCGGGAAAGAGTTCGGGAAATAAATCCGCCCACTCGCAGATCAAAATGCTGTGATCGTCCAGGTATTCATCCCAACCGAGCTCGATGAGTTCGTTGGCGGATTTGAGTCGATAGAAATCGAAGTGATGAACAGGACTTACTCCATTTGCGTAGGAATTGACGATGCTGAAGGTGGGGCTAGTGACTGCGGTTTCGGGTTGGAGCTGTTTAAGAAAACCTTTCGTCCAATGAGTTTTGCCGCTGCCTAAATTTCCGACCAAGGCGAACACATCACCGGGCTTCGCTTGGGCGGCAAACTCTGCACCAAGATCCATCATCGCCTTAGGTGAAGATGCCGTGAAACAACGATTCATGGGGTTTTGGTATGTTTTGACAATACAGCCCGCACATCACCGATGTAAACAGAGGCTCTTACTTCCAGAGGGATACGATCAGTATCATCAGAGAGCCAGAGAGTGACCGGCTTCTTGAGTTTTTTGTAAGCGACCAATTCATCAGTATCGAATTTGATTTTCTGCATCGCAAAGCTCAATTTGATCGCGTCTTTGCCTTCGTGCTTTTCTTTGGCTACCACGTGGACTTTGAGTAAGTAGGGGCTTTTGAATGGAAGGATTAGCATGGTGTGGGTATCACCGACATCGAGTTTCTGGCTTCTAACAAAAAGAATCGCGGAAATAAGATCCCTGACGTTTGGTTGACTGAAGGTTTTTTCCAGGGTTGTGATTTTGGAAGTCTCCAGGTTAGTGGTGAGCTCCTTGAGATCAACTTTCGAGCTGTCGTAGTTATTGGTGGTGACGATTTTCTCTTTGGAATCTGTCTCAGTGGATTGGAAATAGCGTGATTCCAAATTAGGAAGTTTAACCTCGGACCAATAGCTGTGGTTATAGGGGAAAAGTTTTTTAGCGACTCCTTGGCTATAAGCTGTGGATGTCACCACGATGTGCCCAGGCTTGACGCTATTTTTTGGAGCGAACTCGAGATCAAAGTATCCGGCTTGGATAATTCCTTTCCAGCTCAGTGAAAACTCCAGCTTCGAGCTTTCAATAGCTGGGTGGCTTCCAGGTTCTGAAGAAGTTAGCTGTTTTTGCCATTCTGGTTCTGCACACAGAGCGGCTGTGGCCAGCACAAACGAGAAAAGGATACAGAGCTGAGCTGAGCGTTTCATCTAGATAACTCACTCGTCAAAGCCCATCACGGGAGTTGCGCGAGGAGGAAGAACACCAGGTTGGCTGTTGTCTGGAAAGTTAAAGGAAGTATCTTGGCGCTCTTCAGATGTTGGAAGTGGTCTGAAGGATTCGGAGTGGGTATCAACTCGGAATGAGAGTTTCATGATGTCCCGATTGGTCTCGCCCATGAGATCACGTAGGTCACGATTCTCGTTTTTCAGCTGTTTCAGCTCGGCAAGCAGCTCGTTGAAGAATGCTTCCTGTGACTGTGACTTAACATGGGTTTCGGGAGTATAGGTTGCGGCAACGAAAGGGGAGTCGGCTTTTTGAGCTGGATTTTGAACCGGAGGCTTGGTCGAAACCATCTGGGTGGCGTCCTGAGTTTGCGGATTCATTGCCAAAAGTGTCCGAACTGACCAGTAATGACTGAGCCCCGCGCCGGCTATGCCGGCCAGTAGGGTTGCGCAGATAATAGGTAGTGTGGCGCTCATGGTTTTATAGGTGGAAGAGTATTGGGAGCAGAAATTTCCGGTTTTGGCAAGGACGCAAGTAACTGGTGTAATTCTGATAGGGCGCTACCCATTTTGATCGAATCGGTCTCAAGTTGGCTAATCGAGGATTCTAGGATGTTCGCTACGCTATGATCTTGCTCATAGCCTTTGTGGTGGTCGTATTCTGGTTCGGTTAATGAAAAGACCTTAGCGCCGTCGGCCTCTGGAGATAAAACATGCGGTATGATTTCAAGAGAAATGAAGACTCCAGGTTTGATTTCGACCTGACGAGTAAAAGCCGGAGCCTGTTCTGAGGTCTCAAGTTTCCAGCCAGCAGGTGGCGGGGTTAGGGCTTTGGTTGGGAAGCTGGATTTGATCTCGATATTTTTCGGGTCAATTTTTCCAGTTCCGGAGCGGATGGATTCGACTCGAACATTGCTCGGTTCTGGGGTTTCAGGGATGACGATTGTCTTGGGTTCTTCAACAGGCACGGCGCGAGAGTTGGTCTCGGTTTCGTTAGGAGGTGGTAGCACGACCGTGACTTCAGCCTCTTTGGATTTTTTGTTGCGATTGAATTCATCGATCGACTTTTGGATTTGTTCAGCGTCCAGATTCGATTCTGGATTTGCGTCTTGGGCGTGAGCCAAAGAAATAAGTGAGATTGCTAAGCCAAGGATGTAGAACGATTTCATGGGGACTCTTGATCACTTTGGATTTTTACGGCTTTTTGTTTCGGGTTTTGGGAGACACGAGAAGCTTTGAGAAGATTTGAAGACAGCGAGGGGCTATCGGCACGAAGAACTTGGTTGGGGACGGATGCGTCCATAAGTTTGTTCCAATCTGTTAGAATCATGCTGCCTTCATCGCGAAGCGTGCGGGATTTTTCCTGATAATCCTCAAGACGTTTGAGCAAGATACGCGCTTGGGCGGCATCGTCTTGGGACCAGCGAAGATTGCGGCTTTTGTATAAAGCTGGAATATCGATGACAATACGGTGGATATCTCCGCTGGCGCTTTGAGCATCGAGGATATGCTGCATGCGGATGTTGGTATCTTCATAGCCAGTGGTGACTGGTGCTGGCGGGAGTTCCTGCTTGGTGGTCGGGGTTTGTTTTTTCGGAGACAGGCCGGGAAGGTTGTTAGATGTCGTTTCTGGTTTAGTGGCAGGTTTTTCTATTGGAGTTGAAATTGGTTTTGATGGTTCTAGATTTGCTGGGCTGGAGGAGTATGTGACAAAAACGGGTTTGGTGATGTAGGCATAACAAAAAACAGCAGCGATAGCTGTGCTAGCTAACAATAGCCAAGGGTAAAGCGCTTGGATCTTCTGACTGGGCGCACGGCGATTGGCAGGAGAAAAGGAATGCGGTCTTTGGCTGAGGACCAAAGAGAGTTCGTTTGATGGTAATTCCCTATGGGATTCATATCCTGAAGTATGTTTCATGGTTTCTTTTCGGATTCTGGCTCTTTGATGGGCTCTTTTGGAATGACTGCAATAGCGTGGCTGATAGTGGTCTGATCGGATACTCCAGGAAAGGTGGTGAGAGTGAAGGATTCTTTGGTCAGGCGCAAGTGGCGCAGCGTGCCACCTGTATTGCTAGAAGCTTGGATGCCCGGGATGACTTCGATAGCGCCGGACTCTTCGCGTTGGCGACTGACCCCATCGGAGCGATAAATTTCAAAAGAGGTATGAGCTTCTTTTTCATCTTCCATCAGGTTGATGCGGACGGTCATGCCATCGGTATAAACCTTGAAAGCAATAGGTTTCATTGGAATAGGTATGGCCCCCGTTGCGGTAACTTTGAAATGCGTCTGTGTAGTGCCCCCTCGTAATTTGGACAGCCGATAATGTTATTTAGGCTGCTTGATTGCATATGAGTTGGTTGTATTGATTAGGAGATTTGTATTTGAGCGATTGGTGAGGACGGTGGTGGTTGTAGCGGTGGATCCAAGCA
>JAJTHK010000030.1 GCA_021298895.1 Luteolibacter sp.
CGGATCAATCTGTGCATGAGAAAAGCCTACGGCTACCGCAGCTTCGAATTACTGCAAATCACTCTATTTCATACACTTGGAAAACTTCCAGAGCCGAAATTCACCCACAGATTTTGCTGAAGAGTCTTATTTTGAATCTACCCCCGCAATTACCAGTTATGCGCTTGAGACATCCACGCTGAAAGATCAGCTAAAAATTGATCTCACGATGACCTTCGAGAATGCGTTCGATCTGAAAGATTCGATCTCCAGTCCGGAATTTCAAAAGCTCCCCGATGCTGCGGATGATTTGTTAGGTAAATTCAAAGCGGAAATTCAAGAAAGGAAACTGACTTTCCATCGGCAGATTGATCTTACAAAAACCATTCCCGGCTCCGTCTTCATTCCGAATGAACAACTCAAAGATCACAAGTTGGTCACGATCATCCATCTCCCCAAAGCAGCTTCGTCTCATAATGCCCATTCAATCGAAAACTCCGGCAAAACCCTTATCTGGAGCACACCCATAGCCACCGCCTTTCGCGATCCCCTAAGCCAATCATTCATCATGCCTCTCCCTATTCCTTGGATAAAGATAGGCTCGACCGCGCTGGCTGTGATTGTGCTTATCGGTGCGATTTTCTACTATATTCATAGTAAAAATAAATCGAAGCGAATTTGATGCTCTCACCCCAACCACTTCTTCACCGTCGCGAGGTCGTTTTTCGTCGCCTCTACCATTTTGGTGACGATGTCATCACCATTCACGTATTCGATATGAATCGAGATGGGAATATGGTTAGGGAGTTTTGAAACGAGTTTTCCTGAGAGCGGATTCACGACACCTTCGCCGATGGGGCAGGCTTCCCACTTTTTGCCGACGAGTTTGTAGTCTTTGAAAAACACCGCGCCGATGTGTGGTTGTGCGTGGTGAAAATTCATTTCCCATGCGTTCGCGCCTTCGACACTGGCGTGGGCGAAATCAAAGGCCATGCCGAGATGCTTGACATCGATTTCCTCTAACATTCCGACCATGTCCCAGATCGGTCCACCGACGTAATTGTTGCCTCGGTGATTTTGATAGAGTCCCTGGATGCCGATGGCCTTGTTGAGCTCGGCAAGATCTTTGAGCTGGGCTTTGAAATTTGCGATCTGGGGTTTGAGAGGTTTGGAGAGATCGTATTTGAGATGTTGGAGGCGGTAGCGTTTGATGCCCGCTTTGGCGGCAGCGCGTAACTGCTTTTCGGCCAGGCCTTCTTTATCAACCTGATCAATGCTCGATGCCATGATCAGCACGCTGAGATTCTTTTTCGCAAGAGCTTCGACAAACGCGGGAAGTCGATCGACCATCTGCGCAGGCTCAATGTGACCGCCCTTGCGTAACGGCGCTTCCAAGCCCGCGACACCAAGCGGAGCAATCGCGGCTGCGAGTTCATCGAACGATAGTTTTTCGAGAGACTTGGTAAACATCGCGATCTCGCGCGTGGATGCGGTTTCAGCAGCCATGGCTTTACCGCCAGCCATCATACCCATTCCAATCAGCGCGGATTGTTTGACAAAAGATCTCCGATTCATGAGGAAAGGCTGGTGATTTGGTATCAGATGTCAAAGCAAGGATGATCCAGATCAATCATGAACTTGGCTTTTAAATCAAACATCAGTCGCAATCGAAATTCCGCTTTTACAATTCTTGTCACAGCTAGGACAAGAATTGTAAGGAAGGGAAAAGGTCGGTTGGCTTTCACGGTAAAACCAGCCGGTCGGAGGCGCGGCGCTCCAAGATGCCTAAAAAAAGTGCCGCCAGGGAACCGCGGCAAGCATGGACAAACTACCGTTGCTCCGATTAAGGCCTGGCGGGGTTCGCTTGCCAAACCTCCACGGCCCCTGACAGCGAGAGAAAACAACCGCACTCACGGCGAACTCGCAACCCTAAACTATATTTTCCCAACTCCGCAGTCGCAATGCCTCAGCCGCAGCTCGGGCTTCGGCTTCTTTTTTGCTTTTGCCTTTGCCGGTCGCGAGCAGTTTGTTTTGCCATGTGACCTCTGCTTGGAACACGCGGCGATGATCTGGCCCGCTTTCGCTGACGATGCGATAAACTGGCGCTACCGGATGAATGGCTTGCAGGGATTCTTGGAGCTCACCTTTCGGGTTACGCTCATCTGGGCTGTCGACCATGCCTTTGATCTCAGTGGCAAAGAGCCGCAAAATGAGTTCTTTGGCGGATTCCAACCCAGTATCCATATAGACCGCGCCGATCAAAGATTCGAAGGCATCGGCCAAAGTGGAAAGCCTACGCCTGCCTCCGGTCGATTCCTCGCCTTTTCCGAGCAAGACGTATTCGCCGAGTTCGATGGCTGTTGCGAAACGCGCCAATGCTTTGCGGGAAACCACCCGTGAGCGAAGTTTGGTGAGATGACCCTCGGAGGCATCGGGGAACAATTTGAAAAGCGCCTCGGTCACGGCTAGCTGGAGGACCGCATCGCCAAGAAACTCCAGGCGTTGGTTATCAAAATGCGGGCGCTGTGACTCGTAAGCCAAGCTTGGGTGCGTTAACGCCTCGGCTAAGAGTAGCGAGTTGCGGAACTTGTATTGGATGCGGCTTTCCAGCGGTTGCATTCAGAAAATGACGGTTAAATCACCCCTTTCTTCGAACTCGGAAACAGCTCCGAAAGCGAAGAAAAAAGTGGGGTGATCGACGGGACTCGAACCCGCGACAACCGGAATCACAATCCGGGGCTCTACCAACTGAGCTACGACCACCGTTATAGGCGGGCGACACGCTTAGCCCAGCCCAGCGGCGTTGCAAAGAGAAAAATCAGTCGATTCGAGAAATTGGCTTATAAACCCGACCGTTTCCCAGAAAGTATGGCAGATGGGCAAAACCTATCATTCATCAACACAGAGAAATTAACCGCAAAGATCGCAGAGAGCACAAAAATGGGTTCAATTCTACTCTTTGAGTTCTTTGTGATCCTTGCGGTTAAAATTCTTCATTTCATTCCACCGAGGCTAACTATCAGTTGTCAGGCACTCATCCCTATTCTTGCTTAGGGCTTTTCGTAGGCCTTTAGGAGATCTGTTAGCTTGCCTCTAACTGAGGATTGAATGCGAAATTTATCAAAGCCAGAGGATGCGCGTTGGCTGGAAATCCAACCGAGTCGATAAAAGCAGTCGGCTTCCCTTATCTCAAATATGTGGATGGCTCCGCCAGGGGTGACTCCAACATTTGAATGGTATGACCATGATTTAGTCTTATCATCATATTCAGGTTCGGTGTCCCAAAAATAGGGTTTGTATTCTTTGTTCACATCTGCCGCGAGAACAACTCGTCCAAGTGCAATTACCTGATCCTTGGTGTATTTTGATTCTGCGTTGGCAGTTCCTAAAAGGAGTGCTGATAAGGCAATTAGTATTTGGAGATATGTCTTCATGTTAGGATCTAGTGGTCACTAAATCCTCTAGTGCCTCCTCTAGCGAATTGAACCGAAACTCAAACCCTGCATCGAGCAATTGCTTCGGAATGGCGCGTTGGCCTTCTAATAACGCTCCGCCGAAGCCGCCGAATACGAGTTTCAAAATAAAGCCTGGAACTGGAAAAAACACCCATCGGCGCACGGCTTTGGCGAATTTTTGAGTGAGGGCGGCATTGGTTTCTGGATGTGGTGCGGTGCCGTTGATGGCGCCGTGGAGTTCTGGATGATGGAGGGCAAACATGATGGCGCGTCGTAAATCATCCACGTGAATCCATGGGGTCCATTGTTTGCCATTTCCTAAACGACCTCCGATTCCTAATTTGAAAACGGTAAGTAATTTTTCGAAAGCCATGCCACCTCTGCCAAGCACCACACCGATACGGAATTGTAAGACGCGGATTCCTAATGGTACCGCTTGGAGAGCAGCTTTTTCCCATTCACCACAAAGTTCGGCGAGATAGCCTTTTCCGAGTGAGGCTCGTTCATCCAAAATCTCATCACCGCATCCACCGTAATAGCCGACCGCTGAGGCGTTGATGAAAATTTTAGGTCGGAACTCTGGGGTGAGATTGGAAATTTTCTCAACGATCCGATTGGTGACGCCGATGCGGCTGTTATGAAATGTGCGCTTCTTCTTTTCAGTCCAACGCTGGTTGACGGGTTCGCCAGATAAATTGATCACCGCCTCACAACCTGCGAGATCGACCTTTTCCGGTGTGGTCCATGAAGACACTCCGTCGATTTTTCCAGAGCCTTTACGACTTACTCCAATGACTTCCCAGTCCTCAGAGCTCAGCAAACTTGCGAGACCTTTTCCGATAAAACCGCTCGCACCATAGATCACCACTCGTTTGCTCATGACAGAGAGATAGCGCGGAAATGGGAAATTCGCAAATGGTCAAGTTCACTAGACCTGGATTCGACAATCCCGGCAGGGATTCCAGAAATTAGCGCGGAGTCGAGGAGCACTGCGACGACTACCCCAGGAATAGAGGAAAAAACCGACCCCAAGGTGGGTCGTAGAGGAATCGATGTGTGTGATGTTACGATTCTGGCACCCCTTCAGGGTGCTGTTTTTTGGGGCGCGGGTCCCGAGGTCATGACCCCGAGCTAATGTCTCTGATCCCTTTGGGATCAGGAAATCTACACTCCCAACATCAAGGAAATATGTTCGGCGGTCAGTTCGCCCATTGAAGAGCAATCGCTGAAATCCGTCGTGCCATGCATGCGATTGAGATCCAGCGCCAACCTCCGAACATGAGCATCGGGTGCAATGGTATCGCGACGCATGATCCCCAGCAGGGTTCGCAGGCGGGTTGATTCTACTTTTGCTCTTCTCGCCATCTGCGCGTGCTCTTCGTTGACGTATTGATCGATGGATTTCCGATTCAATACCTCGAAGGCGAGGCGGGTGACGGGTCGGTTAGAATTAAAACGAAACGCCAAATAAATGTTGCCGTTTCCTTCGTAGGATTGCTGATCGAAATCAATAGGGCGGACGCGATATTGCACTTCTTCGAAGTCTGGTGTGATATCCACCACATAGTTGACGCTACGCATGTCGCCTAACAAGCGAATGAACGAGCGCTCGGTAAATTTGGTGAACTCTTTGGCGATACGTACTTTGTTGAGCGCGGGATTGTTCAAATAATCTCGCATGAACATATCGCCTGGTACTCCAGCAATGTGTTCTTCGATGAGTGTGTTTCCATTGATGATGTAGTTGATCCGGTTTGGCGAAAGAATATGCTCTAGCTCCAATCCATAGATTCGCGACGCATCCGCTTGTTTGACGTAGAAATAATCAGAGTTGTCATTGAAAAGGTTAGTTACGCGGATGCGAAACGGCTTGGAGTTTCCGAAATCTCCATAGTCGATCCTATCCACCATAAGGTGCTCATGCTCCTGTGCTGCAGCATCGCGACCGATTTTCAATTCGCTGTAGATCCGGATCAGTCCACGGCGTAAATCATCGATGACTTCAGGTGGATACATCACGGTCAACCAAAGCGTTTCATGGCCACGGGTGTCTTCGTAAGGTATTGCGCCCGTGAATCGTACCAAGTCCGGATAGATATTCGGAACATCTCGTAGTCGATCAAATCGATAAAGATACTGCCTGAGGCTAGTCGAAACCTCATACATGATTTTACGGGCAGGTATCATTTTTGAAGAGTGAATTTTGAAGAGTGAAAAGTGAAATAAATCAATAATCGTTGATCGATAATCATCAATCTAGGGTTTGGACTAGTTGAAAGGAAGAGTGATATTCTAACTTTTCATCATTCACTCTTCACTATTCACCATTCAAAGCGGACGCGCATAAGTATCGCAGCGGTTGTGCCATCCTTCGCGCCAGCGGTTTTCGCCACGTTCCGGTGGTGAGTTTTCGATACGGCGTGACAGGATGCGTTTTGCGGATGCGGCAAATTCTTTTGCTGCCGCGGGGCCAGAGCTGACCTCTTCCATGCCGCCTAGAACTTGCAGTAACCCCCAGCCTTGGCGTTTGTATTTTTCGGTCTGACTCGTGCCTTCGCCTTTGAAGTTTACGTAATCGATCAAAGCATAAGTGCCATTTGGAGTTGAGGCGACTTTGTGGTAGTTTGCCTGAATTTTTGAGCGCTCGGTGGGAGGAGCAGCAGCGAGAACCGTTGGGAATGCTCCGCGTGAACGCTCGATGATGAAATCGGTTTGCAGATTCACCGTGGCAGCCAGCCAGTTACGCAAACCAACCATTTCGGGTGATCTGAAATCTTTGAGGAACTCAGCACGGGAGCTCCATGGCGAATCGGCAACTTTAGCAATAGTTGGCGGTTTAGCACCTTTGCTGTTTGCGTAGGTAATGAAATCTGGCCAGCTCTCTTTGAATTTTCCTTCAAATCCCGCTGGATACCAAATGAAGTGTCCGATACCCAGTGAGGGAAATTCTTCGCCCGCATTCCATGCAGTGAGCCCGTCAATTTTTCCGCCAGATTCGTTTTGCCAGATTTTTTTACCGATCGCGGTCTTTTGATTTTCTGTTAGACTTTGGCTAGTTACGCCAATTTGAGGATTACCTGGTGCGCATGCAGATAGGGCGATGGCGATAGCGATGATAGAATGATATAATTTCATAATTTTTGTTAGAATTTAGTGAACGAGACGTTTCTCGATATCATCGAGCACGGGTTTACTGTGAAGCATGAGAGGGTGGAGGGAGACGTTGTATTTAAGATTTTCCGCGCGATCCCAAACGGACGAATCAGTTGGAACGATAATAAGATCGAAAGGGGTGCGATAAGAGACGATGGGAATGTTTTTTAAATTATCTTCGGATGCTTGGAGTTTTTGAAGAAACTCACTGCCTGGCCGCATTTGCTGAGTGCCTTTGGTTGGATAGGCATGTGCGACTTTTGTGCCGTGATGAGGAGTGGAAATGGTTATGAACGTTTCACAGCGGTTCGCACCGCCGAGTTCTTGGAGATAATAACGAGAAACCAAGCCGCCCATGCTGAATGCGATGATACCGAACGACTTATCAGCACCAAATTCATTTTCGATGTCACGTTGTAATCCTTGCGCGAGATTTTCCAATCCGCCTCTGCCGTCGGCTGGTTTGAGTTTTGGCACATAACATTCGATGCCGTGATACTCCAAACGCCGCTTTAATGAATCGTATGCTTTTCCATCTTCGAAAATTCCATGCACCATGACAACGCGTTCAACTTTGGGTTTCGAGGGTTGGGGATGGCAAGATACAGCGGTAGCACAAATGCCGGTGAAGAGATGGAAGAATCGGGCGGTGATCATAATTTAGCCTGGAGGCCATGTGAGTTGTCTACCGCCGAGAAGATGGACGTGCAGGTGGGGGACGGTCTCGCCACCATGAGGACCGTGGTTGATCACGGTGCGGAAGCCTGTTTCAGCCAAACCAAGATCCCGAGCAATTTTTCCTGCAGTAAGCAAAAGATGCCCGAGAATTTCCTGATCAGCAGGAGTTGCCTCCCCGATTCGAGGGATGGCTTTGCGGGGGGTGACAAGAATGTGCGTGGGTGCTTGGGGGGAAATATCTCTGAAGGCACAACAGATCTCATCGCGGTGAACGATGTCTGCAGGGATTTCCCCATCGTAAATTTTTTCAAAAAGCGTTTTCACGTTGGGGAGAGGATAGCGGCAAAAGCGGGTATCGCAAGCTCAGGGAATGAACAAGGTTTCGACTCATCCGTCTTGCAAAGGAGGGGTAAAACGATTTACGCAAAGGGGTGTCTATGACTCCAAGCCGCAAATCCAATCCAGGTTCATGGAAAAAAACCCTCCTTCGCGGGGTGCTGATTTGCGCGGGCTCGGCAGCGATTTTACTGCCCGCATGGTTGCCGAATAAGCCGGGTGTGCCGCTTGAGCGTGGCACGGTTGAGCTTCTACAAGCCGCTTTCCTTGCTACATCGACGGCTATCATGTTCGGCGCAATGGCACATTCCGGTCACCGACGCTGCGTATGCCGCGTATTGGCATTTGGTTTGGCTGCGGCATTGGTTGGCGAACTTGAGGATTTCATTTCGGGAATCATGAAATGGCCGTTTCCTGATGCTTGGGTGGTCGGGCTACTGATCTTTTTGTCTCTCATCACGGTAGCGCGGCATCGATACGTCATGTTGAAATTTTTCTCAACGATGGGGCAACATGCGGGTGCGGGGTTTATCGGCGCAGCGTTATTAATTATCTATGTCTTTAACCGCGTTATCGGCGCCCCACAGTTTTGGGAAGCCTCTATGGGAGATGCTTTTGCGCCAGAGGTTCCTAGAATTTGTAAAAGTTATCTCGAGCTTCTAGCCTGCTATTTCATTTTCGTTGGATCGATTGGCTTGGCGATCACGCTTGGTAGGAGAGAGGAATTGGAATAGATGGTTGCGGGTTTTGGAAAAAGACTGAGCTGGCGAGTTGAGGCTTTCGGACACTCGTTCGTGGCTTTTTTGATCAGTTTTCTTTCAGCAGGTGATGTATTTCTTTTTGGCGAAGCCCTCGGTAAGCTCATCTGGCCACTGATGAAGGCGCGCCGTGTGATTATTTTAAGAAATTTAAGAATCGCCTATGCGCCGCTTGACTTTGAAGAAGCTGAAAAGATGGCGCGAGCTTCATTCATCCGCACGGTGGCAAATTTACTGAGCACATCGATTTCGGTTAAATCAGAAGGCGGAAAAATTGAGGATTTACTAGTGGTTGAAAATCCAGAACTGTTAGAAGAGGCTTTCGCGCAAGGTCGTGGAGTCGTGCTACTAGCTGCGCACATGGGGAACTGGGAGTTGTTAGCGCGAATGAATCGTCTTTTTCCAAAAGGTAGCAAAATCGGCGCTTTCTACCGTCCGCTTAATAACCTCATTTTAAATGACCGAGTCTTAAATTTGAGAGAAACAAACGGGACGCATTCATTTTCCAAACGAGATAGTTTACATCAGGTTGGAGGATTTTTGAGAGACAATGGGATAATTGGAATTTTGGCGGATCAACGTGTAGGCATGCAAGGGGAAGTTGTTAGTTTTTTTGGGCGATTGACAAGGGTAAGTCCGCTGCCGAGTTTATTGGTTAGAAGGAGTAAGTGCGAAGTGCTAGCGCTATCTTTGCGCACGATAGCTCCTGGAAAATGGAGTGTGCGTTATCATAAAGTTGAGAAGCCCTACGATTCTGCAAATTGTATGCAGGCGTTAGAGGCGGCGATGAAAGTTTCTCCATTGGATGTGTTCTGGTTGCAAGAACGATGGAAGCTATATGTTAAAAGGCGTATTACGCCCTTAAAATGGTTAATCAAAGATGGAATAACTGGCAAAAAGGCACACCGTGCGGTTTTTTGGTTGGGCATTAACGAGCCGAAGCCAACGCTTGAAGATGAATTCATTCACGCCGACTTCGAGTGGGAGTTCATTGCTGGTAGGCACCCTCAGGAGCTCGAGGAGATTGATCGCTCCAAGCCTTTGCCTATCGATTTCATTCTGGTGACAAAAATCGATAAAGAACTCAAAAAAGCGGCAGATCACTTAGCGATTCCCATCATGAGTTATTCAAATTTTCTAAAATAGATCACCCGTGATTTGCTGGGTGGTTTTGAAATGCAGTTTTGCAAATTTACTTAAAGCATCCGCTCCGTGAGTTTTGACGAGAGTTTTTCCAGCTTCCACGACTGCTGCTGAAGCTCCGAGAGGGATTTTAAAGCCGGCTTTCTTTGTCGCTCCATCCATCCAATCGATGAAGCGCTCGCGTGCCAGAATCGATGCAGCGGCGACGGCAGTGTCGGACTCACCTTTGGTGCGTTGATCGAGGGTGAGAGTGATGTTTTTTTGTTTCAATGCTCTCTGTAAAACCTCGGCCTTGGCAAATTGATCAGAAAGCGCACGTGGGCAGTCGGGTTTCTTTTTGACAAGTTCTTCAATCACTGTGGCATGCCCCCATGCCAGCATGCGGTTGAGATTTTTGAACGATGCATAGAGCTCATTGTATTTTTCTGGACGCAACGCGATCACATCGAACTCGATTCCCGGCGTCGCCTTGATGATCGCAGCAAGTTGGCGGATTTTCGCGGGTGTGGTGATGCGTTTCGAATCCATGATGCCTGCCTTGATTAGGCTGCGGGTGATTTCCGCATTCGTGTAAACTCCGGCGATAACGAGCGGCCCGAAGAAATCGCCCTTGCCGCTTTCATCGATCCCGAAGTGTGGGGCGAAATGTTCGGGATCGGTGATTTCCTCGTACCCCAATTTTGCCTCACCAAGCACCAGCGGCTCAAGGGTGAAGCGGATGAAATCTTCCGTATCCTTTCCCTGAATCAGAACCTTCGGGCCTTTTTCGTAAACACTGACGTTCAGCTTACCCTTCTTCGCAGCAAAAATCGTGTATTCCTTATCAACAAACTCGAATCCCTGCTCTTCAAGGATTTTGCGTAGTTTGCTCGCCTGGGCGGAGTCGAGGACGGCAGTGTGGGAAGTCATGAAAATTTAGGTTCGTATTACTACCCGTATAATGAGCGATCCAGCAAGTGGATAGTCTGGGAGTGGCTTTAAAAAGCTCATATTGGGTCAGGATGGGTTAGTGATAGTGTTCCGCATAATTTTTTTATCGGCAAGTGGTGGTTTGTTGCAGAAGCTCTTTGAAACGTTAATCGATATGAAAGCTCTTATTCCCTCCTGCGCCGTCGCCCTTGTCGCCTCACTGGTTGTGGCTTATAATCCTGCAACTGAACAAACTCCTGCTGGCGCGGTTGAAAAAATCGCTGCATCGATTCCCGCTGAGCCTTATGCGAAACCTGCAAAGTCACGTAAGCTGCTGGTGTTTTCGCGAACCAATGGATTCCGCCATCAATCCATCGCGACGGGAAAATTGGCACTGTTAGAAATGGGAAAGAAAACCGGCGCGTACGAGGCAGTGATTAGCGATGATCTATCGAATTTTGAGAAGGACAAGATCAGCCAGTTCGATGCGATCTGCTTCCTCAGTACTACGCAGAATCCGTTTTCGCCATTCAAAGAAGAGTTGTCGAAAATGTCTCCTGAGGAAAAAGACGCCGCGAAAACATACGAGCTTCAGCTCAAAGAAAATCTGATGGCGTATGTCAAAGGTGGCGGCGGTTTCGTCGGGATCCACGCAGCGACCGATACGTTTTACGAATGGCCTGAGTATGGTGAAATGATCAACGGCTATTTTGATGGGCATCCATGGACCGCGGGTTCACAGGTGAATATCTATGTTGAGCCAGGTCAGGAAAAACATCCGCTTGCAGCGATGTTCAACGGCCAGCGTTTGGATTTTAAAGAAGAGATCTATCAGTATAAAGCTCCCTACGATTCATCCAAAGTGCACATGTTGCTGCGCTTGGATCCGGAGAAATCCGCCCAAGTCAAAGGCATGAAACGCAAGGACAATGACTACGGTGTCGCGTGGGCAAGAAACTGGGGCAAAGGGCGGGTCTTCTACTGCTCGATCGGCCATAACCACGATATGTTCTGGCATCCTGAAGTGCTGCGTCATTACCTAGCTGGAACTCAGTGGGCGATCGGTGACTATAAAGTCGAGCTAGATAAGGGCAAGTGAGCTCAATAAGTTCCGATTTTTTTAACCACGGATTACACGGATTTCACGGAGTGGTGCTGCCGCACATAAATTTGAAGTTATCTTTTCTGTGTGTATTGACTCCATTTTTATAAGGTCTAAGCCAATACTGAAACCCGTTAGTATTCGTTATCCCATCCGTGCATTCCGTGTAATCCGTGGTTCATTCTATGATTATAGAGGGCTAATGAGGTGCAGCCGTAGCTTCAGCGACTTTCATTCCGTCTAGTGCGGCGGAGACGATTCCTCCTGCGTAGCCGGCGCCTTCTCCGCAGGGAAAGAGTCCGGAGATTTCTGGATGCACAAGAGTTTCTGTATCACGTGGGATGCGCAGAGGGGACGAGGTTCGGGTTTCAAAACCTAACAACAACGCCTCGGATGAAGCGTAGTTTTTGATCTGACGATTAAAAAGTTTCAATCCTTGGCGAATGCGGCGCGTGATGGGTTTCGCGAGAAGTTCGTGAAGAGGGGCAGAGTTAATTCCAGGGAAGTACGATGTTTCTGGTAGATCAGATGAAATTTTTCCAATGAGATAATCCGCAGCACGTTGCGCAGGCGCGACCTGTCCGAGCTTTTGGTTTCCTCCTGCGTTTTTTGCCGAGTGCTCGATGTTTTCCTGAAAAGCGATGCCTGCCAAAATGCCGTGTTGCGGAATGAGGTGGGCGACATCTTCGGGTTCGATGGTGGTGACTAAGCCGGAGTTTGCGAAAGGAGAATCGCGACGAGAAAGCGACATGCCGTTGACGACGACTTGTTCATCAGCGGTCGCCGCCGGAACGATCCAACCACCTGGGCACATGCAGAAAGAATGCACGCCGCGGTCTTCGATCTTGGTGGCGAGCCGGTAACGCGCGGCAGGCAACAAATCTGGGCGCGGTTGACCTTCGGGGATATGGTATTGCTGGCGGTCGATGAACGGTTGGGTGTGTTCGATCCGAAAACCGATCGCAAACGGTTTGTGCTCCATCAAAATGCCTTTTTGCGCCAAGAGTTGATAGATGTCACGAGCGGAGTGACCCGTGGCGAGAATCGTGGCATCGCCGAGAAACTCGCGTCCATCGACCGTGGTGACGCCGTGGATTTTTCCTTGTGAGATCAGCAGATCGTTCACCTTTGCTTGGAAAAACACTTCGCCGCCGTGGTCGATGATGGATTGGCGCATCGCTTTGACGACGTTTGGCAAAAGGTTCGAGCCGATGTGTGGGTGCGCGTCGGTGAGGATTTTTTCAGGAGCCCCGTGAGCAACTAATACGCGATAGACTTCAGCCACCGGACCGCGTTTGGTGGCGCGGGTGTAGAGCTTGCCATCGGAAAATGTTCCTGCGCCGCCTTCGCCGAAGCAGTAATTGGAATCTTCGATCACCCGGCCTTCGCGCAAGATCGGTGCGAGATCGAAGCGGCGGGCGGAGGCGTCTTTGCCGCGTTCTAACACGATCGGCTTTTGTCCGAGCTCCAAACAACGCAAGGCTGCAAATAATCCGGCTGGTCCCGTGCCGATGATCAGGATTTTTTTGGCATCGGCGGAAAGGGCAGGGGCAGACCAAACCGGCTTCGGCTCATCTGGTAAATCCTCATCCACTGCGACTTCTATGCGAAGCTGCACTTTCACCTGACGCTGGCGCGCATCGATGGAATGTTTGCGCAAACGGATCCCACGCACTCGTGAGGAATCAATTCCTAACATTTTTGCAGCGGCAAGCTTGCGAGCGTCATCTTGTTCAGAACTCTCAAGCGGAAGGACGATATCGAGCGTGTGAAGCATCTTGAGAAATCAGATGGCTCGTTTCTCACCCTGATCGTTCACCGAAACAAAAGTGACATTGGTTTGGAAAACAGGAATTTCAGGAGCGTTTTTTGCATCGGTCACGACGACTTGATAAGTGACGGATGAATTTCCTTTTCTCGCGAGCGAGCAGTTGATTTTCAGTATCGTGCCATCGCCAACACCTTGGCGGAATTCGACTTTATCCATAGCGATGGTGACGAACTGGCAATGAGGAAACTCGGTGGAAGCAGCGACCCATGCGGCTTCGTCGACCCAGGCGAGCATGCGTCCACCGAACAAAGAACCATAATGGTTCAAGTCTCCGGGCATGACTAGGTGGTGGGTTTCCAAAATGTCGTGGGTGAAATGTTACCAGCTTCTGCGGCGTTCTTTGAGAATCATTGCGTCGGCAGATAGGGAACCAGCGCCGCTGAGTAACAGAGCGAGGCAAGGGAGAAGAAACAGGATGGCAGGTTCTTTAGCGCCAGCGCCGCCACTCATGAACAACGGGCCTACTGCATGAATGTTGAAAGCTGCGACCGTCATGGTAAACGCGAGAACGAAAGCGGCTGGACGAGTTGCAAGACCGAGAACCAACAGAGCGGCACAACCGACTTCCGCAAAAATGGTCGTGCCCAAGCTAACAGGGGATGACATGTATTTCAGCGGGAAGAAATCAGGCACGGGAAACCCTTTGGATTTCTCTGCGAAGCCTTGGAGCTTGGAAATGCCGTGGCCGAAAAGCATCAACAAACCAATTCCAACTCTTAGGATCAGTAAACCGAGAGATATGGTGGCATCGCGCGGGCCGCAATCGAAGAAGAAATGTTTCATGGCTACTTGGTTTTAAGAGAAATCGAAATCCGCTTGAGGCGATCATCACCCGGAGGTGAAGAGGCGGCAACGGCTTCATCGGCTGCAATCACATTGTATGCCAAGCGGCGATAGTAGGCGTTGAGCGGACGGACGCGGTAGGTTTTGCCTTGGGTTTTCACCAAATCGATCAGATCGCGGATTTCCTGATTGAGCTGATCTTCCTGCATCGTGCGGAAATGTTCGCAATCCACTTTCACGCGTTCGGCATCTGGCATTTGGCGGCGCAGGATGCGGTTTACGAGGTATTGGATGTCATCGAGCCTATCCCCGTGGTCGCCAATGATCGCGTCTTTTTCCGAGGAGAAAATTTGCAAGCATGGGCCTTCTTCGGTGTCTTGAATCTCGATTTTCGCAATGATTCCGAGGTGACCGAGCATGGCATCGAGGATTTTTTCGGCGAGTTCAGCAGCTTTCATGGCGGAACTTTAGCGAAAAGCGGCGTTCGGTCAACTTTCGCGCATTTTATATTGATGGTTCCTGAAAGCAGCGGAAGATTTGGGCATGTCCAACCTACCTTGGTCCGAAATCCTGTCATTCAAGCTCTTCGACGTCGTCAAAGTCCTGCTCACAGCGGTCATTATCCTGATGGTCAATAAAGTGCAGCTTTTTAGCGACAAGCTTTCCGCCCTGCTGATCGCCCTACCGCTGACGTCTTTGTTGGCAATGATCTGGATGTGGCAGGGAGGGCAATCGACCTCAAAAATAGCCGGCCACGCCGAGGGGACTTTCTGGTTTGTCCTGCCGACCCTCCCGATGTTTCTCATTTTGCCGTGGATGTTACGGCACGGTTGGTCGTTCTGGAGCGCCCTCGCCGTCAACTGCGCGCTCACCACCGTGTTTTTCTGGCTCACGGTGATTATTCTGAGGAAATTCGGCATCGATCTGATGCCAGGATGAATTGGGGAACGCTTTACCCATATGGAAATTTTCACCGCGGAGGCGCAGAGGTCGCAAAGGAGCGCAGAGCGCTAGTTGTGAATGGGAGTGAGGACGGATTTGTTCAACTGGTGAAATGGAAACCGCATAAAGTTTAACAAAAACATAAATCTCTCTCTCTGCGTCCCTCTGCGGCCTCTGCGCCTCTGCGGTGAAAAAACGTAACCCTGAATGTCGATTCTAGGTTCAACCCTTCCTAAATCGCCACTTTGAAATACTTGCCAATTCGCCTTCGCTAGCTCTCGATACGGCGCATCGTTCTGATCTAAAACTTTACCCATTATTGAAATGAAAAATATTCTCATCATCGGCGCCGGCGGAGTCGGTAGCGTGGTCGCTCACAAATGCGCGATGCTCCCCAAGACGTTTGGCGAAATCACCCTCGCGTCCCGCACGGTTTCCAAATGCGATGCGATCGCCGCATCCGTCAAACAGCGCACCGGCAAAACCATCGCCACCGCAAAAGTCGATGCCGACAACTCCGATGAAACCGCCGCCCTCATCAAAAAGACCGGCGCGGTCCTGCTCATCAACGTTGCGCTTCCTTACCAAGACCTCAACCTGATGGATGCGTGTTTGAAAGCAGGTATCGATTATCTCGACACCGCGAACTACGAGCCGCTCGACGTCGCGAAATTCGAATACTCCTGGCAATGGGCGTATCAGGAAAAATTTGAGAAAGCTGGCCTCTCCGCCTTGCTGGGCTCTGGCTTCGATCCGGGTGTGACCAATGTGTTCACCGCATGGGCGCTGAAACATCATTTTGATGAAATCCACACGCTCGACATCATCGATGTGAACGGCGGAGATCACGGCCGCGCGTTTGCCACGAACTTTAATCCGGAAATCAATATTCGTGAAGTCACTGCGGAGTGCCGTCATTGGGAAGATGGAAAGTTTGTCGAGACCGCACCGATGTCGAAACATCAGCCGTTTACCTGCCCGCAACAAGTTGGCACCTATGAAATTTATCGCATGTATCACGAGGAGCTCGAATCCCTCGTCAAACATATCCCGACAATCAAGCGCGCTCAGTTCTGGATGTCGTTTTCTCAGAACTACCTGAAACATTTGGAAGTCCTCCAAAACGTCGGCATGACCCGCATCGACGAGGTTGAATACCAAGGTCAAAAAATCGTCCCGCTGCAGTTTCTCAAAGCCGTTCTCCCAAACCCCGGCGATCTCGGTGAAACTACCAAAGGCAAAACTTGCATCGGCAACGTCATCACCGGCATCAAAGACGGCAAACCGAAAGCCATCTACGTTTACAACATTTGCGATCACGAGGCATGTTTTGCTGAAGTCGGCTCCCAAGCAATTTCCTACACAACTGGTGTCCCGGCGATGATCGGTGCGAAACAAATCTTAGAAGGTGGCTGGAACAAGCCCGGCGTCTGGAACATGGAACAACACGACCCTGACACCTTCATGGCCGACCTCAACGTCCACGGTTTACCTTGGCAGTGCATCGAGCTCACCTCGGAGCAAGCTGCCGGATTTTTGGTGGCTTAGGAATTTATGAGGAGTCCGGATGGCGCTCGGTTACATCCGGATCGTTGAAATCCTAACAAAAAAATCCGTCTCATGTGTCACCGCGCTCAATTTTTTTTCATGCGCCACTACTTCTTATCGCGCTTGCATTTCATACTTCGCTCGTTGCGGCCGAGAAACCCAATGTGATTGTGATCATGGCGGATGATCTGGGTTACGGAGATGCGTCCTGTTATGGAGCAACAGCGTTGAAAACCCCCAACATCGATCGCTTGGCCGCAGGAGGAATTCGTTTCACCAGTGGCTATTGCTCGGCTTCTACCTGCACGCCGACGCGGTTTTCCCTGCTGACCGGCACTTATGCGTTTCGAAAAAAAGGAACAGGCATCGCGCCTCCGAATGGCAAGCTGACGATTGATCCGGAAACGACCACGCTTCCGGACCTTGCCAAGAAAGCCGGATATCATACGGCCGTGATAGGAAAATGGCATTTGGGCTTGGGTGCCAAAAACGGTCCCGATTGGAACGGAGAGATCAAACCCGGCCCTCTGGAGATCGGTTTCGATCATGCCTTCCTGTTGCC
>JAJTHK010000035.1 GCA_021298895.1 Luteolibacter sp.
CCTCCGCTGCGGTCCTCACACTTCACTGCGCTCCGCTCCGTTGCGTGCTCGGCCCTCCGCTTCAGCTTCCCATTTTCGAGTCCCTCACCAACTCCATCCTTGACCTATTATCCATGATCTACTACCCATCTCACGCATCCAAGCACCAAAGCTTAGTTTAGCCAATCAGTGGCCGGACTTTGGGGGCCAGCTCACTCATAATTTAATACACGCTCTTATTCACATGGAAACGATTCACGGCGCTCCTTCCTATTCCCTATCATCCGGTCTTGTCACACTTTACGTCACAAAAGACGGAGGTCATCTCGCACCAGTGAAATTCAAAATCGATGATCGCATTATCTCCCCTTACGCACTTGCTCCATGGCTACCAGATGAGATCGACCCCAGTTTACCCGTTCTCTTGAAAAGCCTGCGCGGAGATTTTCTCTGTCTCCCCTTTGGTCCGCAAGCAGATGGTCCTCCACACGGAGAAACCGCAAATGCCGCATGGAAATTCGTCTCCCAAGATGATCATTCCCTCACCCTGGAAATCGAAGCTTCCGATGTCTCAGCGAAAATCACCAAAACGCTTTCCGTCCGTCCCGGCGAGACTGCGGTTTACCTAACCCATCACATCGATGGACTTGAGGGCGATTGGTCTTATGGAACCCATCCCATTCTGGATCTTTCCAACTTACCTGCTGGCTCAGCCAGACTCAGCGTCTCCCCTTTCCGCTGGGCATCGGTTTACCCGGAATATTTCTCAAATCCCGCCGATGGTGCGCATCAACAACTCGAAATTGGCGCGATCTTTTCTGACCTATCAGAAGTTCCATTGGCCGATGGCGGCACGACCGATCTGAGCTATTACCCATCAAACGCCAAAAGCGACGATCTGGTGATGATGGTTTCCGAAGCCAGCACTCCAGAGCAACCCTTCGCATGGTCGGCTTGTGTGTTTGATGGCTATGTTTGGTTCGCACTGAAAAATCCAACCGAATTCCCAGCAACCATGTTCTGGCTTTCTAACGGTGGGCGTTCGGCCGCGCCATGGAACTCTCGCCACACTGCACGCATCGGAATCGAAGACATCTGCTCTCATTTCTGCGATAGCGTGGACGTCTCGCGCAAAGACCTTCTTCACAACCTCGGCATTCCTTGCACCAGAAATTTCTCAAAAGACCAACCCGTGACCTTGAAAAACATCCAAGCCGTCGCAGCAGTTTCCAGAAAATTTGGAAAAGTGGATTCCATCGTCCCTGTTAGCGAAACCGAAATCCAAATCACCAGTGAAAACGGCGATATGGTGACTATGCCCCTAGATTGGAAGTTTGTAGCGGGTTGTTAGATTTATTTGAATCAGTTGAGAAGAATCACTGCATTTAGTGTCCGACTACCTCTTTAATAGAGGCGATCACATCATCTTTGGTTTCTCCTCTGAAGCCTTCTAGTGGTGTTAGACCTGGTCCACATACATGACAGAAGTGAGTAAATATGGTTCCATCAGAGAATAATATTCCTAGAGTTCCTCCTCCTTTGTGGCTGTCTGTGCCCGTTATGATGTATGGCTCACCGTTTCCTGTTTTTCCCCAGTAATAATCATCAGGTAATTTTTGATGCAGGTCGTCTGCATCTAATGACGAGAGAACTTTCTTAATTTGCTCTTCCTCCTTATAGCTGCCTTCTCCCTTAGGATCTGGATCAATGCAAGAAAGCAACAATACAAATGGGATAGCTATATATACTTTTCCGATCATGACGTTATTCCACAACCAGTCGCAACGCAAAGCGATTGGTTGATTCTGCTGGAGCGGAGAATTGCGTCATTGGGGATTAGTAAATGAGGTATAGTTTTTTGTTCAAAATGAAAGGCAATACACTTGATCTTCATTTACTGATGCAGCCGGCTGAAAGCACGGCTCTCCAGTACAGCCGGCCGGAGGCTCGGCTCTCCGGTTGTGGGCGCCCTATATAGGTCTTAACAAATAGCCCGCGACCCAGCCTTGTTTGCCGGTTTCATTTTCACACCAGTGCCAGCCGTGGATTTGTTGGCGTGAGGTAAGTTTGTCACCGCGTATGATTTTCAGGACGGTGGGATCGAAGGCTTTGGTAGCGGCCCAGCGGTCTTCGCCAAGTGGCTCCAGATAATCAGCTGGGACGTAGCCATTTCTACCTGAGGAATCGGTCGCCCAGATCCAGCCCGGCCAGGCTTTATCTTCTGGGCCACTGGTTACTTCCTGACCTTCTTCAAGACGGATTGCCTGGGTGTTATTTTCCTCATAATCTGCATTCGCAGTGAAAACTTGGTTCTCCATGATCACTTCGCTTTCACTTTTTTGGAATCTTTTCCAGAACCACCATCCTTGTTAGATGTATCAAAAATTAATTCCTCGGTGCCTTCTTTACGAGTGACGCGGACTTTGTCTCCAGTTTTCACTGTGCCACGTAACAAGGCTTCGGCCAACGGATCTTCGAGGTAACGCTCGACGGCACGACGCATCGGACGCGCACCGTAATTTGGATCGAATCCTTTTTCGCTAAGCAGCTCTCTGGCATCCTCGGCAAGAATCATATCGATCTGCTTTTCTTTCAAACGAGCGACAAGTTTCGAAACTTCCAAATCCACGATCTGATTAAGATCAACTTTTTCCAACATGTGGAACACCACGAGATCATCCAAACGATTTAAAAACTCAGGTTTGAAGTAGCGTTTGGATTCTTCGAGAATTTTTTCCTTCATTCCCTCGAAATCCGATTGATCCGCATTCATCGCACCGAATCCAAGCGAGGTCTGACGCTTGATGGTGGAAGCCCCGACGTTCGAGGTCATGATGATGATCGTGTTGCGGAAATCGATTTTACGTCCCAACGAATCCGTGACGGTTCCATCTTCCAAAATTTGGAGCAAGAGATTCATGACATCTGGGTGGGCTTTTTCAACCTCGTCAAACAACACCACTGAGTAAGGGCGACGACGAACTGCTTCGGAAAGCTGACCGCCTTCCTCGTAACCGACATAACCCGGCGGTGATCCGATCAATCGTGATGCGGTGAATTTCTCCATGTATTCCGACATGTCGATTTGGATGAGTGCTTCTTTGTCGCCGAACATGAAATCGGCGAGGTTTCTTGCGAGATAGGTTTTACCAACACCGGTTGGTCCGAGGAAAAGGAACGAACCGATCGGACGTTTCGGATCTTTTAGGTCGGCACGTGAGCGACGCAGGGCTTTGGAAATCGCGACAACGGCTTCGTTTTGTCCGATCACACGACCTTTCAGTTCTTCCTCCATTTTCAGGAGTTTTTCGGTTTCCTTTTGCTCCATGCGTTTCAATGGAACTCCGGTCCATTTGGAGATGACTGTCATGATGTCTTCGTCATCGACAGTCACCACCTTCTCTTCAGAAGTGGCACGCCATTGTTTGAGTGTATCCTCGAGTTCTTTTTTCGCGTTTTTCTCATCATCGCGAAGAGCCGCGGCTTTTTCAAAATCCTGTTCGGATATGGCAGCGACTTTGAGTTTGTTGATTTCTTCGATCTTCAACTCAGCCTCCTTGATGGATGGCGGACGTGTCATTGTGCCAATGCGTGCACGCGCACCCGCTTCATCCAGCACATCGATGGCTTTATCTGGGAGGAAACGCGCGGTGAGGTAACGTGAGGTAAGTTTCACCGCAGCTTCGATGGCGGCTTGTGTGTAAACGGCTTTGTGGTGCGATTCATATTTCTCACGCAGGCCTTGGAGAATGAGGATCGCATCGTCTACCGATGGTTCATCGACTTTGACTTGTTGGAATCGACGCTCGAGTGCGGAGTCTTTTTCGATGTATTTGCGATACTCGTTGAGTGTGGTCGCGCCAACGCATTGCAACTCGGAGCGGCTGAGTGCGGGTTTGATGATGTTGGAGGCATCCATGGCTCCTTCTGCAGAACCAGCTCCAACGATCGTATGAAGTTCGTCGATGAATAGGATCACGTTCTTCACTTTACGGATCTCATCCATCACCGCTTTGATGCGCTCTTCGAATTGACCGCGGTATTTAGTACCTGCGACCATTAGGGCGAGATCAAGAGTGATGACCTTTTTATCACGGAGAAGTTCAGGGACATTTCCGGTGACGATTTCTTGAGCGAGACCTTCGACGATGGCTGTTTTTCCCACACCGGCTTCACCGATTAGAACCGGATTGTTTTTAGTACGACGGCAGAGAATCTGGATCACGCGTTCGATTTCATCGCTGCGTCCGATCACAGGATCGAGCCCGCCTTCTTGTGCGAGCTTGGTGAGATCACGACCAAAAGCTTTGAGTGCAGGAGTCTTGGTTTTGGATTCGCTGGATTCTTGGGCACTGGCTTCGGGTTGGTTTCCACCCTCATCTTCAAAGACGCCCAGGTCATCTTCATCATCGTCTTCGTCATCCTCATCCATATCATCAGGTGAGAAGTTAGGATCGATCTCTGCCAAGATTTCATTGCGGGTGCGTTGGATATCGACATCGAGACGTTTTAATACACGAGCTGCGACGCCTTCGCCTTCACGGAGCAGACCTAACAGAAGATGCTCAGTTCCGACGTATGAATGGTTGAGTGCTTTGGCTTCTTTGTTAGACAGAGCTAAAACTTTTTTCACGCGAGGCGTGTAAGGAATGTTTCCTGGGCTTTTTTGTGGAGGACCTGAGCCAACTTCTTTTTCGACTTCAACACGCACGGTATCAAGTTCGAGACCCATGCGTTCTAAAACATTCACCGCCACTCCTTGGCCAAGTTTGATCAGTCCCAGAAGAAGATGCTCAGTTCCAACATATGCGTGGTTGAAACGATCCGCTTCCTTTCTTGCTAAGGCCAGGACTTGTTGGGCTCTAGGAGTGAAATTGTTCATGATTTAATCTAGGTTATTGCCTTCATCAGGCAAGAGGGTTTTATGCTTTGATGAAAAGTTAATAGGTGAATCGAGGGATTGCAAACGAGAGCGTAAAATTTCTGCACGGATGGCATCTCGGTGCTCCGGTGAGAGCTTCATTCCCGCGTGTAACTGCAAATGCGCTTGTTGGATATCCATTAATAAGGAGTCGCAGACAGTCACGGTTTCCTTGGGGAAAAACCCGAGATTGCCACCAAGGCGGAGCAACGAAAGGTGATTGAGTGCTTCTTTGGAATCGATCAGATAAGCATGTCGTAAAACCCCATATGCACGGCCAATTTTATCCGAAACCATATCTGGATCGTCTTCCATGAGTTTCTGACGTGCATTTTGCTCGTGGCTGGCAACTTGAGAAATCACTCGCTCCAAACGACTGATGATGGCGTCTTCGCGTTCACCAAGGGTCGATTGATTGGAAATTTGATAAAGGTTTCCCAGAGATTCTGTCCCCTCTCCATACAATCCACGCACCGCGAGGCCGATCTTGTTCACGGCTTGTAACACCTGACCAATCTGATCGCTCAATACCAATGCAGGGAGATGAAGCATCGCAGAGGCGCGCATGCCGGTGCCTAGATTGGTTGGGCAGGTTGTGAGATAGCCCAACTGTGGGTCAAATGCATAATCGAGTTTTTCCTCCAACTGGCTGTCCAGATCATTGAGTGCTTCGTATGCCTCTGTGAGTCGGAGTCCGGGACGAATCGACTGCATCCGCAGGTGATCCTCCTCATTGAGCATGATTGAAAAACTTTGCCTGCGCTCAATGACCGCACCCGAGCCATCGGTGCGAGCTGCATGTTCACGGGAAATCAGATGCCTCTCTACCAATACCTGCTTTTGCATGGAGCTCAACTCGCTGAGCTCACGAGAAAACGCATCTTTCATCGGAGGCAAATCCTCAACCGCAGGTCGTATGATATCTAAAATCGCAGCGCGTTCGCTTTTCTTCACCCATCCTGGAAATGGATAATTGCGGAGGTTCCTAGCAAGTCGTATCCGTGAAGTGATCACCGCACTGTTTGCCTCATCCGTGGCGATCATCCAATCCGCTGGATGTTTCAATAATGTCGAAAACCGCATCATTTTTCCACCCCCGTTTCATCCAGCTTTCGTATTTCATCGCGGAGTTCAGCTGCTTCCTCGTAGCTTTCCGACGCAATCGCTTGGTCCAGTTTTGCCTGAAGCTCCTCAATCCGTTGAATCCTAAAATGCGATTCGATAAGCCCTTCAGGAACTTTTCCAAGATGTGTTGCACCCTTGTGCATACCTCTCAGCATGGGCGCCAACTCGCTTGCAAAAACTTTATAGCAACTTGCACAACCAAAGCGGCGGACTTTTTGGAAATCCTCCATCGAAAAACCGCATTGAGGGCAACTCTTTCCTGAGCCCATGGGTTTGACTGCGCTAGGTGCTGGCACTGCACCAGCCACGGCTTTCTGAAAATTTCCCAACAAGGCCTCCGCCATCGAAAATCCTGTCGGGTCCGTGACACCGCGCTCTTTGGCGCAACTCTCACAAAGACAGATTTTTTTCATCTGTCCTTCCGCGAGCTGGGTGAGAAACACCGTCGCCTTTCTGTCGCAGTAATCACACTTCATGGTTCATCCAATCCAATTTTTAATCAGAACGCAGTTCCAGTGTTGTTGGCAAGCTCATGAAACTCCGCGAGAAACTTTTTGGTCAATGGGCCGGGTTTGCCATCGCCGATCACGCGCCTATCAAGCGATACCACAGGAATCACTTCCGCAGCAGTTCCGGTTAAGAAACATTCATCGGAAATAAAGATGTCATAACGGGTCATGGAACGTTCAACGACTTTCACACCGAGCTTGTGAGCGATTTCTAAGATCACCGAACGGGTGATCCCGTCCAGTGCGCCATCCGAAATCAATGGTGTGATGAGCTCACCATTTTTGATGATGAAAAGGTTATCGCCAGTGCACTCGGCCACGTAGCCTTGCTCATTGAGCATCACGGCTTCAAGCGCACCACCTTGGATCGCTTCCACTTTTGCCATGACGTTGTTCAAATAGTTCAAACTTTTCACCTGCGGCATCAAAGCGGCTGGAGCAGGTCTGCGGGTTGCGCAAGTGATCACGGCCAAGCCTTTTTGATAATGCTCTTCAGGATAAAGTTTGATCGTCGATGCAATGATGAACATCGATGCTTTCGGGCAAAGGTAAGGATTCAATCCGAGCTCTCCAGAACCACGAGTCACCACCAAACGGATGTAGCCGTCTCTGATGCCATTCGCTGCCACTGTCTCGCAAGTGAACTTGCAAACCTCTTCCTGAGTCCATGGCATATTCAGTAGGATCGCCTTCGCTGAATCGAACAATCGATGAATGTGCTCCTCCAAACGGAAGATGCGCCCGTTGTAAAAACGAATGCCTTCAAATACTCCGTCACCATATAATAAACCGTGATCGAAAACTGAAATTTTCGCATCCTGTTCATCTACCAACTTGCCGTCTAACCAGATCTTCATATGTGTCCTAGACACAAACCTAGGCTTACCCCGTCCTGTGGCAAGCTGGAGATTCAAAAAACTCGAAATTATTGAGAATAATTGATCAAAATTCCGATTCGCGATTGAATCTTTAGCCAGAAACCGAAACTCTCCACCCATGCTTCAAACCACAGCCGACCTCAAAGCTCTCCTTCTCAAGAAATCTGTCCGCACCGGAACGTTCACCTTGGCGTCTGGAAAACAATCGGATCTTTACATCGATTGCCGCGTAACCGCCCTAGATCCCTTTGGTGCGACTATGATAGGCGACCTCGGTTGGCACGCTGTGCGCTCCAAAATCCATTCAGAAAAGCTCTCCATCCAAGCTATTGGCGGTATGACCTTGGGAGCCGACCCTATATCCCTCGCCATCGGCATGGCCTCCGCCCGCCAAAATCCAGATGAAGCGCTCCAAGTATTTACCGTTCGCAAAGAACCTAAGGGCCACGGTGCAGGAAAGCAAATCGAAGGGAATTTCGCCCCAGGCCAAAATGTGATCGTGGTCGATGATGTCATCACGACTGGCGGATCGACCCTGAAAGCCATAGATGCTATCGAACGCGAGGGTGGCCATGTCAAATTCGCCATCGTCCTCGTCGATCGTGAAG
Organism: Luteolibacter sp.; assembly: GCA_021298895.1. Lineage (GTDB taxonomy): Bacteria > Verrucomicrobiota > Verrucomicrobiia > Verrucomicrobiales > Akkermansiaceae > Luteolibacter. Next base: position 8,021 of record JAJTHK010000035.1, read on the forward strand.
AAGGCGGGCGCCAAGCGATAGAAGCCCGGGGCATTCACGTGATCCCGCTCTTTACGCGAAGCACCTTACTGGATTGATTACTTCTTCCACTTCTCCCAAGGCTTCTTTTCAGGCTTCTTGGTTTCCTGCGGGAGTTCGTCGTCATAAAGTGAGCGAGGGGAATTTTCCAATGCTTTGGCGATTACTTTAGCTTCCTCAAGAAGTGATATCATGCGCTCGGTGGAGATTCCTGGTTCTTTTAGGGCTGCTTTTACAGCTGCATCCCGTTTTTGAATAACGATGGAAGAGAGCATGCCGACTGCATTCTCAGCGGCTTGTAGTCCTTCTTCGGATTTTAACTCAACTCCACCCATCACTTGATGCAATGCAAGTTGTTCACTTTTGCGGAGACTTGAAACGAAAGCGTTGACTGCAGCATTCGATTCTGGATCTGGGGCAGCTGCTAAAATTTTCTCTAACAAATTTATTCCTTCAACCCAAGGCTTGGCCATATGGAGATTTTCGAATTGCTCATTTAAATAGTGTTGGGCGTTAGCGGATGTGATGGCGAGGTTACACAAATAACCTACAGTGCGATCCAAGGGTATAGCCTCAATGAACTCCTCTTCAGGCTGATTGGGATTTTCACGGGTTGACGTGCGTTCAGCCATGGCTCTCGCTTTTCTTGAAGCCAAACCGATATTTTGACGAAGTGTGGAAGAGCCCACCCCAAGCATGGATGCCACAACATTGATTTGTTGATCTCGAGCCGCATAATCCCCCATGACCGCAAGCAACTCCGTGCAGTCCCGCGTCATTTCCGTCCTACCTTCTGCGGTTTCTAATCGGCCGCTTTTTCTGCCTGCCTCAATTTTGAAATCAAAGAAATCTCGGGCTTCGGCTATTTCTTTACGGAAACCCTCAACACCATGGGCTTTAAGAAAAGTATCTGGATCATCGCCGGCTGGCAGCTCGACCACTTTTACGGAAAGCCCTTCAGGAGCAAGTTCGCGAAACGCGCGTTCACAGGCTTTCATGCCAGCCAGATCTGCGTCGAAACACAACACAGCGGTTTGGGCGTAGCGTTTGAGAATGCGTGCATGTTGTGAGGTGAAGGCGGTGCCCAGAGGCGCGATCGCGTTTTCTACGCCTTGCTCATGACAGGAAATCGCATCGATCTGACCCTCACATAAGATAACCGTCTTCTCCTTTAGAATGGATTTCTTTGCTCTATCCAAAGCAAACAACACATTCGATTTTTTGAATATATCGGTCTCGGGTGAGTTGATGTATTTTCCTGATTTTGGATCCTCTCTGAGCTGACGGCCGCTGAAAGCAATCACATCGCCCACTTCGTTTCGGATCGGAAACATCAAGCGATCACGGAAACGGACATAGAGTCCAGCTGCTGGTCTATTTTCGTCTTTCAAAGAAGTTAATCCCGAAGCAACGAGATCTTTTCCTGTGAAATTTCGGCTCCGTGCCCAATCGAGAAAGGTTTGGGGGTTTTCAGGCATCCAACCGATTTCCCAACGCTCCGCCATTTCTTTTCCAAATCCCCTGCTCTTCAAATAAGCCCGTGCGTGCTGGCAATTCGGCTCAGTTTTCAGCAGTTCGTGAAAAAAAGCCGATGCTTCACGGTGCAAGTCTAACAATCTACCACGTGATCGTTTCGCAGCACGCGCCTGCGGATCATCGGGTTCTTCTTCAAGATGGACACCGGCTTTTGCAGCAAGTTTCTTTAACGCATCCATGAAGACCAGCCCTTCATGCTCCATTACAAAACCAATTGCATTGCCGCTTTTTCCACAACCGAAGCAATGAAAGAATTGCTTCGCTGGACTGACGTTGAACGAGGGTGATTTCTCGTGATGGAAAGGACAGTTCGCTTTATAACTGCTGCCTGCCCGTTTCAATGGAATGTAAGAGCCGATGAGGTCGACAATATCCGTCGCCGCCAATACCTGTTCAATCGTCTCTTTGGCAATCAGGCCCACAGTTTAGCTCGCTTTCTCAGCATGTTTTCCACGTCCTAATTTCTCTTCAAGCATCTCCCATTGCTCACGACTGACAATATATCCAACGCATGAGTCAAGTCCGCAGTAACAGGGATGATCTTCAGAACAATCGACATCAAAACCATAGTCAAAAGAAAGCTCTTCACCTTTTTTGATATCGCGTAACGCATAAATAAAAATACGCTTTCCAACCATCCGAGACTCACAATTCGGATTGCAGGAATGGTTGATTAAACGTGCGGTGTTCCATGGCACATTCCCATCAAGGTCTAATTTTTTTGTAATGTTGAAAATGTATACCGCAGCATCTCCATGTTTCATCGATCGCTCTTGTTGGATCATACTTCGTTTATCACTTTCTTTTTTATCTATCAACAAACCCACGTATTCGATGACTTTTGTCTCCGCTTCAATATCCTGACTCGCATAAACTCCACTTCCATGAATCGGCGAATTACGCACTTCACAAAATTCACTTTGGGCACGATTCCATAACTTCATCATCAGATGCTGAAGTTCATGATCCTTGAGTTTCAATTTGCGTTTTTTTTCGGATTTAGGCATTCTATTAAGTTATTTGATCTGTTTCTTCTCAAGCACGGGAAGTTCCAAATTTTCCGGCAATGTAAAAAAAAGACTACGGAGTTCATTCACCGTCACCGCCGAACCATCAATGAAAAACCACTCGTTACTACCCTTATCTGAGATGGCAACCTGAAACCCTCTACTTTCATAATTCAAAGGAACAGGATCACCATTAATCAACATTCGCACCCGTGTTACCGTTGGGACCAAAACTAGCCACTTGGTGTAACGCATCACTTCGGTTTCCTTGCCATCAACAGTCTGAATTGCCTTACCTGGATAAACTTCAAATGCAGTTGGCTTACCTAGTGGTTTGAAATCTGTGATGGAAATTCCACGTTGCAACATTTGTTTGGCAACATCTTCCAATTGCTTCTCGAGCTTTTCCTTGCCACCCATTTTTTTTGCCGTGCGTTCTTTCCACTGCGGATACATTTTATCAATTGCCACTTGATACTTTCCAAGCACCACTTCTTTCCCCAGCGACTCAACGGCAGAAACAGCCGAAGTTATGATTTCCTGCGGGACATTCTGTGCATCCAAATCCTGCCCATACAGACGTGTTGCCATCGCCAAAAATAAGAACCACCGTTTCATGTGCATACCCATGCCTTTCCATAAGTCAGCCGTCAACATCCAACCTATTTTATATCCCTAAACGCCTGACAAATTCATCCAATAACGCATTAAGCCGCGCTTCAGGTGCGATCTTCTTTGGTGTATCGAAACCTATCCAAATTGTCGTTGAACCACTCGGTCCAAGCCTCATGACCCAGGCGTCTCGCTCAGATCCTGTAGCACCTGTGAATGAGCGTGTTCCTGACGTGTTCTTTAAAACGCCAACCGCATCTTCAGCCGCTGATTTGGATAATGCCGGCTGTGTTTTTAGCTTGGCATGATATAGCACATTTCCGTCGTTGTCGGTAATCTTACGTATCAAATGCGGCTTAGGCTTGTTTCCTTTATTTCCAAGCGTCGCTAAACCGACAGACATTTCCATGGGCGTGGCCGATACCACACCCCTATATAAATCTTCATTATCGACAAAAGGCCCGGATATACCGCACCGCAAGGCTAGGCGTTGAACTTCTTGCGGACCAATTTGCCTACCCGTTTGAATCGGCTTACCTGCCAAAACCAGCTTCCCACGTTCCGCAGCTGCAGCTGCAACAAAGGGTTCAAATGCCGACCCTAGATCACGTTTGGCATTTGTTCTATCGTAGGTCGAATGTGTATAATCCCTGCCTCCAATATAGGCTAAAATTTCACCAGACTTGGTCTCAGTGGTCACTGCAGCATATTGAACATAATCGACTGACATACCCTGTTCATGCTTGGAATGGATATGGTGTTGCCATCCTTTTTCTTTCTCTAGTCCGCTAACCGCAAGATTCAACTCGGACTCCAATCTGGTCTGCCATCCTATGTCTATCGTGCTATAAATTTTAAGACCGTTAAGCAGGATGTTTTCCCGCTCCATCAGCGACTCCAATTCCTCTTTCATTGCCAGTAAGGCATATGAACGCTGCGCACCATTTTGTTTGGATTTTTCATTCAAGCCTATCTTCATGGCTTTGATTTCATCCGCCCTCACTTGAGTGATGATTTGCGCATCCACCATCCTCGCTAATGTTTGATCACGCTGATTGATCGCCCTTTCGAAATTTCTCAGTGGAGAATAAATATGCGGCCCCCTTATAATGCCGGCAATCATTGCGCACTCACCAGCATGTAACTCGGATGTGGTTTTACCAAAATAAGTTTGGGCCGCTTGCTCGATTCCATAAGCACCTGATCCAAAATAAATTCGATTGAGATAATTGGTTAGAATTTCATCTTTCGAATAACTACCTTCTATCCTCATCGAAAGTGCAATCTCAACCGCTTTTCGATTTAGTGATTTTGCACGCATCTCGAACGTGTTCCGCGCCAACTGCATAGTCAGCGTGGATGCTCCTTGTGTGAAATTTCTATCTTTAATATTTCGCAAGGTTGCTCTGCCGAGTCCGCGCACATCAACTCCGCCATGCTCGAAAAAACGCGCATCTTCTCTGGCAATCAATGCATGAACCAGATCCTCGGGAATATCGGAACGTTTCACATTCTTTCCTGCCCTATCGTCTGGCACATCGATGAGTTTGCCACTCCTATCATAATAGGTGTTTTCTTTAGGAAGCTTGCCAACTTCATCGAGATCAAATTTGGATGCTTCGAGGTAATAATAAAACATGACCCCGAGGCCCACGACTAAAAGGCATAACGATGCCCAAAACAACATGAGTAAAGGAGTATGTAAGCAAGCCGGAAGCCATCTCATCCAAAAACGCGCTTCAGTAATGGGTCGCCAAGTTGACATGTTGAAATTCTACTAAAGCAAATCACCACACAAATTCACTCACTCCAACTCTAAACACCTTGATGCGCTTATTTAGCACCAACCGGATAGCTGAAATGCCCTAATATCTGGTAGTCGAACAAAGAGTTCTCCCATTTCGCTTTATCGTATTGAGGATGATGCACAACCCATGGTGATGAGTTCTTGCCTTCTGGACTTGGAACTACGATCCCAATGTGAATTTCCGCATTGGGAAGTGCCCACACTACGATATCACCGACATGGTAATCTTTGATGTCACGACTGGTCTTTAATACCTGTCCGTGGAGGCTGAAGTAGCGCTGCAAATTTGGAACCCGACGATGATCGATGTTTTCATCAGGACTCATCGCCTGCCATAATTGTGGATAGACTCGGAAATCTTTACTCATGTCTTGATGGACGAGTTCCTGCAAATCGAAACCAATTTGGCGATAGCAACGCACAATCAAATCCGCAGCCATTCCCTTTGAACGAGGAATATCTCCATTCGGATAAGGAATTTCATAGTAAGTAGAATCATAAGAAACACCCAGATTCGCATATCGCAATGCCTCTGCAGCAAGTTGATCTCCGATCAAATCCGATGATTCCAACTCATCGATAAGCAACTGGCACTGCTTCGGCGTGGGACCTGTTTGTGCAGCGACTAAACTGCCAATCCAAGGCTTAGCGAAGAAAATTCCCGCTGTCATTGCGATCACTATGATCACCCATCCCCCAAAAAAACTGGGCTTTTTCGGCTTTTTCGGACGCGGACCGATATATTCGATCGTGCTGTAAAATCCTGAACGGTTACGAGACATTGGGTTAAAACTTTTTAGGATTTAAAGCAAAGCAAATACCTTAAGCCATAAAAATATCAAAATTCCTTCGTTTTTTTAAGGCATGGATCGCACAATCTCAAAGCTTCCTCGCCATTCTGATGTTTTTATGTTGTTTGGTGATTTATGCAGATTTTCACTTCGGAGAAACCTCTCGTATGGGGAAAACTCGATTTACCCATGATGGGGCTAAATGCGGATTGGTTCGGCGATAAAGTTGAGCCACCCTCCATATTCACACTCGCAAAAGATCCCGGATTCCTATGGTTTATTGGCATTTTTTCAAAATCCGCATGTATACATCCTATGGCTTCCCCAGGTCAATTTACACCTGAACTGTGGAAATATGATGTCGCTGAGATGTTCTTGGCTAACCCTGAAAAGGGCGAATATTTGGAATTCAATCTCACATCCAACGGCGCATGGTGGGCCTCAAAATTTGCATCCATTCGCCTTCACAGCGGGAAACAACCCGATTTTCTCAACAATATTCGAGCCTACCAAGATAAAGGCCAAGCTGATTATGACGTATCGGGGTTGCAAATTCCTATCGTATTTCTACAAAAAGAAATAAACTTCGGCTTTATTACGAGAGGAAATGTAACTTTCATTAGCCATTCACCAAAACAGCGATTTCTCAGCGCCTCCAAACTTTCAGGACTGCAGCCGGATTTTCATCAGCCCGACAACTTCACAAATCTCTCATTCATACGTACTTCTAAATAATTAAAATCAAAGATTCAATATCCTCTCTCCATACCATGACGCGCTTCGAAATCCAAGATATTATCCGCCAAAACCAGGATGGTGTCACTTTCCGTGCTCTGGATAAATCGAATGATCAAATTGTTTCTTTGCGCCGTTTCTTTCCGTTCGGGCGATACGATGAAAACGAAGAGGGCAGTGAAGGACTTGATCCAAATGAAGGTAAAGCCTTTTCAACTGCATGTGAGCTCCTCTCTCATATCCAGCATCCCGCCTTAAGAAAAACCATCTACGGTGATATTGATCCTATCGATGGCATGCCCTTTCTTGTCACCGAGTGGATCGAAGGCGAGTCACTCTCACATGTGCTCGGCAGCAATACCATGCCAGTGGACATGACCATTGCCTTGGTTCAACAGGTATTCGATGTTTGTAAATTGCTTTCAGAAACTCTACAAAGCGAAGCGATATGGATTGATACCAATCCTCAGTCCATCATCGTCTGCAACCCAAATGAAAACCCCACTTTTAGTTTTAGGATATGTCCGTTCAAATGGTTAGGGACTAGCAGGGAGCATTTGAAAGACATGTCCAGCATCGTCGACTTGATTGAAGCACTGATGGGATGGAAATCGAAGCTTGTTAGTGATCAAGCAGGAAAAGGCCTTGGAGGATATATCAAGTTGCTCCGCCAATATCCCGAAATGGAAATCAGTAAGGCATCCCAAACTCTTCCGAACCATTCCATTGAAGTCGTCGAAGTCACAACTGAGACAACCACTAAAACTCCTACCACTTTATTTCCTCCGATACCCAACACCAATGCATCATTCTTCAACAAGAAGAGCATCGTGAGTATGTGCATATCAGCACTTGTGACTGGCGCATTGATCTTTTTCTTCTATCAACAGAGGACCAAAGAAACGAATCAGAACATAACTGTTGAGAGCGAGGTATACGATCCGACTAGTGATCCTGCATTAGTATCGATACCTGAGATAGTCACTCCAGATCGGGAACCTCCCACAAAGACACCCGATACAGGTAAGAATAATAACGAGAAAACCGAGACTACTGACAAGACAAACCTAGCACCTATAGATCGGACAGATACAACCCCTACAGATAAAGATCCGAAAGAAACCGAGGAAAACATAGAGACAGATAAAAAAGTTCCTGAGGAATCATCGCCAGACACATCATCTTCAAAAACGGAATCTATCTTAAACCTACCGACAAAAGAGAATCCCACTCAGAAAACAGAGACAACTCCACAAAATATAAGGTCTTGGTCTCCAGACGAAATTTCCACGACGGCTTGGTATGATGCAGCGGATGCCAGCACGATCATTGCTACATCAGGCACAGTCAGTCAATGGCGGGACAAGAGCGGCAATGACTTACATCTAACTCAGAGCTTGTCGGCAAGACAACCCAGCACGGTAGGAAAGATCAATAACATCAATGCCTTGGATTTCACTGGTAACATGATGACGATGTCAAAGAATCCGTTCGGTGCCTCAGTCAGCAACGGATTTGTCATCACAGTTTACAAAGTGGATTCCATACAAAATGGCACCCTGTTTTCTTTAACGGGATCAGAGAATCACTCAAGTCGTTGGAATGCCCAAGCCCCTTATGCTGATAAGTATATGTATTTCGATTGTGGTGGGGTCATTCTTGGTTCAACTCGTCTTAGCACGTCTAATTACGGAGTCAAACCAGGCAATACAGTGCTCGCAAGTTTCTACTCTTCCACAACCGATAATCTGCAGCAAGTGCACAAAAACGGAAGTCTCCTCAATGGTGACAGTTCAGGTCACGCGGTAGCCACTGTTGGCAACATCTCAGTGGGAGGCGTTACAACCTCTTTTCAAGATGCAACCATCGGTGAGTTCATCATCATCAACGGAACGGTGGACGAAGCCACTCGCCAAAAATTGGAAGGCTATCTCGCTCACAAATGGGGAACGACTGCAAACCTTCCGGTAAATCACCCCTATAAATCATTAGCGCCTACTCCATCCTTTCTAACATCCAATGATGTGGAAATCATTAAAACTCTCGATGTCGGCGACCCAGTTACCCTCAAAGGTATCGTTAAATCTGCAAAATTCTCTAGTACCGGAAAAAGTATCTATCTTTCCTTTTCCGATCCCGATGTTGAATCGGATATTCGCGTCGTCATTCATGGAAACGAATATGATGGAACAGCCTTCACAGAAGAAGAATTCGCCAAACTCATAGGCAAAAACTTAGTCTTTAGCGGGACAGTTTACACTGAAAGTTTTAACGATAGACCACCTTTCGTCAAAATCACCGAAAAGGCACAGATCAAACTCGCCACAAAGACTAATGATAAACCAAACACTCCTGAAAAAGCCAAAGCAAAGCTCATCTTCACGCCAGATGATACTGAGGCTATTGCAAAACTAGAATTAAAAGAGCCAGCAACAGTTAAAGGAGTCGTCAAATCAGTTAAAATTCCTAAGCCCGGAGGCGGGCTATACATCTCATTTTCTGATCCTATCAACCGCAAACAAATTCAGGTTGTGACTTATCCGAGTCCATTTGAAGACGGCCCTCACGACGATATTTCATTTAAAAAAATCGAAGCAGAATTCCAACATCTTGTGGGAAAAACAGTTACTTTCAATGGCAGTGTATCTAGGCAAAAAGATAACAGTTTTCAGTTTGTCTATATTTCCAAACGTGAGCATATCGTCGTAGAAGAAAAGACAGATAAGAGCACAAGCAATGCGCAAAATTTAAAACGAAAAGCCCGTCGAAGCAGAAACGATAAATAATAATAAAATAGGAACTCGAATCCAACTAAAAGGGACATTAAAGCGTTCAAAAATTAGTTCTCACTCACCATTCAGGTGACTGCTGCCTGACAGCCTCATACAAAACGATAGCGATTGCGGTTGATAAATTAAGGCTCCTTGTTCCACCTGGGACCATAGGTATTTTCAAAGCCGCATCCCCTGCTGCTATTATCATCTCTTTAGGTAAACCTTTGGTTTCTTTTCCAAACACCAAACAATCGCCCAGAGAGAACTGCGCTTGCCATGGAGATTTTTCAGCTTTTGTCGAAAGCATCCACATTCGTTTTCCGGACATTACAGCTTCAAATTCCTGAAATGATTCCCAGACATGCAGATCCACGTCCTGCCAATAATCTAAGCCAGTCCGTTTCACATACTTGTCATCAAGCGAAAATCCCAAGGGCTTGATGAGATGCAGCGCCGATCCTGTCGCAAGCGCGAGCCGACCAGCAGCTCCTGCGTTGTGGGGTATCTCAGGCTCGACCAATACGATGTTGAACATAGTCAGAATCTAAAAAGTGAGAAAGCTGTTGTCCATACCGAAGCCGATAGTTCACGGATTAAAAAATATCTGCTCCATGTCATTCCATTCATGATTGTTAGACGATGAAACGTGCAACTTCTTAGACGCATTCTGCCATTCTTGATATCTCACATCCATATTGAGTGATTTCATGTCCGATACGAAATCGCGCCCTGCATACTCGCAATAGGTAAATACAAACCAGCGGTTTTCGATTTGCTTGAGAAACATGGAATAGTTCCTCAAATGATATTTCAACAACAATTCACGTATACCTTGATTCTCCTCTGCATGAAGCATTCGGTATGCATTCAGACATTCAGGCTTAACTTCATTCATCATACCCAACCGCTTAAGAAGTTGGATATTTGATGGATCTGAAATCAGTTTCGTGTTATAGCTATCCATAATCGCTTTGTGAAAATATCATTTCTTCATTTTTAACATGGCACTGGCAATTTCATCGCCCAGTCGAATGAAGAATCGGCCGCTTCCATCGTAGTGATAACCTTGATTGCTGCCGTGGAGAATCCAATCCTTCTCAGCTTTATCGTAATCTCCTTGATCACCTCCATTGGCACGGACCGCCTCACGTTTGATCCTCCAAAGAGCAACCTCTGGAGTGGTTAGCGGCCAACTCTCAATGGCAACCGTATTGCCAACCAAAGCAGGATTTTTGGCTGCCTCACGCTGAGCATTTGCTACGTTGTTAGTAAGGGCATCTTCAGGAAATGCAGCTGTACCAAGTATCCCGATGACAAACGGCATATTCGGGGTTTTCACTTCTTTGCGGAGATCCTGAATATAGTGAACCATGTTTCTGCTATAATTGCCGTAATACTCGTGATCGAACTGATCATTGAATCCCTGAAACCACACTCCACCCGCAACTTCATAACCCGCACTGGCATCATATTCGGGATGATAGGCTTTCGGATCGGCCAAGACCTTATTGATAAAGGTCGTCATTTCCTTCCAATAAAATCCAGCGGCAGCCTGGGAAGGCATATCGCCGGGAGGCTTAATGAATGATTCCCTCATTTGTTTGCCCTTTGTATTCATCTCATTGATTTTTTGCTGAACCGGCGCCTGTTCTTCCTTAGGCAATTTGGTAAGCGATGCCTGCAATTTGCGTTTCTCGCTCTCAAGCGACTTCATGTCTTTTTCCATTTGCGCCATCACCTGAGCACTACCTCCTTCTGAAATGTATTTGTCCCATGTGGCTTTTGAAGCTTTCCAACGCTCCAACTGACCCTTCTCATTTGCAGTCGGTTGATAGGGACCAGCCGATGGTGGGCGATAATCGTAATGAAGCGATTTGCCGCCCCAGGAAGTCTTGATGATCAAGATGGGCTGATTCAGCTTCTTTTCCATCATGATGCCGAACGCATATTCAGGACCGAATGCTGTAGGTCTGGCTCCATAACCGGTAGCTAAAGGACCAGAGGCTAATCCAGGTTCAGTGCCGCGATTCACACCACCATATGCGGCGATGTAGGTGCGTTTGCCGACAGGAGTCCCTATCTTTTCAACCCACATATCTCCGACCTCAAGTGAGGATTTTAAGGTTTTTCCCGCAGCAACAGCTTCGTGGATTTTTTCTTCTTTCAGATTTGCCGTGAAAATAGCAGCCAACTCCTTGTCGCGTGCCGCACGCGCGGGATCGACTTGACGCTTTTTAAATACTTCGTAACGCTCGCTTCTTATCTTTGCAGCTTCCGCACTGATCTTATTCGTAAGCAAGGTGTTGAAATCATTTTTAGCAAGTTTTGCGTTTTCAGGATCTTTGAGAAGATTTTCACGAATGGCAGCTTCGGACTTCACCCTAACCTCTCGCTCGATACCGGCCGTCAACAACGCCCATTCCTCTTTTGTCGGAACATATGCGGGTTTAGGTAAATATGCCAAAGTTGAAACCTCTGCGTGTCCTTGCATGTTCGACTGCCCCGCTAGAACATAAACTAACAGTTTTTTACTGGTTTCAGCCGCACCAATACTGATACAGCCACTCAAATAGAATACTGCGAATAATATTGTAGATATAAATCTAAAGGAAATTTGATGTTTTTTCATTTTGTTATGTGATGATGTTTCTCAATTAATTTTTCTTTTCATGAAGCCAGATGTTCATTGGAGATTTTTCGCGATTCGCCCAAGCATAGTAAGGAATGGCGATTAGTGGCACAGGCTTGCCATCGGCATCAATCCCAGTGGTTTTGATCAGAGTCACGCCACCCAACAGATCCGGTCTATATTCAGTGATCATATTCACATCATTGGGCAACGATACGTTGAATAAATCCACATCCGGATTATCGACGCCCTCGAAGCAATAGACAATGGGTCCGCACATCAGCGATACCTTTCCCTTGTTCTCCTCCAAATTATCGTGTGCATAAACCCGATTCACCGAAAGCGGTAGATTGAGAACGATCATATCGCCGGTTTTCCATGTGCGCCGGATGTTCACATACCCATTTTTATCCTGAGCTGTCTCGATTAACTCACCATTAACCACCACGGCAGCCAGAGGTAATCCTTCACCGCTAAATTTATACAAATCTCCAGGAATGGGCTTTCCGCTTACCCAACTTGGGATGCGCATGCAAAGCTCAAACTCAGCAGGTTGATCCATAGTAAATGTCAGATTAACCAATCCTTCCCATGGATAGGAAGTTTCCTGCTGTATGCTTACTTTGTTTTTGCGGTTAACTGAATCGCTCCTGTGCCTGAGCCATAGAGATTGACCAAGATTTTATCATTCTTCTTGGCATAGAATAGATTGCCAACTTGCGGAGTGAACCGCGCCATGTTTGTCGGACAACAGGCCAAACCTATCCAACTGGAACGCTCTGCACCATCTTTGGACTCAAGCGGATTTTGATAGAAAAACCGATTTCCAGAAATCGACATTCCAGAAATAGCCGAGTTAAACAGAGTAAGCTCCATGACATCGGCATATTTCGCATCGCCATCCATCAGATTCATGCGTTGCTGCCAAAAGACGTTAGCTATGCCAGCACATGACTCACAATAGGATTTGTTAGGCAACAAATACGGATCACCAAACCCTTCGTCGTCATTCTGGTTGGTACCGAGACCACCAGTCAGATATATTTTCCGATTTACAACATCTTCCCAAAGGACGCGAACCGCCTTGGCATACTCAGGAGTATCGCTGAAACGTGCGAGATCGGCCATTGCCGCATAGGTGTATCCGGCACGCACCGCGTGACCCACCGCTTCGGTTTGTTCTAACAATGGCTTATGATCCTGCATGCGTCCATTACGCCAATAAAGTTTAGAACGCCAAACAACCTTCTTATATTGTTCATCCGTCAACCCTTCTTCGCGTTTCGGTTGAATGAAAGGACCGGGAATGAAGGGTTTGCGCTCGGTCCCGTGAGCATGGCCGCGCTCATCGATGAAAAACCTACATAGATCCAAATAGCGTTTTTCCCCTGTAATACGGTAAAGCTTGATGAGTGCGAGTTCGATTTCCTGGTGTCCGCAAACTTCGTAGCGTTTTCCGATTCCGAATGTGTTGTCGATGTGATCAGCAAATTTTTTCGCGGCATCCAGCGCCTTGGTGCTACCTGTCAGGCGATAATGCTCTACAGCGAATTCAAAGAAATGACCCGCATTATACAGTTCATGGTTGGTGCGCATGTCCACAAATTTTCTATCGGGTTCTTTGGCGGTGAAATATGAAATCAGATAACCGTTATCATCCTGTGCAGCGAGAATACGATCTAGGATATCATCGACACGTTTTTGCAAATCAGGATTATCGCAATGACCCAGCGTATAACACGCACCCTCAAGGCTTTTGTGAACGTCTGAATCAAATGCACTGTGTCCGACGATACCACTTGTATCTGTTTTATGAGTTTCACCACTCTTTAGCGCTTTTGCAGCAGCGTCGAAGTTTGAGATGTGATTGTGCTCCTCAAGTTTTTTTATAACATGGGGTATCGTCGTGCGCTGATGGATGTAGAATCTTGGACCCCAGAAGCCGCCGCGTAAGTCCACGTTTTGATATCCAACTTCATCGAAGCCATGCAAAGGCGGTTTGAGTTGTGGCTCTTTGGCTTGGGCACTGGCTGCGAAAGCCAATGCCACAATCAAAACCGATGCCATACAGGTCTCTGATGCACGGCTTGGAGAAGAGGGTTTATTCATAACGATGTTACCTACTGCCTCATGTAGACGTGATAGCCGCAATGATAGTCTTTCGCGATTTCTACAACATCATCGCTTGTAGGCGCTACGTTGAATCCACCGCGTTCGATGATTAGGAAATCACGACCCCCTACGCTCCGGACTTCCATCTTGAGCGCCTGATTGTCTTCATTACCAATCAGCATGTCACCCGACCAGAAATAGCATTTGAAGTATCCGGAATTTCCAACCACTCCCTTGTCTGCAATTTTGATGACATCTTTTGGCTTATCAATTTTCGCAGGTGCCTTGGCGACGAAGGCAGTGATCTTCGCATCGATTTCACCCGGATTATTTGGTGCAGGATAAACCGCCCATGCCCATGTTCCTTCCAGAGCTTTATTCGGCACGAATGTGCCGCTGTAGGTATACATATCGGCATCTTTTCCGCTGATGTAGGATTTGAGCGTGGTTTTGGGGATTTTCTTAACAAAATCCAACCCACCTGGAAGTTCTTGAACGATGCTTCCAATGCGTGATTTCACAACTTTACCACCGCCACCCAGAACAGCACCTGTGTTAGGCTCTTTCAATACCGATGGCATGCTGACATACGTCTTTTTGAGAATTCCATCCGCAAAGGTTTTCACCTCTGGGCTGGCTGCCTTCATGGCATCTGCGATGGCTTTGGTGGATCTTGAAGATGCCGAATCCACGCGGAAAGATGCTGCTTGTTTCACGATCGCTGGTAAGACGATTTTATAATGATCCGGTTCTGTGGAAATTTTAGCGAGTGTGCACGCAGCCGCCGTTTGAATCCATGTGCACTTGTATTCCATCAACTTCAGCAAACGGTCGCGATGCGGAGCGATGAGGCTCTTATCGCCACGACCCATCGCTTCGATCGCATGCAACACGACCCACCAAGACTCATTTGGATCGTTCAGCATTTTGACAACCTGCTCATTCATTTCAGGCGTTATCTTATCGAGTGCCAATGGCGAACCCTTGAACATTCCTGTTAGAGCAAGCAGGCCCGCCTGACGAAGACGTGCATCAGTGGATTTCAAAAGTGGTAGAATCATTTCGACTTTGCCACGCTTTACCACTTGATCCATCGCCATGCTTCGTAAATCGTATTCGGGATGATAAATGTATTTCAGAATCGTTTCATCGGAACATGTCGGACTCGTTAGAGCAGCAATCACAGAAACGGAGCAGTCTTTACCTACCGATTCGTTCAAGAGGTGTTCCATAGTCATTTTACCTCCTGGAATAGGTTCGATTGAGTGGAATATATCATCCGTCGCATTTCCCCAGGGTCGTTTGATTGGCACTGTCTTCGCCCACTTGCTGCGGGGTGCGCCGAAGAGCTGAAGATGCTTGCGAGGAAGTGTATAGGTCAGAGCGAAGAAAGTCCCCCAATCCATCGTTTCTTCGGTAGCGGATCTGTCATAGCGGTCATCCATGCCAGCGATGCCGATACTTCCATCGAATCGACGTGACAGATCCATCACCCAACGACGGGTGTCCATGTATGAACGATACGCAACCGGACGTTTTTCGCGCACTTGATTCATCGCGGTGTGGTGCCAGATCTCGCCCATCCCACCACCGGTGTGTGCGGCGTGGAACCAGTTGGTCGCGTAGAAAGCTTTCATCGCGGTGTTGTCGCGGGCTTTTGCAAACACCGAAGCCTCGCCATCTGGTGATGCCAAGGCTGCTGCGCCCAAACCGAAAGCAAGTCCGCTGGATTTTCCGTTGTCGCGAAAACCACCTTCTGGAAGTCCGTTGCCGTAAGCCACGTTGCCATGTCCTGCGAAACGGTAAAACTGCGAGAACGCCTCCGAATACATGTATTCATCTACTTCGACTCCGCACAATTTAGCCATGTTGAGAAATGACATGCAGTTGACACCCGATGCGTGAACTTGACCTGTTCCTGTAGAATAAGTGAACGCTGCCGGTGCGCCACGTCCACTCCAACCACCGCTATACATGTGTGATTTAAGTTCCTCAGTCATCTGCTTGATAACAGGAAGCACGTTTTGATCCCCTGTACGCAGATAATATTCACAGAGCCCCTGGCCAGTGTAGCCTTTCTGCCAACTCATCGTGCTTGTAAATTTAATATCCTTCATCCAGCGCTTCACAACTTCCAGATCTTTCTCCTCACCAGTGGACAACAAGAAAATAATAGATCCCCATTTTGGCTCAGTTTGCTTTCCGATGATATCCGCGAGATTTCTAACAATTTTATCAGACTTCGAGCAATTTAATGGCCAGGTTTTGCTATAAGCACCCATCACTGGAATCTGAACCGTCACATCGCCGACATCTTTAATCTTCAAAACGACTTTACCGTCCTTAGCTTCAGCCTCTGTGACAATATCACCGAGGATAATGCGAGGGTCGGTATCTTTGAGCACGACACCGTTGATGCTCTCAATGATCTGACCCTTCTGAAGTTTTTTAGTCGCTTCAGCTGACGAGCCTACTTCGACATTGTTGATCTGCATGGTCATACCTGGGCGAATCAATTGGATGCCGATACCTACTGGGCCCAAGTTTCTAACCAACCATGGTCCCCTGTCCGTAATGTTCGGAAAAGGATTAAATAATGGTGTGTAGCCCGCAGCGTAGTATGGCGTTTGTGCAGGAGGCGCTGGCTTGTTTTGTGCCATCACGTTGGACGAAAATGTCGTTACAACGAGAGCCAAGCAGACGCCTGAGATTTTTGAGATATGAGTTTTAAGGGTATTCATTAACAAATGTGTTTTTCGAGACTCGGTTATGCTACCCAGCACAAGTTTCTAGGGAATAAAAAAATGTCGCCAAGAGATTTAGGAATTCGTGGAAAAAGACGCAGGTTGGGCGGGGATGAATCTCAGTTGTGAGATAGGTTCCTAGGCAGCGATTGAAAATAGTTATTATTGTTGGCTTACTCATTCGCGGTAGAGAGGGATTGGCTATACTCCGTTCCGCCCCTGCGGTATGTGCTTCGCGGGTAGGATAACTTTTCGCCATGGGCGAAATCTGCAGTCAAACCCTGTTGCCTGCGGCAAGGGGTTCTCGTCCCTCTCTGCCCGCCATTCTTCGCTTCCAAAAACACAATCAATTGCTTGCCGTTCGTAGCTTCCGGCACGGAAGCGAAGAATGGCGGGCAGAGAGGGATTCGAACCCTCGGTAACATTACTGCTACACACGCTTTCCAAGCGTGCTCATTCGACCACTCTGACATCTGCCCTTGGAGCGCGGGACGCTAGGTAGTGTCGGATGGCTGGGCAAGCTCATTTTTTGATGAATGAACTTTTTTACCAGCTATTCAGGCCTGCGGTCGGTTCTAGGCCGTGGATGAGGTTAAACGATTGCACAGCCTGACCGCCTGCGCCTTTGACCAGGTTGTCTTCGGCGGACATGAGGATTAACCGATTCGTGCGAGCATCGATCGAAAAACCGATGTCGATGAAATTGGTACGGGTGACCATTTTTGTATCGGCTGGTTTACCCTGTCCGAGCAAGCGGACAAACGTGGCATCGGCATAAGCGGATTCGAGAGCAGAATTGATTTGATCAGCAGTAACACCATCGAGAAGTTTCACGGTGGTGGTGGTGAGGATACCGGAGTTTACTGGGATCAAATGCGGAATGAATGAAATGGTCACTGTTTTACCAGCGGCAATCGAGAGTTCCTGTTCAATTTCTGATAGATGCCGATGCTTGGGTACGCCATAAGCGCGCGCCGATTCATTGCATTCGCAGAAAAGCAAAGGAACATCCGCTTTCCGCCCCGCTCCGCTGACTCCGCTCATCGAGTTAGCGACGATGGTCGTGGGATCGATGAGTTTGGCTTTTAGCAAGGGAACCAAAGGCAGGATGATACTGGTTGGATAACAACCTGGCGATGCAATGAGGCGCGCGGTTCTGATGGCCGGAGCATGAATTTCAGGAAGACCGTAAACCGCTTCGCTGAGCAGCTCAGGTGCGGGATGCGGGTGGTTGTAGAACATTTCATAAACTTCAGCGGACCGGAGTCTGAAATCCGCACTGAGGTCGATGACTTTGATATTCCGCTTGAGAAGAGCAGTTGCAATATCCGCCGCCACACCGTGCGGGAGTGCAAGAAATGCGACCTTCGCCCCAGATTTGGCGATTAAATCAGGATCGGGTAAGGAGAATTTCAAACCAGCAGAAGTGGCTTTTGTGAATCTTGGGAAAACTTCATCGATTCTTTTACCTTCTTCGGTGCGCGAGGTCACAGCAGAAAGTTCGACGGCTGGATGATTTAGAAGAATTCTAAGTAACTCCATACCTGTGTAACCGCTGGCTCCTACGATCGCTGTCTTGATTTTGTTCACGGGAAATTCATCACATGGTTTTACGTGCTTGCCAATAAGGGAATCCACTGCTTTTTTAAGCGCCTTTCCGGAAACGGGCTATAGCGCAGCCTGGTAGCGCGCTACACTGGGGGTGTAGAGGTCGTGGGTTCGAATCCCGCTAGCCCGACCAAACCCCACCATCCAATTCTTTGGGTGGTGGGGTTTGGTCTTTCTAGTGGGTCTACACCAAAGTTTGGGGGATGAGGTAATGGGTCTACACCAAAGTTTGGGGGATGAGGTAATTTTTGTTTGTGGTTATAATTTGGGTGGTTTGATTTTAGTTTATGATTATCCGCATTGGGCGATGACCCGCAGGCGGTAGTTATTGAAGTTTCTGAAGCCGTAAGCGCGGCGTTGGATGAGTTTCATTTTTCGGTGGAAGCCTTCGGTAATGCCATTGTTTTTGGTAAACCGCCACATGCATGCA
>JAJTHK010000007.1 GCA_021298895.1 Luteolibacter sp.
ACGCCTTCGATTATTACCGGGATAATCGCGAAAAATCCGTGAAACTCATCACGACTGCACGCCCTGTCCAAGAATAGCCCAGCCAAGCAAACGCCCTGCGGTGGCGACTGAATCCAGTTTCGTGATCTCCAATCTTTCGCCCAGTTGATGCTCTCATAACTAAATGGGGAAAGACCCTTGATAACGAGCTGTGCGTATGCAACAGGAACTGGATTTGGATCGGTGAATACCCAGCGTGCGATCTCACCAGTGCCAGGCGGCGTCATCGACGTATAGGTTTGCGCTAGGTTGAACCAGTCGTTCTGATACATGACGGGGTAGTTCCACTGGTAGGCATCGATTCGCCTCGCTGGATTAGCCAACCAGAAAGGAGTATGACATAAGGATCCTGGAGTGTTGCCGTAACTGACATTACCACCCCAATAAGAGTGACTAAATGTAATCTTCACGCCCGGATTTTGTGCCTCAGTATATACGGCCAATTGAAGACGATCGCCCCCATAAGCCATCGGATTGAAGCCCTGCACCAAATCAAGAGGTGCTGCTTGTCCTCCACTTTGTGCACCGATCGTGGGGTGGGAAAACAACTTAATTTCGCCGGGCTTAAAGACAATATCCCCATTGTTTCCAGAGCGCAGAAAGGAGTGGGCGTTGCCAGTGGAGAGAAGACCTGGCGTAGGAACAAGAGGAGTATTTCCAAGAAACATCTGCGAGCCCATTGGCAGCACCTGATAAGTCGAACTCAAACACCCAAGGGTGTTATCTGGTATACGCAATTCTACATTGTAGGGATTCCAATACGTATACACAGGAGAGTATACCAAATACAGTCGATACCGTAAATCTGTCGTGCTTGCCGGATTTAATCGTTGACTCATCAAACTGTAGATAAATGTCAACTTGGCCAGAACCGGAAGTCGCATGTAGGCATTTTTTCCAAGCCACTGGGGGGCTTTCGGAATGTCACGGTAGAGGAGAGGGATTTGAACCTCCGTATAAGGTTTAGAATCTGACCATTTCAGCGCCCCACTGGCTCCTGTGCCTACGTCCAAACCTCTAAAAGTCGCATCACTAGTCTGCCGATACATCCGATAATAATGACGTAGGTTAGTCCATGACTGAAAATGGCGTTCAGAAATCTGTGGGTTTTTAGCAGCTAGTTCTGGGCTCATTGGCCGGATCGAAGGCTCACGAATATCGGTGGTGACGTTGAACTGATATGGCGCTGGCAAATTGGCATTGTCTTTTTCTAACAAAAGACTGAGATCTTTTTTGAGGTGTCCAGTTCTAACACTAGCGATGACACCTTGGCTGTGGGAAGTGAGATCGTGAAAATATTTTTTCACGACATCTTCATCCATCTGAGCCGCTGCAAGGGTTTGGTAGGAAAATATTTTTCCTGATAAATTCTTATTATCGTCGAGTGATTCAAAACCGGTCAATCCACCCACGCCGACCTCGGCCGTATCACCCTGCGCGGTTTGCCATTCGTTTGCACTTAGTGTACGTGGATTTTTGGCGCGGTTGATTAATGCCTTGTGATTTTCTGGGCTGATCCACCATGCGTATTTTCCTGTTTTTTTACCCGATTCATCAATTGATGTTAGGTAAGCACGCGTGATCTGATCGGATGTGGCTGCGTCGCCCAAGCTGTTTTTCCCGACCAAGACAACGGAGTTCGTGTTATCCCAGTCATTGATCAACAAAGGTGCATTTATATCAGCTTCTTTTCCTGCTGGAAGTGATAGCAGCCAGCGGCGGAACATGGTTTTACGACGAGGTTGGTAAGTATCAGAAATAGATAGAAGACTTCCGCCCGGGGGTGTATACTTTGCACTGAGCCAGTCGCCCCATGCGTTGTAGCTTGATAGCCAATGTGATTGTGCGACCCCTTCAATGGTGGATGTGTCTTTATCAGAATCGAATAAAGCGGATTCGGCACTCACGCGCATGTCAGGTCCCATCTCTTTCTGAAGTTCTGCGATTGCAATCATCAGAGCTAAGCGGGCGTTGGCTTGTGACTGTGCTTGTGCTGAATTTTGATAACTATTTCTCAGTGTAACGGTCGATAGGCTCAACATACCTACTGAAATGATCATCAGAAGTATCATGAGCATGAGTGTGGAAATCAATGCGAAGCCCTTGTCCAGTGCTGGTAAGTGTTGTTTGTTATGCTGGAGAAGGTTTTTCATGAATCGATACTATATCAGATAAATGTAAGGCGGGTTAATCACATGACGGGTAAAGTGATACCGTGATAGTCCATACGTTTGAACCTTGGATCCCAGCTGAAGATACAAATTTCGCGGCGTGTGGGATAGAGCACGATGGTGGAAGCGCTAAGAACTTTCCATTCATTCTTTTCGGGATGGAAATAACTGTAACTGACCGCCACATTGGTGGGTTCAGAATTATTTGTGGACTTATGAATTTTGTTTTCTCCCGGATTGATCAGGATATTTGATTCACCCAATTTGACGCCTACTTTCAAGTTGGTCATATTGAGATACATTGAGTCACCTCCCTTGAATATTTCGAGATCTTTGACTTTGGGTTGGAATAGTAAGCCACTCGTATTCTTTGCCGCAGGGACGAGAATCACCAGAGCCTTGCTGATGCCTTCAGGCACAAGTGCTTGCGCTAGGATTTGATAACTTGGCTTCTCTGGCTTATCGGTATTCTCGACTTTACGAACGATTTTCAAAATCCCATCTGCAGGAATTTTGACCGGATTACTGGGGGAGCGTTTTGATAGAGTGACTTCTATGATTTTATCTCCACTCATGATGCTTACCGGATTTTCAAGACCCTCCGGTATGCTGGTGTATACAAACCATGCCACACGTCCTTTGATTTCTAAATCTTCGCTGGGTTCTTCATTCTGCCCGATTACAGACGAGGGGAAAAACATGATGATCCATAAATTCAATAGTAGGTATTTCATTCGGATAAGATTATAGCTTTGTATTTACAGAGTATTGTAAATCAGAAATTCTATGATCAATTTCTCAATTTAGCTCATTCAATTAGCATGCCGAATTATTGCAAGTTCATACTAAAGCAGTCAAAACGACATCTTCACATAACCTATTCTTAAAAAGTATAGGTTGGTTTTGAGATGGTTTTGCTGTAACTACTTACGATTTCAATAGTTTTCAGGTCGCACCATCATCGCAAAGTATGATTTCACCTACCAGCTCACTCGCACGCCAATGACTGCGCCTAACCCTGCCTCGTTTTGTCCCGAGCCGTGGTTGCGATAATCTTCATCGGTGATGTTTTCGATGGCACAGTTGAGATCGAGATGATCGTTCACTTGCCAGCCTGCACGTAAGGAGCTTACGATGTAGCTTGGTGTGCCCCCAGTGGGAATGCGTTGATTATCGGCAGCTTGGTCCGCGGCGGTGATGCGGTCTTCTGTGGCAGCAGCCAAGATGCGCCCCTCAAACCAGTATTTTTCAGACTCGGAAGTCCAGCGAAGTGCAACAGAACCGGTCAGGGGAAGTTGACGAGTCATTGGGCTGTTACTCACGGGTCCCCCTACGAACGCTGGAATTTCGTTTCTGCCTTCTTGCAATGCAGTGAAACTAGACAGTGTCCATTGAGAATGAAAACGCCATGCTGCCTCCAGCTCAATTCCGTAAATATAGCCATTATTGCCATTTGCTGTGACGGTAGGAGCATTTACCGCTGAAGTGGCTGGGATGGCAGCGATGACGTCTTCGATTTGGGTATAAAAAACGGCTGCTTGCAGAGAAAGGTTGTCCGAGTTGTGACGTGCTCCGACTTCATAGGTGATGAATGATTCGGGTTCAACATCAAGCGATCCAAGAGATGGAGTGCTGGCTTTTGATGTTAGATTTCCGGAAAGATCATCGAGGTTAGGAGCGCGGAAGGCCTCGGAAATGCCACCGAAAAGATTCCAATGATCATCAATCCGATACAACGCCCGCAATGAGCCAACGACTGAATCCCAATTTGCTGTTTCATCAGTGCGGGGAATACCAGTGCTATCCGTAAAACGTCCCAGTTCCGCGCGGGCATAGGTGTAACGAATACCCGGAGTGATCTCTAACCGATCCGTCACGTTCCACTGATATTGTGTGAATATTCCAAAGAGGTCATAGGTCGATTCATCGGCTATGGGGAGGCTTTCTCTGTATGAGCTTCCATCTGCGTTGCTCTGTGAACCAGTTGAATCCACCATGTCGTGATAGAAATCGAATCCATACACAAGAGTGCCGTTTCCTATTTCTGATTCAAGTGTGAGATCCGTACCGAGAGTTTGGAGATCGATGTTAGATCTACGGATCGGTCGAGTTCCAGTTCTGCGATCTTGAAACTCTGAATCCGCAACATCCTGATATGAAAGGGTCGCTGTCCAATTTTTAATAAAGGAATCGTTATGTGGATTAGATCCCGCATAGCGAATGTAGGTGAGAGATCGCTCTTGGTCGTAGCTGTTTGCATTCCAGGTACCAGGCGCTGCGAGGTGACTGCCATGTGTCCAACCCGGATTGTTTAATGTGCGATGCCAGCGAGAAATATTATCCTGGTTCACATACTGGTGCGCAAAGGTGAGGGTAGAGTCAGGGCCGAGTGCATAATCAAAACGAAAATCCAAATCTTCTTCCGGATGTCCTGTGCCTCGCATCAGTCCAACCGATGAATCCTTGATATCGCCGAAATCCTTTTTCGAGAGCCCTAGCCAAAAACCGTATTCTCCTCCAACACCAGCTTCGGTTTCCAGCCGACCCGTATGGCTGCCTTGGCCGTTGGTGCGGTGTTCATAAAATGAACTTCCACCATAGTAACTTTTTCCATCGGGCCGAGAGCGGAAGTCAGATGATTTTGTGAATGCATTGAGAGTTCCACCAGCTGCATCAGAACCGTAAAGCACCGAGCCTTGGCTGCGGATCAGTTCGATGTGATCGATGGCTAAGGAGTCAATCGTGTTCCAATACTGCACGGGCCCACTGCGGAAAGTGGAGTTATTGATTCTAACACCATCCACAAGTAGTAGATTTTGTCGACCTGTGAAACCACGGATGAATGGTGATCCATGACCATGTGCTGTTTTTTGAACCAACACGCCAGGAGTATATTGCAGCGCGTCAGGAAGAGTGCGGCGGGTGTTTTCTCTGACGAAATTCGAATCCAAAGACGTAGCTGAGTAGGTGCTTTCGCCGACTTCCTGACCGCTGCGAGTTGCGGTTACGATCAATGGCTCTAGGAAATCCTGGGCAACTATCGGTGTTGCGCTAAGTGAGAGCAGAAGAACAAAGAGATGTTTCATATCTATTTTTAAAGCCGCTCGTTGGTAGAACTTAGGGCTATCCTAAACAATGATTAATGATGGATAAAAATTAACCAATATAGCGTTTCATGACTACGATTGCTGATTAGATTAACTTAAAATATCGACAAAGCGTAATAAATAGGCAGTTTTCTTGAAATATCGGTTATGGATAAAAATCGTCCAATAAAGTCAAAATCAGCATCGCTTGCGGTGTGGTTGGTGGCGGGTTTTGGGGCGTTTGTGCTGGCTGGGTCGATTGCGTTGATGGCGTTTTTTCAGCATCTCACCAAAGTCGAGGAGGAGGTCGCGTTGGAGTCATTAGGAAAAGCCAATGCGCTGTTTTTAGATCAAAGCAACTTCCCGCAGACTAAGCACATGGCGGATCAACTGGGGCGGGTGATGGGGGCTCATGTGGAGTTTCGTGAATCGACGGGTGAGCGCTCTGCGGATGGACGGGCGAGGAGTGGGACTGATTTGTTAGAGGTTGGGTTTAATCTAAAAAATGGCCGTGAGGTTTGGTTTTCCAGAAAGACGAATCAACCCGGAGCCATCCCGTTTTGGAAACGCCTCGATGCGCAACTGGCATTGGGAAGTTTCTGGGCGCTCTCGCTTTTGTTTTCCGTTTTGATAGGCCGCAAAGTCACGCGACCGCTCGCAAAGCTGGCTGCGGTGATTCCGGAGATTGGTGGAGACAAACCTTTGAGTGGGTTGCCTAGTTCTGGACCGCAAGAAATCGTTAGTTTGGCAAATGCGCTCGCCGAAGCGCATGGGTCTTTGGTTGATGAGCGGGAAAAACGTAGGCATGCGGAACGTCTGGCTTTGTTGGGAAGGATGGCGACCAGCCTTGCACATGAAGTTAGAAACCCAGTTGCCGCGATTCGTCTGCACGCACAGCTATTGGAGAGAGCATGTGAAACGAATGAAAAGATGTCAGCGACGCTGATTGTGAGTGAAGCGGAACGCATCGAGTTTCTTGTCAATCAATGGCTACGTTACGCAAAGCCTGAACCGGTCAAACTCATGCCGGTTGATGTTGCTGCGCTGGTTGCGGATGCCTGTCATGGCCTGAGCTTGCAAGCAAATCATGCAGGAGTGGTGATTCATCAGGAAATTGCTGCAAATTGGCAAGAGCATGAGGTAAAAGGGGATAGGGATCGATTGAGGCAGGTGTTGTGCAATCTATTGTTAAATGCCATCCAAAGCATGCCAAAAGGTGGAGAGGTCACTATTCGGGTCTTACGCGGAATGTTAGAAGTCGAAGATCAAGGAGTGGGTTTCAGCACTCAAGCACTCGCTAAATTTGGTGAGCCGTTTCATTCGGAAAGAGAAGGTGGTATGGGCCTAGGCGTTGCGGTTTCTAAGGAAATCATCGATTCCCACGGCGCAAAAATTTCGGTCGAGAATCTCCCCGAAAAGGGTGCATGTGTGCGCATCACTTGGCCGAAACCTCAGAATCTAAAATAGAGAATTATGGCAGCAATTTTGATTATTGAAGATGAACACGCTCTGGGGACTGCCTTGTCGTTGGCGATCCAGCGCTTGGGTCATTCGCCTGTGCTTGCGCCAAGTGGCGCGGCTGCGCTGGAGAAAATCAAAGGCCAGAAATTCGAAGCAATTGTGTTAGATATCGGTCTCCCTGATGTCAGTGGTATGGAGATTTTGGAGAAAATTCGCAAATCAGGATCTAAAATTCCCATCCTGATTATCACCGCCCACGCGACATTGGATCACACGATCACTTCGCAGAAATTGGGTGTTGCGGATTACTTGATCAAGCCTCTCGATTTACAGCGCTTTGAAGAAGTGATTTCCACCTTGGTCACCAAGAGCATCCAGATTGCGGAACCGAACGAACCTACTGCAACTTCTCTGATCGGCGCATCAACCAGTATGCACCGCGTGTTTCTGGGAATCGCACGCGCCTGTAGCGGTGATATGCCAGTCATTTTGCATGGACCATGTGGCTCGGGTAAAACCTTGGCGGCGCGAGTGATTCACACAAACAGCAATCGCAGTGCGGATACATTACGCATGGTTGAGTGCGCGACGATTCATCAACTCGATTCGCTGCAAACCTATTTGGCCGACACCACAGGCACCTTGGTGTTGGAAGGATTGGATGCGCTCGATTCTGAATTGCAGGCACGTCTGGCTGAAACGATAGGCCAAGAAAAAATCCAACTCCCAAGATTGATAGCGACTATGCAAATCGATCCGCGTGAGTCTGAGGGGAAACAAACTCTGAGATCGGATCTGTTTTATGCGTTCAGTGCGCTTTCGATCGAGATGCCGGCGCTGCGGGAACGGGCTGGAGACATTCCTGCGTTGTGTCGGTTTTTCCACGGATTGCAAAGCTCCTCGGCGTCGAAATTTGAAATGACCGCCGCCACGCTTTGTTCACTTCAGGCTTATGATTGGCCGGGCAACGTGCGTGAACTGCGCCATGTCATCGAACATGCATTGGCAATGAGCCACGGAGGTCCCATCCTGCCCGGTCATTTGCCCCCACATGTTTCACAAGCCTTGCACGCGTCAGGTGGTAAAGTGGTTTCAGGAGAACTCGATCGGGTTGTGGCACGTTGGTTGGATTCGCAACTCGAACTCACGGATGAATCGGAATGGCAATATGATGCATTGCTGGATCAAATGGAAGTCGCGATGCTCAGGCATTTGTTAGATCGATTTGATCAACGCCCAACCCGTTTGGCTGCCGCATTGCGTATGAACCGCGCAACGCTACGCCAGAAACTCCGCAGAGCTGGGCTTTCCGCGGAGTCTTAGGGTTTGAAGCACGATATTTTTCGCATCGAACGATTGTGAGCGAAACGCAACAAGACCACCGCTCCAACCGCACCGATGAGTGCGCAGAGCATATCGGATTGAGTGTCCCAATGATCACCTTGCGTTCCGAGGAATGATTGCGAAGCCTCCACCGATACTAGTGCGGCAGCCCATTCCAAGAGTTCGTAAATCGCACTCACTGCCATGCAGAATGACACAATCAAAACACTCGTCCAACCGCGTAGCGCGACAACGCGTTTTCTGATAAATAATTCACGGCACAAAATAGCTGGAGTGAGTCCTTGGAAAATATGTCCGAGCCTATCGTAGTGATTTCGAGATAGATCAAAGACATCTTTTGCCCAGTCTCCAATCGGCACCCGTGCATAGGTGTAGTGACCACCAACAGCTAACAGAATCATGTGCATGCCAATCAACACCATAGAGAAATTCGAGATCCTCCAGTTTTTCTTCTGGAGAATAAACAGCGCGATGAATCCCGCAAACACTGGACATACCTCCAACCACCAAGTGAGCCTGTCATAAGGCTCCCATGCCGACCAAACTAAGATCGGTGTCATCACGATCAGCAAAATGATGTTCGAGTGGAGCTTCACTTCCGAAACTCTAAGTTTTTAAACTTCAAACTCCAAGGAAGAAGAATGACGCCCCATAACCGGAATCTCATTTTCCAAGCCACCCGCATTACAATCTTTGTCCTGGCCACGACAAGGATTGTAAAAAGGTGTACAATTATTGTCGTGGCCAGAACAAGGATTGTAAGAAGGTGAGGGAGTGTTTTTCGTTATAAATTACAAAATGTTTCTACTTTGGAAGTTTCAGAGTGATTTCTGAGGGTGTCGGCTACGGAATGAGAAATTCTTCCTGCCAGTAGATAAAAGTTGCGGAGATCGCTAGACTATATAGTTCAAGACTTGTCAAAAGCATATGATTTCTCGTCGCGCTCTTATCCAAAGTTTTGCCGCAATGACCGGTATGGTTTCGCTCAGCTTCAACCTGCAGGCTGCAGAAGAAAAATTCGACACTGCATGGTTGCGTGCGGAGGCGAAGCGTATTTCGGGTCAGCCTTATGTTGCGCCGCCGGCGAAGTTACCCTCCTGGATTGATGGATTGGATTACGATGCGTATCAATCGATTAAGTTCCGTAAGGATAAAGCGCTTTGGCAAGGTAAGGATCGTAATCTGGAAGTTCGCCTATTTCATCTCGGCTTGTTTTTCCGTCACCCAGTGAGCATTCACGAAGTGGAGGATGGCAAAGCAACCACGATCCCGTATTCAAAAGATCTCTTCACCTATGGAGAAAAACTGAAAGTTCCGGCGAAGGTTGATAACCTTGGGTTCGCAGGTTTCCGCGTGGGTGTGTCACCCGATAAGAATGCCGATATGTTTGCATTCTTGGGCGCGAGTTACTTCCGTGCGGTCGGAGAAACTAAGCAATACGGGCTTTCCGCACGCGGACTTGCGGTCGATACCGCGCTGCCACGTGCCGAGGAGTTTCCGGATTTCCGTCAGTTTTGGTTAGAAAAGCCATCCGCGGATTCGACAACTCTGCGCGTCCACGCCTTGTTAGACAGCCCGTCTGTGGCCGGAGCTTACACCTTTGTGATCACTCCGGGCGAGGTCACGAAAATGGATGTCGATGCGGTGCTTTATCCTCGTAAAAAAATCGAGCGGGTCGGGATCGGTCCGTTGACGTCCATGTATCAGTGCGGTGAAAACGATAGACGAGTGGCCGATGACTGGCGTCCAGAAATCCATGACTCAGATGGATTATCGATGTGGAGGGGCAATGGTGAGTGGATCTGGCGTCCGCTGGTTAACCCTGCGAACCTGCAGTTCAATTCCTTTCTCGATGAAAACCCGAAAGGTTTCGGTTTGCTGCAGCGTGACCAAGATTTCGATCACTACCTCGATGACGGCGCGATGTATCACAAACGCCCCTCGCTCTGGGTTGAGCCGCTCGATGGTTGGGGCAAAGGTCAGATCCAACTGGTCGAGATTCCAAGCCCGGATGAAACTTTCGACAACGTGGTCGCTTTCTGGAACCCAGAAAAACCATTCGGACCCGGCGAGGAGCATCGTTTCCGCTATCGCCTGCATTGGGGTGCAAAACCACCGGTCAGCACTCCCATGGCGCATGTGGTCGCAACCCGCGTCGGTTCTGGCGGCATTCCTGGCGAAAAGAACCGTTCGGTAGCTCGTAAGTTTGTCCTCGATTTCAAAGGTGGTCGTTTTGAAGACCTGCCTTGGGAAACCAAAGTGGAGCCGATTGTCACAACCTCTCGTGGAAAAATCCTCCACCCAGCGGCTCGCCCCGTCGTTGGCGGTGACACCTGGCGCTGCAACTTCGACCTATTAGTTGAGGGTAAAGAGCCTGTGAATCTCCGCTTGTTCTTGAAAGACGCCAAAGGCGCGCTGACCGAGACTTGGATTTATCAATACACGCCGTGATATAGAGATAGGGAGATGGGGCGAATGGGAGAGGGGGAGCGTTGGTTTTTAAATGATTGAATCACGAATTTCACGAATGCCTCATGAGCTTTAGTGAATCTACCTTAAAGCGAAGCTCACGCGGTATGGACGAAGTGTAACGTAGTCAATAACACGAATTTTGAGGATGGTTAGCCACTATGGATTCATCCTAGTCCTCTTAATGATGTAGAATCCTTGGGAAAGTCAGACGAAGTTCGCTTTAGGGCAGCCATTCGAGCTATTCGTGTCATTCGTGGTTAAAACTCTACTCTATTTTCTCCCCATAATGCTTGGCCAATCCTTGGGCGAGGGATTTGGCGTATTCTTGGAAAATTGAAGGCACAAATTTGCCGTCCACATCGCGTAGACCGAGGTAGTCGCCGGCTTGGATGCGGTTGTAGTCTGGAACCGAATTCATGACGTAGGGTTCCATAAAAATGACAGGGCAGTCATAGAGTCGATTCGCCAGAAGGTTGCGGGCGTAGAGGTATGGGCTAGATGGAATAGCTCGAAAATTCCCCGCGCTTGGATGATAAAGGAAAGGCGGAATTCCTGTGTTATTCACAAAAGTTTCAGCGACCGTTTGAGAGACGCTAAGTTCTTCTTCGTAAGTGCGTTGCAATAGTTTTTTAAGCATTTCAAAACGTTGATCTTCGTCACGAATTTCATCAGCGGTATAGGCACCATTAAGCAGTATATGGAAATGATTGTTTAGAACAAGCGTTGGAGTCTTTGGGTCGCCCCAAGCATCAGCATTGAAATGCAGACAGAGCACCAGATCAGGCTTGAGGGTATTGTTGACTAGGTCGGCCCGAGCTCGGATTTCGGCATTCCGATAGAACAGCTTTTCGGTGAACCGCTGGACCGAAATCGGGTCGGTAAGTGCATCATCATTTGCGGCCAACTCGGTCAGGTTTTCGGGTCGGAACCGGGTCACAGGTTCTGGCTTGCTGCGCACGAGAGAAACTTTGGCTCCCAATTTTTCGAGCTGGGGTTTCAGGAGTTTGGCGACCTGGAGGGTCATGTCTCCTTCAGTGACTGGTTTGGCCTCACCGATTTGAAACCAGCGACCTTCGACTTTTGCCCATTCTCCGCCAATGTGCCCCGGGTCGATCGCGATATGGAGATTCGTGAGAGGTTTTTTGGCGGGCCTGGCGGGGAGGGATGCGGCGGTTTTCCAATGGCGAGGGGTGGGGAGTGAATGCTCTGGTTTGGCGAAATGCAGGACGAATCGGGGTTCGTTCGGGTCGTTGTTGGTGAGGATTTCTGCGAATTCATCCAGTATGGTGATGTATTCCTGCCAAGTGGAGTCTGTGGTAAAGATGTCGCGAATCAGTCTTTCGAAGTCTGCTCGGGTGATGGTGTGCTGAAAGACTTGGAGCTGGGTCCAATCGGGTTTTTCGCCAAGAACAGAATGCACAGAGGGGAGTTTCTCCTCGGGAGGAGGGGTGGGTACTGGTGGCTTGCGGAAAATCAGAAAAAGCGTCAGCGCAGCCAGAAAGAGCAAAGCAATGATAGGGGCGGGGTTGCGCATACGTGTGAGATAAACTCTAAATTTTAAATTTTAAACTTCAATTGAAGAGAAATGCGAATGATTTCGCCCCGATGATACGGAAGATATGGTTGCCAACTTGCGGTGTAGGGATTTGACTTCCCGCCCATCCCAATCCTTTACCTGTGAAATCCCACGAAATTTTTACCACCATTGATCCTGCCATCGTTGCCGAAATCCTCGATTGGTTCCGCGCGAATGATAAAAACGTATACAAAACCGTCATCTCGACTTTGGCGGCTGACCGCAAGTTGCGTCCCGTGTTTGTGCAGAAGAAATCGCTGCAAGAGCAATACGCATGGGTCCAAAAAACGCTACAGATTCGTGCATGCGATGCAGTTGGTGAACAATTGATGCAGGCTTACTTGATGTCCGCTCAACAGAAAATGTTGGCAATGTTCTGCGATGGCTTGGGAATTGAGCACGATGGCAAAGGCTCGGTTTCGGGTGCTTTGCCGAAAGAGCTGGATAAAGCCAAGTTGGATGAGACCGTGGAAAAACTGGTCGATGTGTTTGATCCGAAAATTTTCACCCTGTATCTGCTGTGCTTCAATATGCAGGTGGCAGGGGGTTATGCGGCGTTGACAGAAAAGTTAGCGACTGATGATCGTTTAAAATTGGCGTAAACGTCATTTGAGAGATGCCAAAAGTTTACCTAAAAACCTACGGTTGCCAGATGAACGAGCGCGACACCGAGCAGGTGGCGCGGATGTTCACGGAGGGTGGCTATACCCTCACACCGACCGAGAAGGATGCGGATGCGATTTTGATCAATACCTGTTCTGTTAGGGATCAAGCGGAGCAGAAAGCGTTAGGTAAAATGGGCATCATGGGTGCTCAAAGGCAGAAGCGCTCGCACGTGGTTTACGGTTTCATGGGTTGCATGGCGCAATCGCGCGGTCAGGAGCTTTTCGAGCGTATTCCGCATCTCGATGTGGTGGTTGGGACTCAGAAATATCACAAGGTATTTGAGTATGTGGATGGGATCTTGAAACGACGATTAGAAGCTCGGATGGACGATCCAGCGCTTTCTCTTATCGGGACTTCCGTGTGCGATATTGCTGAGGAAATCGATTCGCAAAACACCATTCGTGATCACATGCCGAAGGCAAAAAATGCCTCGGCTTTTGTTTCCATCATGCAGGGCTGCAACATGCGCTGCTCTTTCTGCATCGTTCCCGATACGCGGGGAAAAGAACGTGGAAGGCCGATCGCGGACATCGTCAAAGAGGTCGAGTTTCTCGCTCGCCAAGGTGTGAAAGAAGTCACCTTGCTCGGCCAAATCGTAAATCTATATGGTCGGACAGAATTTCCGAAAATAGATGGAAAGTCGCCATTCGTTCAGTTGCTAGAAGCGGTGCATCAAGTGGATGGCATCGAGCGGATCCGTTTCACATCTCCGCATCCCATCGGATACCGCGATGATTTGGTGGCGGCGTTCACCTATTTGCCAAAATTGATGTCGCATATCCATTTTCCCATGCAGAGTGGATCGGACCGGATTTTGAAAGCGATGCGTCGTCCTTACAAAAGTGAAAAGTTCATCGAGATCTGTGAGAAGATGAAAGCAGCAAGGCCTGATCTTGCGATCACGACGGATATTATCGTCGGTTTCCCAGGTGAAACTGAAGAAGATTTCCAAGCGACGATTCAAACTGTCGAGCGACTCAAATTCGATAACGCATTTGTGTTCCGTTACTCAAAACGCAAGGACACGCCCGCGGCGGAAATGGAAGATCAAATTCCAGAAACTGTGAAAGAAGAACGCAATCAGCGTTTGTTAGATGTGGTGAATCGTTTGGCGATTGAGAAAAACGCAGCGATCGTTGGCACCGTTCAAAGCGTGCTTTGCGAAGGGCCTTCGAAAAGTAATCCAAGCACCTTGTCGGGAAGAACCCCGCAGAACAAGATTGTGATTTTTGAAGGGGATGTGAATCGCTTGACCGGTGAGATCCTAGATATCGATATCAAGGATTCGACCGGCTTCACCACCTATGGCGTGCCGGTTTTAGTTGGGGTTTGATTCCTTTCCCAAAAAAAGGCGAAAATCGGCAATATTTCTACAATCCTTGCAATAACATCATCTCTTTGAACGTTTTATAAAATCCATGTTCCCTAAAAACCTTATTCCTACCCGTCATTTAGCCATTGGCTTGGGTCTAGTTCTGACTTTACCCGCCTACGCTCAACTTCCTCTTCAGAAAGACGACACGGTCTGCATCATTGGCAATGGCCTTGCCGATCGGATGCAGCATGACGGCTGGATGGAGACGGTCATTCAAAGCAAAATGGCAGGTAAAAACCTCTCACTTCGCACTCTTGCTGTTTCCGGTGACACCGTGACCTCTCGCCCACGCAGCGAAGGCGTGCCTTCCCCGGAAGATTACCTAGCGACGTGCAAGGCCGATGTGATCTTTGTTTTCTTCGGTTACAACGAATCGTTCGGTGGAGAGAAAAAGCTCGCTGAGTTCAAAACTTCCCTCGCCACGATGGTGGGGAATTACCAAGCTGCGAAATACAATGGAGAATCATCCCCGCGTATTGTGCTCTTCTCTCCTATCGCTCATGAAAACCTGAAAGATCCGCTCTTGCCAGACGGCGTTGCGAACAACGTGAACCTCGCGCTATATTCAGAGGCGATCAAACAGGTGGCTACGGAAAAGAGCGTTGCGTTCGTGGATCTATTCAATCCATCGAAAGAACTCTACGCGAAAGCCAAATCTCCACTCACTCTCAATGGCGTGCATTTGTTAGCAGAGGGTAACCGCAGGATCGGCGAAGTGATCGCTGCTGCTCTAACAGGTCAGGCTGTTTCTCCTTCAACGACTCTTGAGCCATTGCGTCAATCAGTGCTCGACAAAAACTGGCATTGGCACAATCGCTTCCGCGCGACCGATGAAAACGACATGTGGGGTAGCCGCGCCGGATTGAGTTTCGTCAAGAAGCAGACCAATGCTGAGGTTCTACTACACGAGATGATGATGCTCGATGTATTGACCGCCAATCGCGACGCGAAAATTCACGCCATTGCTCAGGGAAAAGATCACAAAATTGATGATTCAAATGTTCCAAAACCCATCGAGGTGATTTCCAACGTCGGCGGCGGTAGCCAGAGCTCTAGCGCTGAAAAGGAAGGTAGCAGCGATTACCTGAGCGCTGAGGAGAGTCTGAAAAAAATCAACGTTCCGGAAGGCTTCGCGGTGAATCTTTTCGCCGATGAATCCAGATTTCCAGCAATCGCCAACCCCGTGCAATTGCAGGTGGATACGAAAGGTCGACTCTGGGCCGCTTGCTGGGGAACCTATCCAAAATGGGAACCATTAAAAGAATTGAATGACACTCTTCTGATTCTGCCAGATGAAAACCGCGACGGTGTGGCAGATAAAGCGATCGAATTTGCCAAAGTACACAATCCACTCGGCTTCGCCTTCTGGGGCGGCGGTGTGATCGTTGCCTCCCAGCCTGATATTCTTTTCCTTAAAGACACCGACGGTGATGATAAGGCAGATGTTCGTATCGTTTTGTTACAAGCCACTGGATCGGCGGACACTCACCACGCAGCTAACAATTTCACCATCGGTCCAGACGGAGGACTTTATTGGCAGAGCGGTATTTTCCTCCACCACAACTACGAACATCCATGGGGGGCTTCTTTATCCACGGGTGCATCTGGAATGTATCGTTTTTGCCCACGTCGCCACATGATTCAGTTCATCGCTGCTAACAACCCCAATCCACACGGCACCAGCTTCGACCGCTGGGGTTATCTTTTCGCAAGCGACGGCACTGGCGGTCGTGCCTTCCATGTGCGTCCTGATGGAAACGGTTTCAAAATGTTTCCTCTGATCAATAAAGAAGTGCGACCTGTGCCAGCAAACGGCATCATCTCTAGTGCGAATTTTCCCGATGACATCCAGCAGGATTTCCTCGTCTGCAACGCGATCGGCTACCTCGGTATCAAGCGCTATGATCTAAAACGCGACGGCCACACTAACGATAAGGCCACCTTCAAGCAGGGAGAGATATGGGGTGAGCCTACTCCTGATTTCCTCCGCAGTGATGATAAAAACTTCCGCCCCGCCGACGCCGAGTTTGGTGCTGACGGCGCGCTCTATGTTGCCGACTGGCAGAACGTCATCATCGGCCATATGCAGCACAACATTCGTGATCCGAAGCGCGATAAAAAACATGGCCGGATCTTTCGCATGATTTTCAAGGATCGTCCTTTGCAGGAGCCTGTCGCTATTCACGGTCAGCCGATTATCGCTTTGTTAGATATTCTTAAGCATCCTATCGATGGGGTTCGTGAACGCGCTCGTCTTGAGCTTGACTCACGTCCTCAAGCCGAGGTCGAAGCCGCTATGCTCAAGTGGATGAAACAATTCGATCCGAAAAAAGCCGAGCACGCTCACCCTTTGTTGGAAGCTCTGTGGTGGCATCAACGCCATAACATTCGTGATGAAAAACTCCTCGCGGCGATGCTCGAATCGCCTGAACCTCACGCCCGTAATGCTGCTGCCATGGTGAAACAATTCTGGGGCCCTGCAGATGCAGCTAAGGCTGGCATGCCCACCGAGATCAAAATTGTTAAGGAGAAGAAGGTCATGGCCAAAGTTCCTGATCATCTCAAAGGTAATGACGCAAAGGCTTATGAGCTCGGGGCTGAAGTCTTTAACCGCGAAGCTCATTGTGCGACCTGCCATCAACCTCACGGTAATGGACTCGATCCGGCTTTCCCACCACTTGTCGGCACACCTTGGGTTACTGGAAGTGAAGAGCGATTAGCTAAAATCGTTCTTAACGGTATACACGGAAAAATTGTAGTGAACGGTAAGGTGTTTGATCCCGAAAAAGGTGTTCCGCCAATGACAGCATTCGGTTCAATTCTTAAAGATGAGGAAATTGCCGCCGTATTGACTTATGTCCGAAACACTTGGGGCAACAAGGCCGCTCCTGTTAGCGCAGAGACCGTTAAAAAAATTCGCGAGGCAACGAAGGATCGTTCCGTTTTCTGGAAACCCGAAGAGTTGCTTAAAGATCACCCACTAGAAAAATAATCGATACCTCTATGAAATTTATCCTGACTCTTTTACTCGCTATCACCGCAGTCCACGCCAACCCTATCGTCTACGAAGGCGAGGCAGGTCCTGGAAAAGGGAAGCACATCGTCTTCCTTGCTAGTGATCACGAATACCGTGCAGAGGAGGCTTGTCCTGCACTTGCACGTATTCTCGCGAAGCGCTTGGGTTTTAAATGCACGGTTGTCTTCGGTGTGGACAAGGAAGGTTATATCGAAGCCGGCTCATCCATCGTTACGGGACTTGATGCGCTTGAAAAGGCAGACCTGTTTTTCATTTTCGCACGTTTCCTAAATCTACCCGATGACCAGATGGCTCACATTGAGAGTTATGTTGAACGCGGTGGTCCGGTTTGCGGCTTACGCACTTCCTCACACGCCTTTAAAATTCCAGGAGATTCGAAATACGCGAAATACGACTTCAAATCCAAAGCCGCTGGATATGAAAACGGTTTCGGCCACCAGATCCTCGGAAATACTTGGGTTGGGCACTACGGAACCAACCACAAACAGGGCACACGTATTCAGGTGATTCCTGAACAACGTGGTAATGTGATCCTTACGGGTGTCGCCGATACTGCATTTACTCACGCTGGTGGATATGTTGGTAAAGCCGCACCTGATTTTACGGTTCTAACAAATTCACAACCGCTTGTTTCTATGGATCCTGCTGCAGAAGCCGATCCTAACAAACCACCGATGCCATCGACATGGACGCGCAGTTATGTAGCTAAAAACGGCACCAAGCATCGGGTTTTCCACAGCACTCAAGGAGCTTCACAGGATTTCCTTGATGATAACTATCGCCGCTTGGTTCTCAACGGAGTGCTCTGGGCAATTGGTATGGAAAAGGAGATCAAGGCAGATCTCGATTTCTCATTCGTTGGATCATACAACCCTAGCAAATTCTCTTTCAATGGCCACGTGAAGAAGGTCAAGCCATCCGATCTTGCAGGTTGGGAAGCGCCGATTATGCCTGCGAGATAAGATTTATTGCTAATTACGAATCTCTAACAAAAAAAAGCCTTGTGATTTAAAATCACGGGGCCTTTCGTTATTTAAATTTGCTGGGCGGATGCAATCCGCTGCCACGATTACTGATTAGGGCCGCGGTCGTGATCCATACGGAAAGCTTTTCCACGGAGTTTCGCGTTGCGGGTTTTCTGTATCGCTTGGTCGGCGAGTGCTTCTGGAACATCGACCAAGCAATGTTTTGGAAACAAGGTGATGCGACCAAGGCAACCATCGGGAAGACCGGCTTCACGATACATCATGCCAACGATATCTTTTGGCATGATCCCCGCACCTTTTCCGAGTGAGATGAACAAACGGGACATACCGCCTTCAACTGGGCCAGCATCGCGTTTGGCTCCACCGCGCTCGTATTCGCGTGGTGGGCGATCAGGAGAATCGTAGCGAGGACGTTGCTCGCGTGGCTCGCGATCACGGGATTCGCGGTTATCGTTTTTGCCTTTTTTGTTATCGCGTTTCGCGCCGCTTTCTGGCTCGCGATCTTCTTGGATGGCTTCGCCTTCGCGACCATTCGATTCGCGGAGCATGGTGATCAACGCACCGGCAATATCTGTCGGGGTGTGTCCTTGTTCTAACAAACGATCAATATTTTCCTGATATGAATCAAAGCCACCGGTTTCGAGGCGTTCTTTGAGCGATTCGAAAATGATATCCGCACGACGACCCTCGACTTGCTCTACGGATGGGATTTTCTCGCGTTTGATGACTTGGCGGGTGTAACGCTCGATCGCTTGGAGGCGATAGATTTCACGTCCGAAAACGAAAGACACTGCACGTCCGGAACGACCCGCACGTCCGGTGCGTCCGATGCGGTGAACGTAGTCTTCCGGATCGGTTGGCAGGTCGTAGTTGAACACGATGTCGATTTCATCGATATCGAGTCCGCGAGCCGCAACGTCGGTGGCGACGAGGAGTTCGACTGCACCATCGCGGAAACGTTTGAGAACACGTTCGCGCATTTGCTGGGTGATGTCGCCGTGCAGGCGATCGGCAGCGTAGCCACGGTTGACAAGATCCTCGGTGCATTCATCGACCGAGCGTTTGGTGTTACAGAAAATAATTCCGAGGCGCGGCGGGTTCATATCAAGGATACGAGAAAGGACTTCGACTTTCGAGCGCTGACGGACCTCGTAGTAGGCTTGTTCGACGGTGGATACCGTCATCGCTTTTTGTTCGATCTCGATGAGTTCAGGATTGTTGCCGAATTTTTTGATGAAACGGGAAACTCCTGGATTCATCGTCGCGGAGAAGAACAGGATCTGGCGTTCTTTCGGAAGCGCGGCAAGGACCTCATCCATTTCCTCTTTGAAGCCCATGTCGAGCATGCGGTCGGCTTCGTCGAGAATCGCCATCTTGATGCGGCTGGCATCGAACGAACCACGGCGAAGGTGATCAAGCAAACGGCCGGGAGTTCCGACGACAAGTTGTGCTCCGCTGCGGAGAGCGCGAAGTTGGCGATCGATTGGCGCACCACCATAAACGGGAGTGGCTTGCAGACCGACTTTTTTCGCGCCGAGGCGGTGAACTTCTTCGCAGACCTGAACTGCAAGCTCGCGGGTTGGACAAAGAATCAATACTTGCGGGTAAGCTTTTTTGACATCAATCGAGGCCAAGGCAGGGAGGGCGAAAGCAGCGGTTTTACCA
Source organism: Luteolibacter sp. (assembly GCA_021298895.1). Lineage (GTDB taxonomy): Bacteria > Verrucomicrobiota > Verrucomicrobiia > Verrucomicrobiales > Akkermansiaceae > Luteolibacter. Next base: position 19,879 of record JAJTHK010000007.1, read on the forward strand.
GAACCAGTTGCGGAAAGACCAAGAATGTCTCTCCCTTCGAGCGCAGGCGGGATCGCTTTCCACTGAATGGGAGATGGCCGCTCGTAGCCTAAAGTTTCAATCGCTGCGAGGAGATCATCGGGAAGTCCGAGCTCGGAAAAAGGAGGTGTGTCCATACAAAATAATACAAGAAAACCACGGCTTTTCCGCGGGGACGCGGACAATTGCACAGGTTTCACAAGAATAACAAGCTCGGATTCTCACCCTCAAACCCGACCCCGCTCATTACAATCCTTGTCACAGCTGGGACAAAGATTGTAAATTTTGTCCCAGCCGTTGCAATTATTGTCGCAGCTGGGACAATAATTGTGAACAGTGTTTGCCGATGAAAGCGAAAACCGAACTCCTGCTTTACCGTCTGTTTTGGCTGGCGGAAAAACCGTTTAAGCCGACTTTTCAGAATCTTGAGCAATCATTTGAGGGTTGGGCCTATCGCAATGGATTGCTAAGTCAAATTCATCGACTTGAGGCGCAGGGGTTTATTGAAACATTGAATGATCCAGCATCGGGCAAGCGCCTTCACCGTTTGACAGAAGCTGGGCGAAATGCTGCGAATGGAGGACGTGACCCAGAGGTGGCCTGGGCGACCCCTTGGGATGGCAAGTGGCGCTTGTTCCTTTTTGATATTCCCGAGGCGGAGAATACGAAACGTCGACAACTGACACGCGCGCTGGCCAAAGCCGGTTGCGGATGTCTTCAGGGCAGCGTCTGGATTTCGCCCTCAACCCCGCCAGCCATCGAGAAACTGATCGCGAGCGATGATTCTGACTGTACACATCTGATGTTGCTTATGGCGGATTCGAAAGGTCAAAAAGTTGATGTTCGGATGGTTGAAGGCGCTTGGAATTTTGATGCAATCAATGAGCAGTATGAAAAGCTGGATGTCGTTCTCGATGAATTTCCTGCCGTGGCCCAGCTAAACAGCCCTAAGGCGCTTGCAGATTGGACGGCTGCGGAAAAGGCGGCCTCAAGCATCGCACTGCAGGTCGATCCTTTGCTTCCATCCGCATTGTATCCGAAAATTTATGTGGGCAGAAAAATCTGGAAGAAACGCACCAAAATCCTGGCTGATGCAGCAAGACACGCATCGGGTTTAACGGTATAGCGGTTTTAGAAATCGGAAAACGCTCCCATATCTCATTCCATTTCGTTGCAATCTTTGTCCCAGCTGTGACAAGGATTGCAATGGAATGGAGGTGGGTTGGTGATTATTCTTTCCAGCGGTAGTGGCCGGTGATGGGGAATTCATCGATTCGGTCTTCTTCTTGGGTGCCAGCGCCGATGTTGTGGATGATGAGGGGTCGACCGGAGGTGTTCTTTTTGTCGCTTACGATCATGATGTGGGGGAGGTTTGGCGGGACGGTGCAGGTGACGATGTCTCCGGGTAAGAATTCGGGTTTTTCATCGCCTTTGGAGAGGGGAATGGAGATATGTTTTTGGGTGAAATAGGTCATCAAGTTAGGGACGCGGCGGTGATCGATGTTTTTATCCGTCGATTTCAATCCCCAGATTTTTGGGTATTTTGCGAAATTCGCCTTCATATCAAGGTGGACGAGTTCTTGGAGGTCTTTGTCGAGTGCATCGCGTAAGGCGCGGATCAACACATCGGTGCAAACGCCGCGTTCGCGTGGGATATCGCCTTTCGGGTAAGTGAGAGAGGCATAAGCTGGATCATATCGCACCGTGACGCCGATCTGTTTGCGAGCCGCGGCGATGAGTTTCTCGGCTGAGTTGGCCTGAGCGCTTGCGAAGGTGATTAGGAAAATGAAAAGCCATTTAGACATAGTTATCATTCAATGGATTAGGAAAATGAAAGCAAGCAAGGAGTCATGCTTGGTATCTGAGATTGACGCTGTAGAACTCCGATTTAGTGTCGCAGCTATGAAATTGTTCATCTTGTTCTTATTGGGTGTGTGTTCTGCGTTTGCTCAAACTCAAGAGATCGCGATCGATCCCAAATTGCCCAATGTTCTTCTCATCGGTGATTCGATTTCCCAAGGTTATCAGAAGCAGGTCAAAGAGGGGCTCATCGGCAAAGCCAACGTGACCCGAAATCCAGGGAATGCTGAATGGAGCGGGACGGGAATCAAAAAGATCGATTCCTATTTGGGAGATACCAAGTGGGATGTGATCCATTTCAATTGGGGGTTGTGGGATATTTATGGTTGGGAATATGACAATGAAGATCGTTCACCCGAAGCTTATGCGAAGCGACTCGATGAACTCGTGACGCGGATGGAAAAAACCGGAGCGAAATTGATTTGGGCAACGACTACTCCCGGATGCAAGGATCCTGAGAAAACCATGCAGAATCGTTTCAAAAAGGCCTCTTCCGCAAAATCTGTGGGTTAAAACTGGCTTCTGAGCGCTTCAGATCGGCGCGAAGTTCTTGGAAGTTGCCCACAACAGGCCGATTCGAGAATGGGTCTGAAACTCGTCGAAGAAGCGGGCTGTTGTGGGCAACT